>CANPXZ010000013.1 GCA_947587485.1 uncultured Oscillospiraceae bacterium | reverse complement strand
CGCTTATACTGCCAGCGGGTGAGGGGGGTGCTGTCCAGAAAGCGCAGCCGCTCCAATTGGTTGCAGAGGACCTGGACGCGTTGATCGATGAAATACATAGCGATACCTCTCTGTCAGTTTCGTGGATACTCTCCGCGGGACATTGCAGAACGTCTCATGGACGGCACCCGCCGGCGCCCGGAAATATTTGCCATAGGGCCGGCGCTATTATACATGATATATGCCTGCCAGGCAAGAGAAAAAGCAGGGCCATTGCGAACAATGGCCCTGCCCTTTTATTTCACTTGCTCACTCGGCTGCCGAATGACTTACTGCTCGGCCAGCCAAGCGTCGAACTGGCTCTGCAGCTCGACCTGGATGTCGTCGAAGCCGTCGGCGCGCATGGCCTCCATCATCTCGGGCACATACACGTCGGGGTCGCCGGCGCCGGTCTGGAGCAGGCCCTTGTACTCGGCAAAGGTGGCCTGGCAGGCGGCCAGCTCGTCAGCCACGGGCGTGCTGTCGAAGATGAAGCCCAGGGCCGGGGAGGGGATGGCGTTCTCGTTCTGAACCTTGACCTCGTCCACGTAGTAGTTGCCCTCCACGCCGGTGTCAGCCGCGGCCTCCAGGGTCATGTCGAAGAAGGTGCCCTGGGTGTAGCCGGCCAGCGTCCAGTCGTTGTTCAGCTTGTGCACGCGCTGCTCGCCGTTCTCATCCACGTACTCGAAGTTCACACCCTCTTCGCCGTAAGCCAGAGCGTCACGAACCCAAGAGTCGGTGTTGACCAGCTCCAGGAGCTTCAGAGCCTCCAGCTGGTGCTCGGAGGAAGCGGAGATGCAGGCCATGGAGCCCTGCACGGTGTCGTTGGACAGCACGGTGTCCTCGAACTGGCTGACGACGACATCAGCGCCGCGGCCAGGGCCCCAGGCGGTGTCGGCAGCGGTGGGCCAGCCCTGGGCAACGCCCAGCGCGCACATGCCGGTGGCCTCGGTGGCGGTGGCGGCATCCTGGTTGATCAGGCCCTCGTTGAAGTACTCATGCATCAGGCGCAGGTCGGCCAGCACGTCCTCCTGCTCAAAGGTGGGGACGATCTTGTTGTCGCCGGCGGTGTAGCTGATGCCGATGGTGGCCAGGCCGGTGCCGATGTTGTCGTACTTGTTGCCGATGATGGCGGAGATGCCGTCCTTGTTCATCAGGAACACCTCGCCGGTCTCATCATAGATATCGCGCAGGATGGGCCCGATGTCAGCGATGGTATGGGCGTCGGCATACTCGGGATGGTTCTCCACATACTCCGCCGTCCAGGTAAAGAACTGGGTCATGGAGGAGTCCTTATAGGCGGGGATGGCATACAGCCGGCCGTTGATCTCGCAGGCCTGCAGATACTCGGCGGGGATCAGGTCGGTCAGGCCCGGGGTCTCCTTGATGAGATCGGTCAGATCGGCAAAAGCGCCCATCTGCACGTCGTTGATGTAGGAGCCGGAGTCGGTGAACATGATGTCATAGGGCTCGTTGACGGTGACGATGTTGGTACGCCGGTCGCCCCAGTCGCCCCAGGTGACGCACTGCACGTCCAGGTGCACGCCGATCTTCTCTTCCAGATAGGCGTCGACCTTTTCCTTCCAGGCGTCATAGTTGGACGGCATACCGCCGCCGACCATGTACCAGACGATCTCGGGCACTTCCTCGTCGGCCAGGGCGCTGCCGCCAATGAAGGCGAACATGGAAACGACCATCGCCACAGCCAGGAGCATGGATAGGAACTTCTTCATGTGTTTTCCTCCTAAATTAAATATTTTTCCGCTGTGTATTTATTGAAACGATCCGCAGGGATCGCCGCAATACGATATGGGACTTATCCCTTCACCGCGCCCACGGTCAGGCCGGAGATGAAGTACTTCTGGAAGAACGGGTAGATGCAGGCGATGGGCACGGCCACCACGAAGGCGATGGCCATACGCACGCTCTCCTGGGGCATGTTCTTCTTCAGGTCGCTGGCCGTGGACAGAATGGCCGTGGGGTTCTTGGTCAGGTAGTCCAGGTTGTTCTGCATGGCGTTCAGCATGGCCTGCAGGGAGCGGAGGCTGTCCTTGTTGATGTACAGCTGTGCCTGGAACCAGTCGTTCCAGTAGCCGAAGGCCAGGAACAGCCCGATGGTGGCCAGCACCGGCTTGGAGATGGGCAGCACGATCCTGGAGAAGATGGTCAGCTGGCTGGCCCCGTCGATCTTTGCCGACTCGATGACCTCGTCCGGGATGGTCGTTCGGAAGAACGTTCGGGCGATGGTCACGTTGAAGCTGGACACCGCCAGGGGCAGGATCAGGATCCACATGGTGTCCCGCAGATGCAGGATCTGGGTGTTGACCATGTAGGAGGCCGCCATGCCGCCGCCGAAGATCATGGGGATGAACACCACGATGGCCATAAAGCCGTTGAGCTTATACTCCCGCCGGGACAGAACATAGCCCATCAGGGCGGTGAGCGCCACGCCCAGCACCGTGCCGATGGCGGTGACGTACACCGACACCCACAGGGCGTGGAGGATGGTCTGCCGCTGGCTCCAGAGGTACTTGTACGCGTCGGCGGAGACGGTCTCCGCGGTGACGTAGATCTGGTAGCCCTCCCGGCGGATCACGTCGTTGTTGGTGATGGAGATGATGAAGATGAAGATGATCGGCAAAAAGCACACCAGCGCCAGAATCAGGAAGAAGATATTGAAGATGACGTTGGTCGTCGGCTTGATGCGGTTGAGCCGGGTCACGCCCTCGTTGAGATTGGATTTCTTTTCCTTTGCCATTCGACCCACCTCCTCAGATAAGCGCGCTGGCCCGGTCGACCTTACGCACGATGCCGTTGGCGATCAGGATGGTGATGCAGCCGATCACGCTCTGGAACAGGGACGCGGCCGCCGTCTTGCCCAGGCTGGTAGCGCCGTTGACCAGCATCTGGTAGATCTTCACGTCGAAGGTGGCCACCATGGGCGTCAGCGGCTGGTTGGCTCCACGGGAGACCTGGTAGAACAGGCCGAAGTCCGAGGAGAAGATGTGGCCCACGGACAGGATGAACATCATGATGATGATGGGCCGCAGCGAGGGCAGGGTGACGTACCTCCCCTGCTGGAACTTGTTGGCCCCGTCCAGCACCGCCGCCTCGTACAGCGTGGAGTCGATGCCTGTGATACTGGCCAGGTACACCACCATGCTGTATCCGATGGATTTCCAGATATGCATGATGACCAGTATGTACGGCCAGTATTTCGGTTCCCCGTACCAGTTGATGTTTTGTCCGCCCAGCGCCCGGATCAGGGAGTTGAGCAGGCCCTTGTCCGTGATCAGGAACGCGTATACGAAGTAGGTGACCACGACCCAGCTCATGAAGTGGGGCATGAACATCAGGGTCTGATAGGTCTTGGACTTGCGCTTGGAATAGATGTTGCTGATCATGATGGCCAGCGTCACCGGCAGGGCGATGTCCAGAACGATAAACACCACGTTATAGAGAATGGTGTTGCGCAGGATCTGGGTAAAGTCCCGCAGGCCGAAGAAGTACTTGAAGTTCTCAAAATTCACCCATTCGCTGTTGAACAGGCTGGTGATGAAGCTCGCGCCCGGGGTGATCTTGTAGTCCTTGAAGGCAATGATCACGCCGAACATGGGCAGGTAGCAGAACAGCAAGTACCACACAAAGGTGGGCAGCGCCAGCAGACTCAGCTCCGTGTCGTCCTTGCTCCACCGGCGCTTTTTGATCTTTGCCGGCGGCGCTGCTTTTTTCGTTTCCAGTTCCGTCATTTTGTCAACTCCCTTCTACGCACTGGATGAATTGCACAAAGACAGTTCATTCCACGTATGATATATTATATAATTTATTGCCTTTTGTAGATAGTCCATAAAAGGCATTTCGTAGTGCGTAAAAGATACTCTTTTCAATTTTCTTTTCAGAAAAGCCAAATTTGTTCCAAATCGCAATGGACAAATCGCACAATTCAGTGGCCCGCGCTCTATCGGAAATGCCGATTTTTCAAATTCGCCGTTTTTCCCTCTTCCCAATATCCAGTTTTTCCCTGATAATAGTTTCCGGACACAGATCAGGCCGGACGGCCGTCTTGTCATATTGAATAAGGAGCGTGGAAACTATGGAATACAAGCTGCATATCACCGGCGAGCTGCCCGAGGGCTGGCAGCAGGCACTGGCCGAGCTGCGGCAGGAGCTGTCCATCGTGCCGGACGGCGGCGGCGCCCAGGTCGTCTGCCAGCGGGGGGACGAGCTGGCGGTGGACTGCGACGGGACAGCGGTGCGTCTGATCTGGGCGGAGCCGATCCAGTTCTACCGGGCGCTGAGTCTCATTCCCCTGCCCCTGGCCCCCTTCCACACACGTGAACGGACCCGGTTCGGCTCCGTGGGCATGATGTTCGACTGCTCCCGCAACGCGGTGCTCAAGCCGGAGGCGGTGCGTCTTTTCCTGCGGAAGATGGCGCTGATGGGCCTCAACCTGGCAATGCTCTATACCGAGGACACCTATGAGATCCCGGAGCAGCCCTTTTTCGGTTACAAGCGGGGCCGCTATACCTACGACGAGCTGAAGGGGCTGGACGACTACGGCGCACTGTTCGGCATCGAGCTCTGCCCCTGCATCCAGACGCTGGGACATCTGAAGCGGGCGCTGCACTGGCCGGCGCTGCACTATCTACGGGATAACGAGGAGGTGCTGCTGGCGGATCAGGAGGAGACATACGTGTTCATCGAGCAGATGATCCGGGCGGCCTCTGCCCCCTTCCGCTCCCGGCGCATCCACATCGGCATGGACGAGGCGTACGGCGTAGGCCTTGGTGTCCACCTCACCCGCTTCGGCTACGAAGACCCCCGCTCCGTCATCGGCCGGCATTTGCGTCGGGTGCTGGACATCGCGGACAAGTACGGCCTGAAGCCCATGATGTGGAGCGATATGTACTTCCACCTGGACGGCTGCGACTACCACAGCGGCGGCATGCCCTCGGAAAAGGCCATCGCGGCGGTGGACAAACGGGTGAGTCTGGTGTACTGGGACTACTACCACGCCAAGCAGGAGCAGTACGCCACGGCGCTGAAAAAGCACGCGGCCTTCCGCGTGCCCACCGTGTTTGCCGGAGGCCTCTGGACGTGGCCCGGCCCGGCGCCGGCCTACCCCCTGGCCATTGAGAATACCGTGGCGGGCCTGAGCGCCTGCATGGAGGCGGACGTGGACACGGTGCTGGCCACCGCCTGGGGCGACAACGGCGCGGAGACGAATATGCTCACCGCCCTGCTGGGTATGCAGCTGTACGGCGAGATGACCTATACCGGCGTATACGATCCCGACGCGCTGGCGGAGCGCTTCCGCCGCTGCTGCGACGCCGACGCCCAGGCCTTTTTGGATATCAGCCTTCTCAACGCCGCCCCTGGCATGGTCTCCTACCCCTCCGACCCGGCAAACGCCTGCAAATTCATGCTCTATCAGGATCCGCTGGTGGAGCTTTTCGAGGCGGACATGGAGCCCTTCCATCTGGCGGAGCACTTCGCCGGGCTGGTGCCCCTCTACGCCCGGTACGCGGAGGAAAACCCCGCCTACAGCCTGGTGTTTGAGTTCTATACCGCCCTGGCCCACGCCCTGGCCTGCAAGTGCGCCTGGCACGAACAGGCCGCCAAGGCCGTCCGCGGCCGCGACCGGGATCTGGCGAGAGAGCTGGCCGCCGGCATCGACGACACCGTCGAGGCGCTGGAGGTGCTCCGGCGCATCTGGCGCAGGCTCTGGGAGAGCACCAACAAGCCCAATGGCTTTGAGGTGATCGAGGTGCGCCTGGGCGGCGTCATCGCCCGGCTGGGCACCGCCCAGGAGAAGATGAACGCCTTCGCCTGCGGCCAGACCGACGACATCCCGGAGCTGACCGAGCCCTCCCTGGTCTGCAAGCGCAGGCCGGACAACTCCATCAACTGCACCAACACCATGGACGAGATCGCCACCCCCAGCCGCATCGACTACTGACATCCCTCAAAAAACACGCAGCGGGCCTGTTTTACGGACAGGCCCGCGTTTTTTGTTGAAATCATCCGCCGCCGGGAGTATCATATAGGGAAAAGCACAGGGAGCGGGGCGGTCACAGTGGGAAAGAAAAAGAAAACGGTACCGGCGGCCATGGGGTTCATTCTGCTGTTTGGCATCGTGAGCCTCTTCTCCGACATGACCCACGAGGGCGCCTCCAGCATCCGGGGGGCGTATATGGCCATGATGGGCGCCTCCGCCGCGGCCATCGGCTTTGCCTCCGGCCTGGGCGAGATGGTGGGCTACTCCATGCGCTATGTGTTCGGCCGGCTCACCGACAAGACCGGCAAGTACTGGCCCATGACCATCCTGGGCTATGTGCTGGACATCCTGGCGGTGCCCGCTCTGGCGCTGGTGGGCGAGCACGGGTGGATCGCCGCCTGCGCGCTGCTGGTGATCCAGCGGATGGGCAAGGCCATCAAAAAGCCCGCCAAGGACACCATCATGTCCTTTGCCGCCTCCCAGCTGGGGGCGGGCAGGAGCTTTGGCATCCAGGAGCTGCTGGATCAGATCGGCGCGTTTCTGGGGCCGGTGCTGCTGTACCTGGTCATGCTGTGCAAGCGGGGCGGGGACAGTTTTTCCACCTATGCGCTGTGCTTTGCCGTGCTGGCCGTGCCCGGCGCCGTCACTCTCGTCCTGCTGCTGGTCACCCGTGCCCGGTTTCCCCATCCGGAGCTCTTTGAGCCGGAGCCGAAGGTGTACGTGCCCTTCCGGCTCAAGCGGCCCTTCAAGCTCTACATCGCCGGTATCAGCCTGTTCGCCTTCGGCTTTGCGGACTACGCGCTGATCATCATGCACGTGTCCCGCCGGTTTGCCGGGGGACTGTCCGGCGCGCTGGCCCAGACCGGCTCCATCGTCAGCAGCGGCAATCTGCCCCTGCTGTACGCCGGGGCCATGCTGGTGGACGCGGTGGCGGCGCTGGTGTTCGGCAACCTCTATGACAAGAAGGGTCTGACCGCCCTGGTGATCTCTACCGCCCTCTCGTCCATGTTCGCCCCGCTGGTATTTCTCACCGACTCCGTGCCGGTGCTGCTGCTGGGTGTGGCCCTGTGGGGCGTGGGCATGGGGGCCCAGGAGTCCATTTTGAAGGCCGCCGTCACCGGCATGGTGCCCAAGAGCAGCCGGGCCACCGGGTACGGGCTTTTCGAGTGCTCCTTCGGCATATTCTGGTTTCTGGGCAGCTGGGCACTGGGTGCGCTGTACGACGTGAGCATCCCGGCCATGGCGGCGGTGTCCGCGGCCGCCCAGCTGGCCGCCATCCCCCTGTACCTGCTGGCCATGGGGGAGAAATAGTCCTCAACCGCCGGTAGAATCCTCTCCCCTGCGCCTCTATTGTCCTTTGGCCCGGCCCGTGCTATATTCGTCTCACCGAGGGCCCCCGGAATACGTTGGAAGAGGATTTTTATGGAGATCGGAAAGACAATCAAAGCCCTGCGCACCCAAAAGCGGGTCACCCAGGAGCAGGCCGCCGCCCATCTGGGCGTGAGCTATCAGGCCATTTCCAAGTGGGAGACGGGTGTTTCACAAAGTTAAGGAGATTATACAAACAACTCACGCTTGCCTTACTTCTATATTGGTGAATCTGGAAGCGACAACATGAAACGCCCGATTATCTGTGGGTTTAACAAGGCCTAATACAAACACATTTTATGTCTGATCTGTCGGCTGCCCGTAAGTAGTTTGGCTGGCAGACGTTTTGTTGAAACCGACGATCTTGGGCTGTGTTTTTTGTGCGTCTCTCCAATTAATGGCGGGTTGCACAATTTCTGGATATATTATCTTGACGATTTTGGGTGGTTCAGCTATAATAGTCGAAAGCAAACGCTATGAGGAACATAGGGAATCGAGGGATAGACTCCTGAAAAAGCCAGTTACGATATACAGCATTGCGAAAGAGGCCGGTGTTTCTCCTTCTACTGTTTCCCGTGTACTCAACAAAAAACCGGACGTTATGCCAGAAACGCGGGAGAGAATTCTGAAGGTGATCGCCTCCTACAACTTCAAGGCGAACGTCTATGCGCAGGGCATCGTTCACAAAAGCACCCATACCATCGGCGTAGCCATTTCCTATGATGTGGAGTACATCTTCACGAACCAGTACTTCATGGAGACGCTGGAGGGAATCGTGGAGCAGGCCAGAAAGCATGACTACCACATCCTGCTCATCTACTGCCACGACCTGATGGAGGCGCTGGACGCCTTCCAGGAGCAGCGGATCGACGGCATTCTGCTTCTGGGCCCGACGGTCAATCACCGGGACTCCGCCGTGCGTCTGGTGGAGAGTTCCGCTCCTATGGTGGTGATAGGCTCCATCCCGGAGTGTGAAGAGGGCGTTTTCGTAGAGACAGACGACTATAACGGCACCTGTGCCGCGATGGATTATCTGTTCTCCTGCGGTCATCGACAGATCGCGTACATACCGACCCCGGGCGCGTTTGTGTCCACAGTCAAGAGGATCACGGCGTACAAGGACAAAATGGCCCAGATGGGGATCCCCATTCTGCCGGGGATGATTCAGCAGACGGACAGCGTTCTGGACCCGGCCATCGTAGAGAATATCCTGCGGGATGTACCGGGCGTCACGGCCATCATGGTAGGTTCGGACTATCTGAGCGTCAGTCTGATGACGGTGCTGCAGAGTTTTGGACTGCGGGTGCCTGAGGATATCTCCGTAGTGGGCTTCGACGGTGTGCCCATCAGTGCGCAGATCACGCCGCCGCTTACGACAGTGTGCCAGCACGCCAGTGAAAAAGGCCGCATCGCGGTGGACTTGCTCATCGACTGGATGGAGAACGGCAACCGCCCCCAGCAAAGCGTGATGGTGAAGCCGGAGTTGCTGGTACGCAGCAGCGTAAAGGATTTGAACAGGTCGTAGGAAAACGGTCTTAAGACACGGGTGTGCAATAAAATGGGGAAAGCTTCCCATGTTTGTTTGTACGGTTTTTCGGTACCGGTACCGGGACTGGTTTTTCAGTCGACGGACACTCCGTGCGGCATGGCGCTCATCTTGAGAGCGGCGCGCCTTTCTTTATACCATGTTCCGGTACCGGTACCGGGACCGGTTTACAAGAAAGCTGCACAGTTTTCACGGTTTCCGTGTCAAAAACTTTGGATATGCTTCCCCCCTCGGAAAGTCCGCCCTGCGGCGGGCCCTGAATCTGGTAATTGGCCGGTTTCCGGCTCAATTATAAAATATCATTCGGGTAAGCCCCGAGAAAAGGAGAACACCAATGAAGAAAAGACTGATCGCAACCATTCTGGCGCTGCTCATGGTCCTGTCTATGACCGCATGGGCATCCGCGGACGAAGAGCCGGCCGTGACGCTGAAGTTCAACACGGTCCAGACCTCCTCTGACCCCAAGGTGGAGTGGTATACCGACTGGCTGGACGAGATGAAGGAAGCCTCCAATGGCCTCATCGACTACGAGATGTACGTCTCCGAGGCTCTGGGCGGAAGCGCCGATGTGCTGGAGATGGCCACCATGGGCCAGCCCGTTGTGCAGGACTGCGACTTCTCCTACATCGCCGCCTATGTTCCCGATTTTGCCATCGCCATGTCCCCCTACCTGTTCTCTGAGCCCGAGCAGATCAAGACCTTCTGGAAGTCCGACGTAGGTCAGGAGCTGTCCGCCGAGCTGGAGGAAGCCGGCCTGCATCTGCTGAGCGTCCACTATTTCGGCACCCGTAACGTCATCTGTGACACCAAGGTCACTGACCGCGACGGCTTCGCCAACGTAAAGATCCGCTGCGCCGCTACCCCGATGTGGAACGAGGTCGTCCGCGTGCTGGGCGGCAACGCCGTCAACACCGCCTGGAGCGAAACTTACCAGGCCCTGAGTCAGGGCGTGGCCAACGCCGCCGAGTCCCCCATGGGCCTGCTGTACAGCTCCAAGCTGTATGAGCCCTGCAAGTACCTCATCCGCACCGAGCACCTGGTCGCCGCTACCTGCGTTGTCATGAGCCAGGCCGTCTATGAGAGCCTGCCCGAGGAGGCCCAGAAGGTTCTGGACGAAGTGGGCACCTCCTTCTCCGACACCGTCATCCCCCTGCAGAAGGCCGTGGAAGAGGAGTATGAGCAGAAGCTGATCGACGAGGGCGTGGAGATGGTCGAGATCGACAAGGAGGCCTTCCTGGAGGAGGCCAAGAACACACCCGACTACTTCCCCGAGTGGACCGAGGGCATGTATGAGCGCGTGGTCGCCTCCATCAGCGGCGACGAGGCCGCAGCCGAGTAACTCTTATTCAGGCACCGCAAAGACCCGGTAAGCAAGCGGGAGCGCCGCCGCAAGGGCGGCGCTCTCTCCCAACCATCAAGGAGAGGTGCGTATGAAGAAATTTGACAGAGCCTTGTATATCTTTCAGTGCGTCTTAAGTTCCGCTGCGTTCATCGGCATGATCGGTCTGACGGTCGCCAACGTGTTTGTCCGTCTGGTCATCAGCAAGACGCTGGCCTGGTCGGAGGAGCTGACCTACGCCTGTTTCAACTGGGCGGTGTATATCGGCATCGGCATCGTCTACCGCAACCAGGGAATGGTTTCCGTGGGAGCCATCGTGGATAAGCTGCCCGCCAAGGCAAAGCGCTGCGTGATGATCTTCGTGCACGCGCTGGTGCTCGTCACCAATATCTGCCTCACCGTCTGGGGCGTCCAGCTGGCCGTGTTCGCCATGGCCCGCAAGACCCCTATTTTGAAGCTGCCCTACTTCTGGATCGACCTGGCTATCCCCGTGGGAACGGTCATCCTCGCATACTATTCGCTGAAGTATTTGATCATGACAATCAGAGGCCAGGAAGTCCAGGAGGCCTCTCTTGAAGAGCGCTCATAAGGAAGGAGGATACGCGATATGACATTTTGGTCGGTATTCCCCATTGTAATATTGTTCGTTCTGATGTTCATGAAGGTGCCCGTGGCCTATTCCATGATCCTTTCGGCCACGTCCTACTTTCTGTTCAGCCCCCAGCATCTGGAGATCATGATGATGCTGCAGAAGATGGTCAGCGCCAACTCTTCGTTCACCTATCTGGCCATCCCCTTCTTCACCCTGTCCGGCGTCATTTTTAACTACGCCGGCATCACGGAGCGGCTGCTGGATCTGGCCGACTGCCTGGTGGGCCACCTGACCGGCGGCATGGCGCAGGTGAACGTGCTGCTGTCCACCATGATGGGCGGCCTGTCCGGCTCCGCCAACGCCGACGCGGCCCTGGAGGCCAAGATGCTGGTACCCGAGATGGAGCGGCGCGGCTTTGACCGTTCCTTCTCCTGTGTGGTCACCGCGGCTTCCTCCTGCATCACGCCCATCGTGCCCCCCGGCATCATCCTGATCCTCTATGCATCCGCTTCCAACGTGTCCGTGGCGAAGATGTTCTACGCCGGCTATCTGCCCGGCTTCGTCATCTGCGTCCTGATGATGCTGCTGACCTGGTTCATCTCCAAAAAGCGCGGCTATAAAGCCACCCGTGAGCATTTCATCGGCATGAAGGCCTTCGCCAAAGCGCTTGTTAAGTCCGTGTGGGCGCTGGTGATCCCCCTGGGTATCATCATGGGTCTGCGTCTGGGTTGGTTCACGCCCACGGAGGCCGGCGCGGTATGCGTGGTCTACTCGCTGTTCGTGGGCTTGTTCATCTATCGGGATCTGAAAGTCTCCGACTTCAAAAAAATCATGCTGGAGGCGGTCACCGCTACCGCCGGCGTCATGTTCATTCTGGCCGGCGCCCAGGCCTTCGGTCAGTATTTGACTTGGGAGCGGCTGCCCAACATGGTGACGGAGCTGATCATGGGCGGCATCAACAACAAATATGTGTTCCTGCTGGTGGTCAACATTCTGCTGCTGGTGGTGGGCTGCTTCTTCGACGGCGGCGCCGCCATGATCCTGCTGGCGCCTCTGCTGGTGCCCGCGGCGCAAAGCTTCGGCGTAGACCTGATCCACTTTGGCATCGTACTGTCTATCAACCTGACCATCGCCGGCATCACCCCTCCCTTCGGCTCGCAGATGTTTGTCACCACCGCCGTCACCGGCGTCACCATAGAGCAATACGCCAAGGAGTCCGTCCCCTATCTGCTGATGATGGTGGGCGCGCTGCTGCTGCTGACGTTCGTGCCGCAAATCGTGATGCTGCTGCCTAACCTGCTGGCCTGACGGCGGCGGGCCGCCGCAGAGCCTTTCCGACCCAAAAAGGAGGGTTTTACTGTGAAAGCGCTTGTAAAAACGAAAAAAGGCCCGGGCTTTGTGGAATACATGGATGTGCCCGAGCCTGTCACGGGGGACGACGACGTCAAGGTACGGGTCTATGCCTGCGGCATCTGCGGCTCGGACATTCATATCCTGCACGGCGTGTATCCCACCAATGCCCCCATCGTGCTGGGGCACGAGTTTTCCGGCACCATCGCGGAGGCGGGAAGGAACGTAAAGGACCTTGCCATTGGCGACCGGGTAGTCGTGCAGACGGCGGTGGACACCTGCGAGCAGTGCGAGTGGTGCCGTCAGGGCCTGCGGATGCTGTGCCCGGAGCGCAGAAGCGTGGGCAGCGGTCGGGACGGCGCTTTTGCCGAGTACGTAGTGGTACCGGCCAGGCATGTGTTCCGTCTGCCTGAGAACGTGTCCTTGACGGCCGCGGCGCTGTGTGAGCCGCTGGCCTGCGTGACGCGCATCGTCTGCGAGCGAACGCAGCTGCACGCGGGCGACTACGCGCTGGTTTCCGGTGCCGGCGTCATGGGACAGCTGGCGGCGCTGGTCGCCCACGCCAACGGTGCCTATGTCATCATGACCGGCCTGGAGGCTGACGAGGCTGAGCGCTTCCCCATGGCCCGGAGGCTGGGCGGTGTCGCGCAGACCGTCCGGGCGGATCAGGAGGGCGCTCTGGAAAAGATCGCGGCCCTCACCGGCGGCCTTGGCCCCCACGTGGCATATGAGTGCGCCGGCGCGGCGTCTTCCGCCGACTTCTGCCTGCGGGCGCTGCGCAAGACCGGCACCTATGCCCAGCTGGCCATTCCCGGCAAGCCCATCCCTATAGATATGGATCTGGCCCTGTATAAGGAGATCGTTTTGACGAACAGCTACGCCTCCGAGCGCAGTTCCTGGCTCCAGGCGCTGCGCATGCTGGAGCACGGGCTGGTGAATGTGGAGCCGCTTGTCAGCGCGATCCTTCCGCTGGACCAGTGGGAGGAGGGCTACCGCAGGACCAGCGCAAAGGAGGGCTTCAAGATCCTGTTGTCGCCGCCTCCTGAGAACAGGGAAGGATAAGCCGATACCGTGCCCGGCCTGCCGTGTGGCAGACCGGACCCGTAAAGAATCAAACAGAAGGAGAAACACGCTATGAATCGTCCACTGGAAGGCATCCGGGTCATCGACCTGGGAAGATTCGTCTCCGCGCCGTTCTGCGGCATGCTGCTGGCAGACATGGGCGCGGAGGTCATCAAGGTGGAGCGCCCCGGCAAGGGCGAAGATGGGCGCAGCCTGGGGCCGTTCATGAACGGACAGTCCCTGTACGTGCCCACGTTCAACCGCAATAAAAAGGGCGTCACCATCCAGACCCGCTCTCCCGAGGGCATACAGCTTTTGAAGGACCTGATCCGCGAGTCGGACGTGGTCATTGAGAACTACCGCCCCGGCACCATCAAAAAGATGGGTATCAGCTACGAGGATCTGAAGGCCATCAATCCCCGCATCATCTTGGCCTCCATCTCCGGCTATGGCCAGACCGGCCCCGACGCGCTCAAGCCGGCTTTCGACCCGGTGGCCCAGGCGGTAGGCGGGCTTTACTCCATCACTGGCACCAAGGACTCCGGCCCCCTGGGCGCGGGGACCATTATCTCAGACCTGACCACCGGCATCTACACCGCCTATGCCATCCTGGCGGCCATCCTGCAGCGGGAGAAGACCGGCGAGGGCCAGTACATAGACATTGCCATGGTGGACTGCATGATCTCCATGCT
Source organism: uncultured Oscillospiraceae bacterium (assembly GCA_947587485.1). Lineage (GTDB taxonomy): Bacteria > Bacillota > Clostridia > Oscillospirales > Oscillospiraceae > CAJOIG01. The sequence continues at coordinate 14,829 of CANPXZ010000013.1, read as the reverse complement.
CCACACCTATGTGGCCAACTACTCCGCCAACGGTATCATCCCCGAGCGCCACGGAAACCGGGACCCCATCTCTGCCCCGGCGGACTGCTATACCACCAAGGACGGCTACGTGGTCATGCACGCCGGTGAGGACAAGACCTACGAACTGCTGAAAAAGATCGTGGGCGATCCCCGGCTGGAGGACCACAAGTTCGACTCCCATCAGGGACGTGTCACCCATCAGGAGGAACTGGAGGGCTATCTGCACGAGTGGTTTGCCGCCCGCACGGCAGAGGAAGCGGAGCAGGCGCTGGTCAGCGGCGGCGTCATCGCCGCGGTGGTGCACGACATGCCCCGGCTGTTTGCCTCCGAGCAGGTCAAGGCCCGCCAGAGCCTGGTGCAGATGGAAGTTCCCGGAGCTGGCATGTGCACCTTCCAGGGTAGCCCTCTGAAAATGAGCGGCGCCCCCGTGACCTACACGCGCGCGCCCAAGATCGGCGAACACAACGAACAGGTGCTGCACGACGTGCTGGGCAGGAGCGAGGAACAGATAAAAGCTCTCGCGGAAAAAGGCATCATCTGACAGGAGAAAACAGCATGGATTTTGTAACAGTTGAAATAAAGGAGCACGTGGCTATCGTCACGTTTTCCCGACCGCCCATCAACGCGGTCAATCTGCAGAGCAACGACGAGCTGACGGAAGCCTTTGAGAAGATAAACCGCGACGACGACGTGTGGTGCGCTATCCTCCGGGCGGAGGGCAAGGGCTTTATGTCCGGCTCCGATGTGGATGACTTCGGCGCCTTCGACGACGGGGCTCTGAGTGCCTATGAGGACGCGGACGTGCGCAGCATCCTGGCGGTATACAACTGCAGGGTGCCGGTCATCTGCCAGACCCAAGGCTACGTCATGGGCCACGGTACCACGCTGGCCGCAGCGGCGGACTTCATCGTGGCGGCGGACGACACCTATTTCAGCCTGCCGGAGGTGACCATCTGCGTGGTGGGCGGCACCGACGCCATCCGCCAGCTGGTGCCGGAGAAGCTGCTGCGCTACATGGCCTATACCGGCAAAAAGATCGGCGTGCAGGAGATAGCGAAATACGGCAACATCCTCAAGGTGGTGCCCCGGGCCGAGGCGCTGGACGCGGCCATGGACGTGGCCAGGGAGATCACCGCCAACTATACCAAGAGCGTACAGTGCGTCAAGACCGCCATCCAGGAGCTGACGAACCACGACAAGGCGAAGGACTTTTATGTGGACTGCACCTACACTCACCAGCTTCTGCGCGACCCCAACCGGGAAGCAGTGCTCAAAGAGCACTACGAGATGCTGGAGCGGAAGAAGGCCGAAAAGGCCAAGCGGAAACTGGCGGAAGGAACGTAAGGCGCCACGCGCCGTAAAGAGGAGAAAGAACTATGGATACACCCAATCTGAAAACTGTAGTCAAGGATCACATCGCCATCGTCACCTGGAGCCGCCCGCCTATCAACGCGGTGGATATGGACGGCAACATCGCCATCACCAGGACCTTTGAGGAGATCAACCGCAACGACGATATCTGGTGTGTCATCTTCCGGGGCGAGGGCAAGGGCTTTGTCTCCGGCTCCGACACCGGGGACTTTGACGCCTTCGACGATAAGGGGCTGGAGATATACGAGGACGCGGATATCGCCGCGGTATGCGCCATTGAGGGCTGCCGGGTACCGGTCATCGGCCAGCTTCAGGGCTACGTCATGGGCCTGGGCACCTGCTTCGCAGCGGCGTGCGACATTCTGGTGGCGGCGGATGACACCTATTTCGGCCAGCCGGAGGTCACCATCTGCGTGTGCGGCGGCACCGGCGCGCTGCGCCAGCTCATGCCGGAAAAAATGATGCGCTATATGGCGCTCACCGGCAAGAAGGTGGGCGTGCAGGAGATCGCAAAGTATGGCAATATTCTCAAGATCGTCCCTCGGGCCGAGGCGCTGGACGCGGCTATAGAGGTCGCCCATGAGATCACCGCCAACTATACCAAGAGCGTACAGTGCGTCAAGGCCGCCATTACCGAGCTGGTGAACCGGGATACTGCCAAGGAATACCGCATCGACTGCAAGCAGACCCACATTATGCTCAAGGACCCCAAGCGGGACGAGGTGCTGGCCGCCCACAACGAGATGCTGCGCCGCAAGCGGGAAGCCAAGGAGAGGGCCCGCCGCGAGCAGCAGAGTTAATACTTACCGGCGCAGGGGGCCGACACGCATGCAGTACAACGCAAGCATCCGGTACGACGAAAAAACAGTGGGGCGGCTGGACAACGCCATCGCGAGCACGTTCTTCTTCGCCCGGCGGATCTACTTTCTGGTGCTGTGTGTCATTCTGATCGCAGGCGGCGCGGCGCTGGGCATGGGCAATATCTACGGTGTGCTCAGCATCGTGCTGGGATGCGTGCTGCTTCCCTCCGTCGGGTCCGCAAAGAGCCGCAACGCCCGTCAGATCATCCGCTATCTCAACGGCCGGACGCTGACCATGCACTACACTTTTCGGGAGGACGGCTTTACCTCCCAAGTGGGCGGCGAGCCGTCGGAAAACAGCTACGATACTGTCATCCGCTTGGTGGAGGAGAAGGATTATCTGTACCTTTTCCAAAAGCCCACCCAGGCCTGCATGGTGGACGTATCCACCTTGGAACCGCCGGTGCTGGAAGATTTTAAGGCTTTTATCTCCGCACGGGTAGGCGTTGCCTGGACCCCGCTGAATACATTTCGCAATTTTGGCGTCCGGCAGCACCGTTACAACCGGGAAAACACGCGGCGTCCCGGGCAGGAAAAGCTGTGAGGACGCGGCAAAGACAACAAGGTATTTTAGGAGGCTCTGCATGAAGAAACTATTGCTGACCGATTGGAAAAAGGTCGAACTGGTAGACGCGCCTATCCCGGAGCCGGGTCCCGGCGAAGCCGTGGTGCGCATCAAGTACGCGGGCGTATGCGGCTCGGACCTGCATGTGTTCGACGGCAAGCACCCTTCCGCCACCGTGCCCCTGGTCATGGGCCACGAAGCCTGCGGCGAGCTGTACGCCATCAACGATGAACGCACGGACATCAAAATAGGCGACAAAGTATGCGCCCATACCATCCGGCCCTGCCGCTCCTGCGAGGCGTGCAATACCGGGCGGGAGAATCTGTGTGCCAACGTGAAAATCATGGGCACCAATTTCGACGGCGTGTTCACCCAGTATCTGCTGGTGGAAGCCAATCGCCTTATCAAATTCGACCCGGACGTGGACGATAAGATCGCTGCGCTGGTGGAGCCGCTGACCGTGGCGGTGCACGACGTGCGCCGGTCCGGTCTGCGTCCCGGCGAAAATGTGCTCATCGGCGGCGCCGGGCCCATCGGCCTGATCATCGGCATCATGTGCCGGTTTTCCGGCGCGGCCCATGTGGTCCTGTCGGAGATCGACCAGACGCGCATCGGCATCGCCAGGGACATGGGCTTCACCGTGGCGGACCCCACTGGCGAGGACTTCGATGCCATCTGCGCTGCGGCCACCGGCGGGGAGGGCTTTGAGCGGGTCTTCGAGATCACCTCGGTCCAGTCCAGCTTCAGCACCTGCGTCCGCCAACTGAAAAAGGGCGGCGTGATGCTCCAGGTGGGTATGCCTCCCGCGGGCAAGCAGTTCGAGTTGGACATCAATAAGATCATCTACAGCGAGTGCGATCTGCGCGGCGTACGCCACCACACCATGAACGACATGCAGACTGCGGCCAAGATCATCAACTCCGGCGTACTCAACGATCAGCTCGCCAGGCTGGTGTCCGCTGTCTATCCCATGGAGGAGAGCATGGCGGCCCTGGAACGGGCACGCTCCGACAAATCCGTGCTGCGCGTGCTCATTGACTTTACTTGATATAGAAGGAGATTCACAAAATGGCTATGGACGCGTTTTCCGCCAGCCTGATGGCGGACAAGAGAGAGATCATCTTCGCTCCTACCGTGTATAAGTTCCAGACCTTCGCCCAGATGGCGGAGGAGTTCAAGTTGGGCGCACGGGACGTGGTGCTCACCAACGAGTTCATCTACACCCCCTTCATGAAGGAGCTGGGCCTGGAGTGCCAGTACGTCTTCCAGGAGAAGTTCGGCGCCGGCGAGCCCTCCGAGGCCATGATCCAGACCATGTACGACGCCATCCCCTATGAAAGCTACGACCGCGTCATCGCCGTGGGCGGCGGCGCCATCATGGATTTGTGCAAGCTGCTGGGCTGCAAGCGCCCCGACACGGTGCACAACCTCTATTTCAAGCGCTTCCCCGTGGTGCATGAGAAGGACGTCATCGCCGTGCCCACCACCTGCGGCACCGGCTCTGAGTGCACCAACATCTCCGTTGCCATCGTCAAGGACGAGAAGGACGGCGTGCTCACCGGCGGCGAGACCAAGCTGGGCCTGGTCAGCGACGACATCATCCCCAACAAGGTCTGCCTCATCCCCGATCTGCTGCGGACGCTGCCCTACAAGCCCTTTGCCTGCAGCGCCATCGACGCGCTGGTGCACGCCACCGAGTCGTTCCTGAGCCCCCACCGCAAGACCATGACCAGCGAACTGTTCTCCGTCAAGGCGATGGAACTCATTCTCAAGGGCTTCAAGTTGCTGGACGAGAAGGGTCAGGACGCCCGGTTCGAGTACATGGACCAGTTTGTGACGGCCAGCTTCTACGCGGGCATCGCGTTTCTGAAGGCGGGCTGCGGCCCTGTGCACGGCATGAGCTTCCCTCTGGGCGGCACCTATCACGTGCCCCACGGCGAGAGCAACTACATGCTGTTCGGTGCCATTCTGGACTACTATGACGAGCACAATCCCGACGGCGAGATCATGAAGTTCAAGGAGCTGATCGCCTCCATCGTGGGGTGCGAGGCCAAGGACGCCATCCCCACGCTGAACGCCCTTCTGCAGCGTATTCTGCCGCTGCGACCGCTGCACGACGCTGGCTTCAAGGAGAGCGACTTCAAGGCGTTCCCCCTGTCCGTGGAGGCCAACCAGCAGCGCCTGATGACCAACGCCTACTATCCCTTCGATCTGGAGAGCGAAGAGGCCATCTACCGCAAGTGCTTCTGAAACCCGGTTAACACCATCGGTGGAAGCCGATGCGTGCGCGTTTCTTCTTCCTGTTCCAAGATGTGTCTTGGACGAAAAGGTCCCGGGGTGCAAGGCCGGGACCTTTTTGTAATACGAATACCCGACCAAAGGCTTTGTCCGAGCGGCGTGAAAAAGGCCGTCGTTAATTGATGATCCCAGGCTTTAATCAATATGTCATGCAGATCCGCGGCAGCCGGAGGTGCGATTGCCCCTAGCGCTGCCGATATGACGAAAAAGAGAGGTTGTCTATACGATGGAAATGACATTGAGATGGTACGGCTCGAAATTCGACACTGTGACTTTGCAGCAGATCCGCCAGATCCCCGGCGTGACCGGGGTCATCACCACACTCTACGATACTCAGCCCGGCGAGCCGTGGGAACAAGCACGCATCCACGCCTTGAAGGAAGAGGTGGAAGTCTCCGGCCTGCATATCTCCGGCATTGAGTCCGTCAACATCCATGACGACATCAAAACCGGTCTGGGACGCCGGGACGAGTATATAGAAAACTACATCAAGACGCTGGCCAACCTGGGCAAGGAAAACATCCACATGGTGTGCTATAACTTCATGCCCGTGTTCGACTGGACGCGCACGGAGCTTGCCCGGGTGCTGCCGGACGGCTCCACCGCCATGGCCTACACCCAGCAGGCCGTGGACGCACTGGACCCGGAAAAAATGTTTGAATCCATCGCCGGGGACATGAACGGCACGGTCATGCCTGGCTGGGAGCCGGAGCGCATGGCCCGCGTCAAGGAGCTGTTCGAGATGTACCGAGACGTGGACGGCGAGAAGCTGTTCGCCAACCTGAAATACTTCCTGGAGGCCATCATGCCCGTGTGCGACAGGTACGACATCAATATGGCCATCCATCCCGACGATCCCGCCTGGAGCGTGTTCGGCCTGCCCCGGATCATCATCAACGAAGAGAACATTCTGCGCATGATGAAGATGGTGGACGACCCACATAACGGCGTCACCTTCTGCTCGGGTTCCTACGGCACCAACCTGAAAAACGATCTGCCCCACATGATCCGGTCCCTCAAAGGCCGCATCCACTTCGCCCATGTGCGGAACCTGAAGTTCCACAGCCCCACCAACTTTGAAGAGGCCCCGCATCCATCCGTCTGCGGCTCCTTCGACATGTATGAGATCGTTAAGGCTCTGTACGACATCGGCTTTGACGGTCCCATCCGTCCGGACCACGGCCGGATGATCTGGGGAGAGGTCGCCATGCCCGGCTATGGCCTGTATGACCGCGCCCTGGGTGCCTGCTACATCCAGGGCCTGTGGGAGGCCATTGAAAAGGGGGCCGCCCGCAAATGAAGCTGACTGCCGAGAGTCTGAAAAACGAGCGCGCCGCATGGGAGGCAAAGGGCTACAGCCTGCCCGCCTTTGACCGCACGGCGGCTGCGGTGGCCGCCGCAAAGGCGCCGGTTTGGGTACACTTCGGCAACGGGAATCTGTTCAAGGCATTTCAAGCCCATGCGGCCCAGCGGCTGCTGGACGCGGGGCAGATGGACCGGGGCGTCATCACGGTCGACCGCCTACGCAAGGGGGAGGGCCCCAACGACGGCTACAGCATTCTGGTGACGCTCAAGGCCGACGGCAGCGTGGCTAAAACCGTCATTGGCAGCGTCACCGAGGCGGTGTATCTGAGCAACGGCATGGAGCGGCTGCGGCGGATCTTCTGCGCGCCGAGCCTGCAGATGTGCTCGTTCACCATCACGGAGAAGGGCTACAGCCTCACGGACGCCCACGGCCAGACGCCTGCGGACATCGCGGCGGACATGGAAAACGGCCCCGGCGGAGCGGCCAGCTACTTCGGCAAGGTGACGGCGCTGCTGTATGAGCGCTATTTGGCCGGGGGCATACCCATCGCCATGGTGAGCATGGACAACTGTTCCCACAACGGGGACAAGCTGCGCTCGGTGCTGCGGGCGTTTTCGGACCGCTGGACGGCGGAGGGCCGCGTGGAGGCGGACTTTGCCCGGTGGCTGGCGGAGAAGGTCTCCTGCCCCTGGAGCATGATCGACAAGATCACCCCGGGTCCCGACGGCGCCGTGCGCGCCATGCTGGCGGCGGACGGCGTGGAGGAGCCGGCGACCTTCGTCAACGCGGAGGAAACGGAGTATCTGGTGGTGGAGGACGACTTCCCCAACGGCCGGCCGCCGCTGGAGAAGGCCGGCGTCATCTTTACCGACCGCCGGACGGTGGACAAGGCGGAGAAGATGAAGGTCTGCACCTGCCTGAACCCCCTGCACACGTGTCTGGCCGTGTACGGATGCCTGCTGGGCTACACCAAAATCAGCGACGAGATGCGCGACGACGACCTGACGGCGTTCATCCGGACCATGGGCTATACGGAGGGGCTGCCGGTGGTGGCGGACCCCGGCATACTGGACCCGCGGCAGTTCATCGACACGGTCATCAACGTGCGCTTCCCCAACCCGTTCATGCCGGACACCCCCCAGCGCATCGCCACGGATACGTCTCAGAAACTGCCTGTGCGCTTCGGGGAGACGCTCAAGGCGTATTTAGCCGCGCCGGACCGGGACGCGGCCCAACTGCGTCTGATTCCGCTGGTGTTTGCCGGGTGGCTTCGGTATCTGATGGGCGTGGACGACGAGGGCAGGCTCTTTGAACCCAGTCCCGACCCGCTGCTGGACGCGCTGCGGCCCCGCGTGGTGAGCCTGAAACTAACGCCAGGGCAGGACGTGGAGGGCGCAGTGGCGCCCATTCTGCACCGGGTGGACATCTTCGGGGCAGACCTGTACGAGGCGGGGCTTGCCCGGCGGGTATGCGGGTATCTGGCGGAGCTTGCCGCCGGCCCCGGCGCCGTGCGCGCCACACTGCAAAAATACGTACACAGCTGAGAGGCGGACACAGAATGAGGAAAGACAATGAAAGGAGCAATCAAAGATGGATGTTCTGAAAAGAATGGCAGCGTCGGGCATCGTTCCTGTCGTCGTGCTGGAAAACGCCGAGGACGCCGTCCCCGCCGCCAGAGCCCTGGCCGCTGGCGGCGTAGATGTCATGGAGATTACCTTTCGCACCACCGCTGCGCCCGACGCTATCCGCGCCGTGTCGAACCAGTGCCCCGAGGTGCTGGTGGGTGCCGGCACGGTGATCAATATGGAGCAGTGCAGGCTGGCCGTGGAGTGCGGCGCCAAGTTCATCGTTTCCCCCGGCTATGACAACGAGATCGTGTCCTGGTGCGTGGAGCACGGCGTGACCGTCACCCCCGGCTGCGTGACCCCCACCGACATCATGGCCGCGCTCAAGCACGGGCTGAAGGTCCTAAAATTCTTCCCGGCCAACGTGTACGGCGGCCTCGCCGCCATCAGGTCCCTGGCTGGGCCCTTTGTGGGGCTGAAATTCATCCCCACCGGCGGGGTCAACAGCGAGAACATAGGGCAGTTTGCCGCCAGCCCCTATGTGCACGCGGTGGGAGGCAGCTGGATCTGCCCGAAGGCGGACATCACCGCGCATAATTTTGAGAAGATCACCGCCCTGTGCGCCGAGGCCCGCCGGGCCGCCGGGCTCTGAGTCGGTCCGATTGGAGGAGTTACCATGATATATCTGACTTTTGGCGAGATCATGCTGCGGCTCAAGGCCCCCGGCCATGAGCGGCTTTTCCAGAGCCCCCTGCTGGAGGCTACGTTCGGCGGCGGCGAGGCCAATGTGGCCGTGTCCCTGGCCAACTACGGTCTGGACGCGGGTTTTTTGAGCGTACTGCCCGAAAACGCCATCGGTGATGAGTGCGTTAGGGAACTGCGCAGGTTCGGCGTGGACGTGTCCCGCATCCAGCGCGGCCCCGGCCGCATGGGCATCTACTACCTGGAGGGCGGTGCCAATCAGCTGCCCAGCAAGGTGGTCTATGACCGAGCCTGGTCCGCCATCGCTCTGGCCCGGCCCGGTGACATCGACTGGGACAAGGCACTGGAGGGCGTGGAGTGGTTCCACATCACCGGCATCACCCCGGCCATCTCCGAGTCGGCCATGGAGCTGAGTCTGGAGAGCGTCAGGGAGGCCAAAAAGCGCGGCGCCACCGTGTCCTGCGACCTGAACTACCGCAAAAACCTGTGGAAGTACGGCAAAAGGGCCTCCGAGGTCATGTGTGAGCTGGCCAATTACGTGGACGTGGCCATCGCCAACGAGGAGGATGTGCAGAAGTCCTTGGGAATCACCACGGACGTGGTGGTGGAGTCCGGCGAACTGGACCGCGGCAAGTATAAGGCTCTGGGCGACACGGTGCTGGCGGCCTATCCCGACATGAAGATGATCGCCATCACCCTGCGCGAGAGCAAGAGCGCCGACTCCAACGGCTGGGCGGCGTGCCTGAACGACAGAGACCATTTCTATGAGTCCAGACGGTACGTGATCAGCGACATCATCGACCGCGTGGGCGGCGGCGACAGCTTTGCCGGCGGTCTTATCTACGGGCTGAACGCCTACGATGACCGGCAGAAGGCGCTGGAGTTCGCCGTGGCGGCCTCCTGCCTCAAGCACAGCATCATCGGTGACTTCAACCGCGTGGGCGTGTCCGATGTGGAGAAACTCATGGGCGGCGACGGCACCGGCCGCGTGCAGCGGTAACAGAGGGAAGTACCATATCGAGTGATTACATACGATCGTGAACACGACTGACATCTCTGGTAGAACTGCCGCCGTGAGGCTGTGCTTTACCAGAGGTGTCTCTCGCAAATCACTTATATGAACCCACTCGCTGCGAAGGGTCTGACAGGGTAAAAGCGTCACATATCACTCATCGGCCGCTTTCGAGCCAGGCGTTAAAGTCCTCCAGCGATATTTCCCCCGCTGCGCACTTGTTTCTCATCAGCCGTGCCTGCTTCGACCACTCGTAAAAATCTTCCTTAGTCTTGAGGCCGTAAGCGATCCGCGCGTAATTGGTCTTATATGCCCGCTTGTAGGCACGAATGGCGGGGTCCGTGTTCTGCCGCCGAACATACAGCTTCATCGCGCCAGCCTCTTTGCATGTGCCGCGGGAACCCTCCATCGGCCTGTCGCAGTATTCCTGGTTGCTGTTTCCGTGCAGAACAAAGTATCGCCCGCAGTATTTGCAGCGGCGCATGCGGAGCTGTGCCTGCAGATACTTGCTTATCATATAGCAGAAGAATTGGTCCGCGTCTTCTGTGTTGAGAACCTCCGCGGTTAAATAAGGTCGGGCTGGAAACGACCGCTGAGCGCCATCGCTCAAACGGATGGATTCAAGGCTTACCTCGCCATACTTTAGCGCGGGATAGGAGCTGTGGGGCGCTCGGCTGCGCTGTTCCATATACCGGCTTGGGCGGTCAATATCCGCTCGCGCCGAGAACACGCCTCCGTCCAGATGCTCAAACGTCCTCCGCCAACTCTTATATCGCTCCACCAACCCGCGCAGTGCACGGAAAGACCGCTTTCTGGTCGGGGTCCTCGCGGTGCGCATAATCTCCACGGCAAAGGGGAGATAGCACACACTCTTTTGAAGAAGCGTTTGCGCCGTTCGCGAGACTTCGGATGTATCATCTTTTGCCATCGCGGAGTCGACCCTGGCCAACGCATCCTGAAGGTCGCTGAGATCAAGATAGATGAAATCCGCCGCCACAGAGCCCATGGGCGCCATACCATGCCAAAGCAGCTGGTGATCCAGTCCATATAAGCTTTTTGTGCGAATCTCAAAATGCTCGTTTCTGCCTTCGAGGTAGGCAGCCATCCACACATGCCCGGAGAAATGTATCTGCTCAATAAGTTCCATTGCACATCCTCTGTATCGACAAATGAAATGATGTTGTTATCATCGTTCTATAATTTTTGTAACTTTTCTCGTTTCAGCTATTGACAAGCTTTTCCCATGGTGCTATTATAGCAATATAGAACGATTAAATCAATGGTTGATTTGTAAATCTGTTCTGTGCTAGGAGATGATAGTTTCCAGGCTTGAACCCATGACCACAAGTGAATGACCGTCCGAAATGGATATGCTCCCGGAGAAGTGACGCACATTGCGCGCCAAGGGAGCGGAAACGCCGCGGTGAGATGCCGGGGCAGGAACGGACTTCGGTGAGGCGGCGCTTAAGACATCAGTACGGTCCTTCTACAGTATGAGGACAAAACCCACCGGACCCGACAGCAAGGCGTCGGGATGATCTGTACCAGCAGTCACATTCAATTTTCAAGTCCGTCCGACAGCGAAAGGGATAGTTTGCCCATTTTTGATTTGTCAGAAAGGAAAAAGATGTCTGAGCGCCGCCCCATCAGGGATCTCTATAACGGACATTACAATATAATTTGAATAGTGGCTATAAGCTGTGCTTCCGTATGTGAGGCACAGCTTTTTTGTTGGAACGACACAAGACACACCTCCCGAATACGGAGGGCAAAGGAGGAATTCATATGCAATCAAATTATTGAGAAAGGAATCAAATGGCAAAAAAGAATAACCCCGGCAATACCAAATCCATGCAGATACCCGACCATGCCATCGAACGCATGGCGCGGTGCTTGCTTCCCATGATCCAACGATACTACGAAAGTGAAGAAGGTCAGAAGGAACTGCTGCAGTGGGAGACCCGACAGCGGGCAAAGGAGGGGCGGCATGGATAATCTCGCAAAGATTGCCAAGCTACAAGCAGACATTGACAAGGCACAGCGTGAGCTGCGTTATACCAGAGACCACCAGAAAATCGTTGCCCGCCAGATCAGCGAACTGACCCGAAGGGCGCGGACCAACCGTCTGTGTACGCGGGCTGGGATGCTGGAGAGCTTTCTCCGCCGTCCGGAGGCACTGTCCGATGATCAGGTTATGGAGCTGCTCAAGGCTGCGTTTCGTCAGCCAGATGTGCAGTCTCTGCTGGCGCAGATGCTGAAGGAGGCCGACTGTCTTGACCCTTGACGTTAGACAAGGGCGCAATTATACCCCCGCACCGGGGGATTGCGTTCTCCGAAGGGCGAGGGTGATGTGCTCCCGCCATGGCCGCACAAAAACAGGGGAAGCGTTCTTCCCCTGCGGCCGCTGCGCTGCCTACCCCATCTTTGAAGGAGGTCTCGCCTATTCCGTGCCCTCACTTTAAGGTGACAATCACCCAGCGAAGCCGCGGCCAATCCGCTGTTGCGGGCGCGGCATACCAAAGCGGCGAGCGCCTGTTTTCCGAGTACGATGGCAAGCGGAAATCTTATTCCGAGAAGCGCGGTGTCGTCTACACGGAGATCATGCTGCCGCCAAATGCTCCACCGAAGTTTGCAGACCGAAACACGCTTTGGAACGCGGCGGAGCGGGCGGAGAAGCAATGGGACTCTCAGCTTGCCCGCCGCATCGTGATGGCCCTGCCGCGGGAGGTCCCGCCGGAGCAGTATCCGCAAATGTTACGGGACTATTGCCAAACGCAATTTGTCTCCAAGGGCATGTGCGTCGATTTTGCGATCCACGACAAGGGAACCGGCAATCCCCACGCTCACATCATGCTGACCATGCGGGCAATGGACGAGCAAGGCCGCTGGCTGCCGAAGTGCCGGAAGGTCTATGACCTGGACAAAAACGGCCAGCGGTACAAGTGTCCCAACAGCCGTTATTGGGCCAGCCACAAGGAGGACACCGTTGACTGGAACGAGCGGAAATACGGCAAGATCTGGCGACACGCCTGGGAGGCCGTGCAGAACGACTATCTGGAGAAGAACGGACGCCCGGAACGAGTAGATCTGCGCTCCTATGTCCGACAGGGCATCGACAAGATCCCGACCGTTCACATGGGTCCGGCTGTCTTTCAGATGGAGAAGCGGGGCATTCGCACCAACATCGGCGATCTCAATCGGGACATCAAGGCCGCCAACAGTTTGATGGCATCCATCCGCGCTCATATCCGGCATTTGAGAGCGTGGCTGGACAAGCTAGCAATTTCCCTGGACACGCTGAAAGAGCCTACGGTCCCGGAGCTGCTGAACCGCTACATAGAGCTTCGGCAGGATGAGCGCGACGGCTGGGCCAAGATGGGGCAGATCAAAGGCTCCATCCGCGATCTCGACAAGGTAATGCAGGCCATAAAGTATCTGAAGGAGGAGCGTCTGGTCACTGTGGATGCTTTCAATGCCAGACTGTCCGCGATGCAGGGCCGGGCTGACACGATCCGTCAGGATATGAAAGCTAACGAGAAGCGGATGAAGATCATCGCCGCCACGCTGGAAGCGCACGAAACGTACCTGGCCCGCAAACCCGTGTACGATGCCTACTGTAAGATCGGCTTCAAGCGGACCAGGGAAAAGTATGCCGCTGAACACAAGGACGAACTGGCCGCTATGAAAAAGGCGTATGGCTATCTCATGTATCACGGCGGGACGGTGGACGTGCCAGTCCAGAAGCTGCAAGCGGAGTACGCCGCTCTGCGGGAGCAGAACCGGGACAAGGAGAATCGACTGACCGGCATCCAGGACGCTCTCCGCAAGCTGCGGGAGATTCGTGCTTGGGTGGACAAAGTCATCCCTGGTTTATTGTCGGACCCCACCGCACAGAAACAAGGGCGTTCTTCTGTACTTGCTAAACTGAAGGACGCCACGTCGCAGTCGAGTGATCACTCGACGAAACAAAAGACACACGACATGGAGCTATAACGGCGCCAGGAGGCGGGCCCTCGCCCGCCTCCACATAAAAAAATTGAAAACGAGGAAGGAGATAATCGCTTACATTTGATTATGAAAGAGAAACACCATGAGTTTATTTCATCTTGAGACTTTGCCACCCATTGAACGAGGGCCGGACGGCTCCCTCCCGCGCATGACCGGCAGACAGCGGCAGCGGGCCGTCACGCTCATCCGCAAGCTGTGCAGCGCCTGTGACAACGGGAACTGTCTGTATCTGGACGATGGCGAGGAAGTCCCGTGTCCTCAAACGCTCTCCTATTCTGTCTGCTGCAAGTTCTTTCGCTGGGTGCTGTTGAAGGATAAAGCCGGAGAGGACCTTGAAACAGAGGTTTTCGGCAGGGACGCAGCGAAGCGGTGTGCGATCTGCGGCAAGACATTTCTCCCCGGCTCCAATCGTGCGCTGTACTGTGCCGATTGCAGGGTCATAGCCCAGCGGCGGCAAAAGGCAGAGTACGCCAAACGACACCGGGTGGAGAGTAGAAAAATAGAACAGCAAAGCCCCTGAATTTACAGGGCTTTCCGGGCACAAAACTCGGAGGGGTGGTATAAGGACACGGCAATCTGGCCTGTAAGTATATTGTTTGGCCCGAGAACAGTTGTGTTTTGGCGGTCCTCGCTGCTTTCTGGCTCCCTATAGAAACGGTTTTATTTATCAAAGAATAAGAAGGGGGAAAGTCATTATGTCCAAGAAAAACAAGCCCATTGACCTTAATGCCTGCTATGAGCCTATTATCAAGCCTCCCAAGCAGCTTCTGAAGGAGTGGGAGGACGGGCCGAAGCCTACGCTGGAGAACGCATCTTATACCTTCCGGGACATCGACGGGACGGAGCATTTCTGCTGCGGTGATACCAGCATCCTGGTGTCGGAGCATTTCCCGTCCGACGGAAAACAGCCGGAGGAACTGATCGAAGATGTGATCCAGTACGCCGCAAGAACAGGGGATGATGGTTGAAACCTCCCCGCGCTTGCAGTATAATGAGCTTTGGAAAGTATTGTAAGCGTGGGTTGTTTCCATAGAAGGAGGTTACTTTTGAAACAACCGTACAATACCGCACTATACATGAGATTGAGCCGTGATGACGAAAACTACGGCGACAGCGTGAGC
>CANPXZ010000012.1 GCA_947587485.1 uncultured Oscillospiraceae bacterium | reverse complement strand
ACCGGCGTCATCACCGACGCGGGGGTGACGGACATGAACAACATGGGCGCGGCCATGGCCCCGGCGGCCTACGAGACCCTGAAGGCCCACTTCGCCGACACGGGCCGGACGCCGGATTACTACGACGCCATCGTCACCGGCGATCTGGGCATCGTGGGCTCCCACATCCTGGCGGACCTGTTCCTCCGGGACGGGGTGGACCTGGGGGTGCGGTATATGGACTGCGGCCGGCTCATCTATTCCTCCAACGGCCAGGACGCCCACGCCGGCGGCTCCGGGTGCGGGTGTTCGGCGTCTGTGCTGTGCGGACACCTGCTGCACGGCATGCTGGAGCACAACTGGAACAAGCTGCTGTTCGCCGCCACGGGGGCCATGATGAGCCCCACCACCAACCAGCAGGGCGAGAGCATCCCCGCCATCTGCCACGCGGTGGCGCTGGAAAACGATCGTTGCTGAGAGAGGCAGGCGCTTGATATGAATGAGACTGCGATGACATTTCTGAAAACGTTTCTGGTGGGCGGAGCCCTGTGCCTCATCGGGCAGCTTCTCATCGACCTGACGAAGCTGACTCCCGCCCGCATCCTGACCGCCTATGTGGTGGCTGGGGTGGTTTTGGGGGCCGTGGGACTCTATCAGCCCCTGGCGGACTGGGCCGGGGCCGGGGCCACGGTGCCCCTGACGGGCTTCGGGAATCTGCTGGCCAAGGGCGTAAAGGAGGCCGTGGCGGAAAAGGGCGTACTGGGGGCCTTTACCGGGGGCTTCACCTCCGCCGCCGGCGGCATCTGCGCCGCCATCTTCTTCGGCATCCTGGTGGCGTCGGTATTTAAGAGCAAGGAAAAGTATTAAACATTAAAACTAAACAATAAAAATAGCCCCCTCTGACGAGGGGGCTGTCAGCGCCTCCGGCGCTGACTGGGGGAGAGACAAGTAACCTCCAGGGCCGGTGTATCTCTCCCTCCGACTCGGCCTGCGGCCGAGCCACCTCCCTCGTCAGAGGGAGGCTTTTTCGTTACCAATTCATCCTGCCGCCACCGCCGGCGGGACCTCGATGCTCCAGTTCATCTCAGGAGCGGCGGTCGCCGAGGGGGCGTCCAAAAGCTCGCCGTCGTAGGACCAGTATTCCTCGTGGCCATCCGGGAACAGCAGATATACATAGTCGTCCGCGAAAGTGTAGCCCGCCGTGCCGTTGTTCACGGTTTGCAGCGCCTGTTCCCAGTCCCAGACCGCCCGCGCATAGCCGGTATCCTCCCGGACCTCATCCTCCGACCTCCAAACGGTTTCCCCGTTGAAAGTCACGGCGTCGATCTCCTCCACGGGCACGAACCAGAAGTTGCTTTTCTCATGTCCTTTCACGCTGGCCCATTCCAGCAGGGGATGCCTCATCTCAATATCGACTGCATGCCCGTCGCCGGATATCCGGCTTCTGATCGTCGACGATCCGTCGTAGGTGTAGGACCAGCGGACGAAGACCAGCTCCCCCGCCGGCGTGTCGACCAGGCACACGTCCCTGACCGCAAATGCGTCCGCGCTCACCGGCACGGTATACCACTGGCTCAAAGCCGCGACGCCCCCCGCTGTGGCGGCTACCGCCAGCACCGCCGCCAGCACGATGGCGATGATCTTTTTCCGCTTCTGCCGCCTGAGAAGCTCCTTGAACCGGGTCAGCGTGGTCTTTCCCTTGCCCGCCGCCTCCGGCAGCGCCTCCCGCAAGGTCTCATACTCCCGGCGGCAGTCCTCGCAGCCCATCAGATGCTCGCTCACCGCCGACCGGGTCTCGCCGCTGACCACCCCGTCGTGGTAAAGGGGCAATAAATCCCGGACCACCGGGCATGTCAGCAAGGGCTTTTTTCCCTCGTTCATATGGTTCCTTCCTTTCGCAATGTCTCCGTGATGGTCTTCCGGGCCCGGTGGTAGGTCACCCGGGCCCAGCTCTCCGTCTTGCCGAAGAGCGAGGCGATCTCCCCGAAGGAGAGCTGGCCGAAGGCCCGCAGGGAGAACACCTCCTTGTAGGGCTCCTCCAGGGTGTGCAGCACCCGGTGGATCGCCAGGAACAGGTCCCGGTCCTCCGCCGCCTGCTCCACGCTGCCCTCGGCCGGCGAGGCGTCCCAGTCCAGGGGCTGCTCCCGGCCCAGCTTCTTGCACCGGTTGCGCCAGATGTTCTTGGCGATGGCGCAAAGCCAGGTATACAGGCTGCTCTGGCCGGCGAAGTCCCCGGAGGCGCTCATGGCCTTCAAAAAGGTCTCCTGGGCGATGTCCTGGGCGTCGGTCTCGCTGCGGCACAGGGTCAGGGCGTAGCGGTACACCGCCTCATACTCGGCGCACAGCGCCTGCTCCGATATTGCCGGCTCCCGCCTTTTTCTGCCCATGGCCCCGCCTCCTTCCTTCGTCCGGACGCTTATTAGACAATCCTGCGGGAAAAACGTTACAAAAAAGTTTTACGCCGCCCTTCCTGGGCGGCGTATCGTTTCCATATTCTGGTTTTTAAGCGCCGGCCCTCTGGGGCTTTTCCTCCCGGCGGAAGCGGACCATGCCGGCCCGGTCCAGGGCCACCATGACGGCGGGGATCAGCACCAGCTGGAGGATGATGCCGGGGATGGCGGTGGTGACGGCCCCGGACAGGAACATCTCCCAGGTGAACGCGGAGCCGGACACGCCGCTCATGATCACCCGGGCCACGGCCCAGACCAGCCGGCCCGCCACCATGGCTGCCACCAGGGCCTTATACAGGGCCAGGACGCACTGCCAGCGGGAGCGGCTATAGAGCCACCCGGCCACGGCGCCGTAGGCGGCCAGCTCAAAGGCCATGGATACCGCCTGGGGGTACATGGGCGGCATGCCGAACAGCACCGACCGCAGCAGCGGCAGGATGAAGCCCACCGCGAGACCGTACTGCCACCCGCAGATGAGCCCGCACAAAAACACGGGCAGGTGCATGGGCAGCAGCATGCTGCCGATCTGCTGGAGCTGGCCCGTCAAGAAGGGCAGCACCAGGCCGATGGCCATGAACATGGCCGCCAGAACAAGATTTTTCAGGGATTTGGTTTTCTGCATGCTGAGATTCTCCTTCAAAAGTCTTTTGGCCGCGTCCTTCTGGGCGGCATCGCCTTCCTGGCTTTTTTCGGAGCGCTGGGGTATAGGGGTAACTTTATGCTCGCGGCCTTCCTGGCCGGTAGATACAAGATCAAAACCACGTGGTGGTGTCCATGAGAAGGCCGCCCCGGCCGATGTCGTACCGGTCGATATAGGCCTCCTCCAGGGGTATCCAGAGCTGCTCAAAATTCCGGTAACGGTCCCCCTCCCGGGCCTGGAGCCGCTTTCGCTGGGCTTCAGGCGAGCAGGTGAGGAAGATCTTCAGGTCGCACAGCCACGCCAGCTCTTTGCTATGGCTGTAGCTGCCCTCGATCAGCAGCACGCCCCCCGGCGGGACCGCTCCGGCCGGTCGGTACGTCCCGCTCCGGCAGTCGTACGGCCGGTACGTCCCGGTCTGTCCGGCCAAAAACGGCTCCAGCACCTCCTGCCGCAGACGCATCAGGTCCATATTGGCGCAGGGTATCTTCCGCCAATCGGGCACGCGCCTTTCCATGGGCAGATAGTAATCGTCCGTATGGACGACCGTACAGGCGACATTCTCCGCCAGACGCCGGGCAAAGGCCGACTTGCCGCTGCCGGATCGGCCGTCGATGGCGACTATGAAGGGCTTTCCCGGCGGCGCGCCCAGGATGAGCTCCGTCACCAGGCGGAGCGTGTTGTCGTAAGCCGCCGTCATGAGCCCATCACGGCCCGGGCCTGGTCCACGGCCAGGCGCAGATAATCCTCCAGCCGCAGTTCCTCAGTGCCCGCCACGTACACGCCGCAGGTGGAGGTGGGGATCAGGATCTTCACCGCCGGAGAGCCGGACACCGCCGCCGCCATGGCCGGGGACACCTCCCCCAGGATGCCGTTGGCCAATATCATGCCGATGGGCCCCAGGATCAGGTCCGCCCGGGCCGCGTTATACACCACCGCGTTCTCCCCGGTGGCTCCCTGGGCCGCGCCGGCCCTGAGCATTGCGCCGGTGGCCATGACGTTGGTGCCCACGGCGATCAGCTCCCAGCCCGCCGGCAGCTCCTTTGCCAGCATCCTGGCAAGCTGCGCGCCGATGCCGCCGCCCTGTCCGTCCACGATGAGCGCCCTCTTCGCCATGCCGTCACCTCCAAGACCTTCCCACAATTTCCCCACTATTATACAAGGAAATCGGGAAAAAGCAAGCATAAGCTGACGGGAGGCGGGTCCGCCCCGCCTCCCGGTCCTGTTTTACCGGACCACGCCCTTGATGAAGGGGGCCCGCCGGACCTCCTCCGGGCCGATCTCAAAGCATGCCCGGAGCATGTCCGCCGCCTCTTTGGCGGTCGCCTCGGTCCGGGCGTGGACCGTGCCCAGGCTCTCGCCGGGGGATACGGGGTCGCCCACCTTCTTATGCAGCACCACGCCCACGGCCAGGTCGATGACGTCGTCCTTGGCCGCCCGGCCGCCGCCCAGGCGCATGCTGGTAAGGCCCACGTCCTCCGCGTGGATGCGCTTCACCCAGCCGCCGGCCTGGGCCGGGACCTCCAGCTTCACGGGGGCCTCGGGCAGCAGAGAGGGATCGTACACCGCCGCGGCGTCGCCCCCCTGGGCGGTCACGAAGGCGGCGAATTTTTCCAGGGCCGCGCCGCTCTCGATGGCGTACTCCAGCATATGACCGGCCTCGCCGTCGTCCTTCGCCACGCCGCTCTCCCGGAGGATCTGGGTCCCCAGGGTCAGGCACAGCTCCAGAAGGTCGCCCCTGTACTCGCCCCGCAGGGCGGCCAGGGCCTCCTTCACCTCCAGGGCGTTGCCCACGGCGTTGCCAAGGGGCTCGTCCATGTCCGTGACCACGGCCACCACCTTCTTCCCGGCCCGGCGGCCCACCTCGGTCAGGCCCTTGGCTAAGTCGAAGGCGGCCTCCTCCGTCTGCATGAAGGCCCCGGAGCCGGTCTTGACATCCAGCACGATCACGTCCGCCCCCGCCGCCAGCTTCTTGCACAGGATGCTGCTGACGATCAGCGGCCGGGAGGCCACCGTGGCCGTCACGTCCCGGAGGGCGTAGAGCTTCTTGTCCGCCGGGCACAGCTCCGCCGTCTGGCCGGCGATGGCGAAGCCCACCTGGTTCACCTGCCGGATGAAGGCGTCCTCGGCGATGGCCGTGGAGAAGCCGGGAAAGCTCTCCAGCTTGTCGATGGTGCCGCCGGTGTGGCCCAGGCCGCGGCCGGACAGCTTCGCCATCTTCACCCCGCAGGCCGCCACCATGGGGCACAGCACCAGGCTGGTCTTGTCCCCCACGCCGCCGGTGGAGTGCTTGTCGGCCTTCACGCCGTCCACGCCGGACAGGTCGATCCTGTCCCCGGAGTCCAGCATGGCCATGGTCAGCTCGTAGGTCTCCTCGCTGTCCATGCCCTGGTAGTAGATGGCCATGCACATGGCGCTCATCTGGTAGTCGGGGATGTCCCCCCTGGTATACCCCTCGATCATCCAGCGGATCTCCTCCCGGGTCAGAGCGCAGCCGTCACGTTTTTTCTGGATCAGGTCCGTCATTCGCATATCATTCACCTCATTTGTGCAAAATGTGCAATCATTTTTCCATATTGTAGCACACTTTCCGTCATAAATCCACTAAAAATAATAGGGCTTTCCGCCCATCCAGAGCACGTGGCGTTTTTCCTCCCGGGTTTCCGGCTCCTTCGGCGGGGCCGGCCGGACGTTTTTGCCCGGCAGAGGCCCCTCGGCGGCGTACTCGATCCGCGCCGGGAGCCGCAGCATATCCAGGTTGGTGAACCGGCGGGTCAGCCGCAGCCGCCCCTCCTGGGGCTCCGGGACCCCCAGATACCCGCTCTTCTCCCCGAATACGGAAAGCCGCACCACCCGGCCCACGTCCCGCATATCCGCCCGCATCACCGTCAGCGCCCCCTGGCGCTCCACGGTCAGGGTGCCCTCCTGGACTCCGTCGATATAAATTGGCAACAACATCATAAAACCCCCAGTTGAGCTTGTCAAAAAACGAGTTTTTGCCAGCTCAGATTTAAACTGCGAGGGGAAAGTGAATTCCCCCTCGCAGGAAGTCAAAATCCTGCCGTTCCGCGGATTTTGACTTCACGCGCGGGAATGCCGCGCGGCTCGGCCTGACCGGCCTTCGCTTCTTTTCATCCATCATAAAACCCCCAGTCACACAAAAGTGTATGACTGGGGGTCGAGTTTTACGACAGAGACTGGTGCAGGCCGAAGCTGACGGCGATGGCGTCGTCCACCCGGGTCATGGCGTCGCCGCTGAGCTTGCCCATCCGCTCCCGCAGACGGGATTTGTCCAGGGTGCGTATCTGCTCCAGCAATATCACGCTGTCCCGGGTCAGCCCGCTGTCCGGGGCCTGGATCTCGATGTGGGTCGGCAGACGTGCCTTGCCCACCTGGGACGTGATGGCCGCCGCGATCACCGTGGGGCTGTGGCGGTTGCCCGTGTCGTTCTGAATGATCAGCACCGGCCGCAGGCCGCCCTGCTCCGAACCGACCACGGGGCTGAGATCGGCATAGTAGATGTCTCCGCGTCGAACCGGATTTGTCATGTGAGCACCTTCCGTGAAAGAGTCGCCCGGTACATTCTATGTACGGACATGCCTCTATTCTCCCACGGAAGATCGAATTTTATACCGGTCTGTATTCAGTCCGTGTAGACCCGGGGCACCCGGGGGCTCACGGCGCACAGAAGCTCGTAGTGGATGGTGCCGCACAGGGCCGCCACGTCCCCGCAGTTGATGTGCCGGCCGAATATCTCCGCCGCGTCGCCGGGCTTTACGTCCAGGTCCGTCACGTCCGCCATGCACATGTCCATGCAGATGCGGCCCACCTGCCGGGCACGCTGGCCGTCAAAGTCCACGGTGAGCTTGTTGGAGAGGGTCCGGTGCAGGCCGTCGGCGTAGCCGATGGGCAGCACGGCCATGGTGCCGGGCCTTTCCACGGTGAAGGTCCGGCCGTAGCTGATGGTGTCCCCGGGCTCGTGGCGCTCCAGGCAGGCCACCCGGCTTTTCAGCGTCATGGCCGGGACCAGGTCCAGGTCCCCCCTGTCCGGGCCGGGATACATGCCGTACAGGGCCACCCCGGGCCTGACCATGTCCATGTAGGTCTCCGGAAAGGCGATCATGGCCCCGGAGTTGGTGCAGTGATGGATGACAAATTTCCTGCCCGCCTGGGCCTCGACGGCCTCAAAGCCGGCCTTGAAGCGCTTCAGCTGCTCCCAGGTGAAGTCCCGCTCCCCGACCTCCCCGTCGGACACGCAGAAGTGGGTGAACACCCCCTCCGGCTCCAGGTGGGGCAGCACCGCCGCCTTCGCCGCGTCGGAGAGCGCGTCCTGGCCATAGGCCCGGAAGCCGGTCCGGCCCATGCCGGTCTCCAGCTTGAAGTGGACCTTTAAGGTCAGGCCCGTCCCGGCCAGGGTGTCGCTGAGGGCCTCGGCCATGGCAAGGCTCCCCACCGCCTGGGTCACGGCGTTCTCCGCCAGGACCGGCGCGTATACCGGCGGCGTGTAGCCCAGGATCAGGATGGGCAGCTTGATGCCCGCCCGGCGAAGCTCCAGGGCCTCGTCCAGGCAGGCCACGGCCAGATAGTCGCAGCCCGCGTCCTCCAGCAGCCGGGACACCTGCACGGCCCCGTGGCCGTAAGCGTTGGCCTTCACGATGCCCATATAACGGGTGCCGGGTGCCAGTCTTTCCCGCATGGTCCGGTAGTTGTGTTCGATGGCCCCCAGGCTCACCTCGGCCCAGGTCCTTTTCGTCAGATCGTCCATTTTTCTCTATCTCCTCTTGTGTAAAATGACATCAGCTCAGTTTCCAGCCCTCGATGCGGAGCGTCACCACGGTCCTGCCCTCCGCAGCGATCTCCGCCGCCGTGGGGGCCAGGCTGGTCTCGTCCAGCCACAGGGTCAGGACGGAATTTTCGCCCACGTAGAGCCGGGCGGCCATAGCATCGCCGTCCCGCCACAGAAGCTCCACATAGCCGCTGGCCATGGCATCCAGCATGGCGGGGATGGCGCTGACCGGCGTCAGCCCCTCCCCGTCCAGGGGCCCGGCCCCCAGGATCACGCCGTCGTAGGCCACCTGGGTCTCGCCCCGGAGGGCGGCGGCCTTCACCCCCGCCAGAAGCTCCGGCGTCAGAAGCTCCACGGTGGTCTGCTGGCCGTCGTAGGATACGTTCATGGTGTACTCCGACACGCTGTCCCCATAGTCCGCCGTCAGCGCGGCCCGGAACGTGATGCTCCCAGCCGCCGTCACGGCCTTGCGAAGGGTCTGGAAATTTTCCTCCAATCGCGCCTCCCGCGCCCCGCACCCCGGCAGGAGCAGGAGGATCATCATCAGTGCGGAAACGGCTTTTTTCCGCATGTTTCACATAGCTCCCTATCGAATGATCTCCTTTTCGGCCTCCGGCAGAAGGTCGATGATGTCCCCGGCCCGGAGGGCGTACTCCCCGAACCGCTCCGCCGCCAGATCCCCCGCCCGGGCGTGGAGCCAGCAGGCCGTCACCACCGCCCGCCGTGGGCTCATCTGCCCCAACAGGGCCCCGATGGCCCCCGCCAGCACGTCCCCCGTGCCGCCGGTGGCCATGCCGGGATTGCCAGCGTCGATGATATATGCCTTTCCGTCCGGGAAGGCGCAGATGGTCCTGTGGCCCTTGAGCACCACCGCGCAGCGATTTTCACTGGCAAAGGCCAGGCTGTCCGCCAGCCGGTCCTCCACCGGGCGGCCCAGAAGCCGGGTGAACTCCCCCTCGTGGGGCGTCAGGATCACTGGCCCCGCCGCCTGCGCCAGCAGCGGCAGCGCCCCGCTCACGGCCCAGAGGGCGTCCGCGTCCAGCACCAGCGGCCCCTCCGAGGCTCTCAGCACCGCCTGGGTCAGGGCCTGCGTGTCCCCGTCCCGGCCAAGGCCCGGCCCCAGCACGCACACATCGCAGCCGCCCAGCCGCTTTTCCACGGCGGGCACGGCCCCGGCGCTGAACCGGCCGTTCACGCTGCCGGCCAGGGGGATGACCATGGCCTCGTCGTTCTTGACGGCCTCTATCTCATATATATCCGCCGGAACGCCCAGATAGACCAGTCCCGCCCCGGTCCGGACCGCCGCCTTTGCGCAGAGGCTGGCCGCCCCGGTGTAGCCCACGGAGCCCGCCAGGATCAGCAGCTTTCCGTAATCGCCCTTGTGGGTCAGCCTGTCCCGCCTGGGCAAGGCCAGGTCCTCGCCATGGATGGCATAGACGCCGCGCCCGGCCTCGGCCAGGATATCCGCCGGGACGCCGATGTCCGCCACAAGAAGCTCCCCCCGGCAGGTGCAGCCCGGCTCTATGTAGTGGCCGGGCTTGGCCATGGAGAAGGTCACTGTCCGGCTTGCCCGGACCGCCTCGCCCAATATGGCCCCGGTGTCCGCCGACACGCCGCTGGGGATGTCCGCCGAGACGATGGGCCGGCCCGCCCCGTTCATCAGGCGCACCGCCGCCAGGGCGTCCCCGGTCAACTCCCGGCTCAGTCCCACGCCGAACAGGGCGTCCACCAGCACGCCGCAGCTTTTTACCTGCTCCCGCAATCTCCCGTCGCCGGGATCGAACGTCTCCAGCGTCCCTCCGGCAGACTGGAGCTCCCGCTCCATGGCCCGGGCGTCCTCGGTCATCTTCTCCCGGCTGCCCGCCAGAAAGCACCGGACCGGGGCGAAGCCCATATCCATCAGGATGCGGGCCGCGGCGATCCCGTCGCCCCCGTTGTTGCCTGGGCCGCAGAATACCGCCGCAGTTCGGTTAGTTCCTGCCAGTTCCGCCGCAGCCCTGGCCAGCGCCTGCGCCGCCCGCTCCATGAGCTTCAGGGACGGGATGCCCCGGCCGTGGATGGCCGTCTCGTCGGCGGTCTTCATTCTCCTGCTATCGGAAAGCTCCACGCAGATCACCCCTTTCGGGCCATATTATAATCTCCGGCAAATAATTCGTCAATTTCAATTCCAGTATAGTTGCTAAAATTGGGGTTTTGTGTTATAAATTAAGGTTAGTGTGAATTTTCTTTGAACACAAAGGAGCAGACCATTATGGAAGAAAAACTGCGGCAGCTGCGGGAAGCCTCCCTGCAGGCCATCCGGGACGCGGGCGCGCTGGACGCGCTGGACGCCGTGCGCGTGAAGTACCTGGGCAAGAAGGGCGAGCTCACCGCCATGCTCAAGCAGATGGGCGGTCTGTCCGCCGAGGAGCGGCCCAAGATGGGTCAGCTGGCAAACTCCATCCGGGAGGAGCTGACCGCCGCCCTGGAGGAGGGCAAAAAGCGCCTGAGCGAGAAGGCCCTGGAGATGCGTCTGGCCGCCGAGAAGGAGGACGTGACCATCCCCGGCACGCCCGTGACCCTGGGCCGGCCTCACCCTCTGAACCGGGTCATCAGCGAATTTTCCGAGATCGCCATCGGCATGGGCTTCACCATCGCCGAGGGTCCTGAGGTGGAGCTTTCCAGCTACAACTTCGACAAGCTCAACACCGCCGAGGGCCACCCCGCCCGGGACCGGCAGGACACCTTCTATTTCGACGACGACGATCAGGTCCTGCTGCGGACCCAGACAAGCCCCGTGCAGATCCACGTCATGGAGACCTATCCGCTGCCCATCCGCATCATCGCCCCGGGCCGGGTCTACCGGAAGGACGAGGTGGACGCCACCCACAGCCCCATGTTCCACCAGATCGAGGGTCTGGTGATCGACGAGGGCATCACCTTCGGCGACCTGAAGGGCACCCTGAACGAACTCGTGCACCGGCTTTACGGCAACGACCTGAAGACCCGCTTCCGGCCCCACCACTTCCCCTTCACCGAGCCAAGCTGCGAGATGGACGTGGAGTGCTTCAAGTGCCACGGCGCGGGCTGCCCCGTCTGCAAGGGCGAGGGCTGGGTCGAGCTTCTGGGCGGCGGCATGGTCCACCCCAAGGTGTTGGAGGGCTGCGGCATCGACACGGACAAGTATTCCGGCTTCGCCTTCGGCTTCGGCTCCGACCGCCTGGCCATGTTCCGGTTCAACATCAGCGACCTGCGGCTGCTGTTTGAAAACGACGTCCGGTTCCTGGAGCAGTTCTGAGGAGGGTTGAGAAAATGGATCTTTCAAGAGATTGGCTGAATGACTATACCACCGTCACGGTCTCCGACAAGGAGTTCTGCGACGGCATGACCATGTCCGGCTCCAAGGTGGAGAGCCTCTCCGTCACCGGCGCCGGCATCGAGAACGTTGTGGCGGGCCGTGTCACCTTCATGAGCCCCCACCCGGACTCCGACCACATGTGGGTGTGCAAGGTGGACGTGGGCGGGCCCCACGACCTGACCATCGTCACCGGGGCCCAGAACGTGTCCGTGGACGACATGGTGCCCGTGGCCCTGGACGGGTCCAAACTGCCCGGCGGCGTGGAGATCCGTTCCTCCAAGCTCCGAGGCGTGATGAGCGAGGGCATGCTCTGCTCCCTGGCGGAGCTGGGGCTGGACACCCACGATTACCCATACGCCATCGAAAACGGCATCTTCATCATGCGCGAGCCCTGTGAGCCCGGGGACGACATCAAGAAGGTCCTGGGCCTGGGGGACAGCGTGGTAGAATTTGAGATCACCAACAACCGGCCCGACTGCCTGAGCGTGATCGGCCTGGCCCGGGAGGCCGCCGCCACCTTCGGCACCGAGTTCCGGGACCGGACCCCCCAGGTGAAGGGCTCCGGGGACGACATCCGCAGGTACCTTACCATCCAGATCGACGAGCCTGAGCTCTGCCCCCGGTACACCGCCCGGATGGTGAAGAACATCAAGATCGAGCCCTCCCCCGCCTGGCTCCGCCGGCGGCTTCGCGCCAGCGGCATCCGGCCCATCAACAACATCGTGGACATCACCAACTACGTGATGCAGGAATACGGCCAGCCCATGCACGCCTTTGACTACAGCTGCGTAGGCGGCAACAAGATCGTGGTCCGCCGGGCGGCTCCCGGAGAGAGCCTGGTGACCCTGGACGGCAACGCCCGGAGCCTGACCCCCAACATGCTGGTCATCGCCGACGAGTCCAAGCCCATCGGCGTGGCGGGCGTCATGGGCGGCGGCAACTCCGAGATCGTGGACGACACCCGCACCATCGTGTTCGAGTCCGCCAACTTCAATGGCACCTCCATCCGCAAGACCGCCATCGCCCTGGGCATGCGCACGGACGCCTCCGGCAAGTTCGAGAAGGGCCTGGACCCGGAGGGGACCATCCCCGCCGTACAGCGGGCCTGCGAGCTGGTGGAGATGCTGGGTGCGGGCGACGTGATCGACGGCATGATCGACGTGGTGGCGGCCCCCCATGTGGAAAAGACCGTCAAGCTGGAGCCGGACAAGATCAACGCCCTGCTGGGCACCGATATCGACCGGGCCTTCATGGTCAAGGTCCTGGAGAAGCTGGGCTTCACCGTGACCGGGGACACCATCCACGTCCCCTCCTGGCGCAGCGACATCGAGCACTATTCCGACATCGCCGAGGAGGTGGCCCGGTTCTACGGCTACGACACCGTGGAATCCACCATGATCCGGGGCAAGACCTCCCAGGGCGGCTGGAACGAGAAGCAGCAGTTCGAGAACCGGCTCAACAGCCTGTGCCAGGCCATGGGCTTCAACGAGATCCTGACCTACTCCTTTGGCAGCAAGACCGCCTGGGACAAGATCCGCCTGCCCCAGGACTCCCCTCTGCGCCAGGCCCTGATCATCCAGAACCCCCTGGGCGAGGACCGGAGCGTCATGCGCACTACCCCCATGCCCTCCATGCTGGAGATCATGGCCAACAACGCCGCCCGGCGCAACCCCTCGGTACGGCTCTATGAGCGGGCCAAGGTGTTCCACCCCCTGGCGGACAGTCCTCTGGCCGACGAGGAGCTGTGGCTGGTGCTGGGCGAGTACGGCGCCGGCGCGGACTTCTTCCAGCTCAAGGGCTGCGTGGAGGCCATTTTGAAGGACGCCCGGGTCCAGGATACCGCCTTCACGGCGGAGAGCGGCGAGGCCGCCTTCCATCCCGGCCGCTGCGCCCGGATCACCGCCGGGGGCGAGACCATCGGCCTCATGGGCCAGGTCCATCCCACCGTCTGCCAGACCTACGGTCTGGACTCCGGCAGCTTCTACGCCCAGCTGAACGTGGCCGCCATGCGCGCCCACCAGGGCCCGGAGCGGACCTTCACCGCCCTGCCCCGCTTCCCCGCCGTCAGCCGGGACATCGCCCTGGTCTGCGCGGACCAGGTGTCCGTGGCGGAGCTGGTGGACACCATCACCGCCGCCGGCAGGCCCTACCTGGAGAACGTGAAGTTCTTCGACGTGTACAAGGGCGCGCCCATCCCCGCCGGCCAGAAGAGCGTGGCCTTCTCCCTGACCCTCCGGGCCGCGGACCAGACCCTCACCGAGGACCACGCCACGGAGACCATGAACGCCATTCTGACCGCCCTCAAGGAGAAAAACGGCGCCAGCATCCGATAACGCGCAATTAAGACACAAATAAGACATAATTTTTAATACTTTTGTAATATCTTCCCGGCAGGAAATGTGCTATACTACCTCATGAGGAGATACAAAGGAGGTGTGCGAGCATGGAAGATTCCACCCGGAAATTCAAGGTCATGGACCACAGCGCGGAGATACGGGAGATCATGGCGAGCGTGTACAGCTCTCTTTTGGTGAAGGGATACAACCCCATCAACCAGATCGTGGGCTACATCCTCTCGGAGGACCCCACCTATATCACCAACTACAACAATGCCCGCGCCCTCATCACCCGCCTGGACCGGGACGACCTGCTGCAGGAACTGGTGTCCAGCTATCTGCAAAAGTAAACAGAAGCGACAAATGCCCCCGGAGCTTTCGCTCCGGGGGCTTTGCTGTTGGGCATACGAGAGCCTGCCGCATTTTGCGGCAGGCCCTTTTGTTCTTCACAGTCTATCCAACAAGAGAAGCGAACTTGCTGACATCGCCATATCCAATAATGTTGGATTTGATCGTGCCTCTTGGGTTTCCGTTGTCATCATATCCCGCTGATGCATCGATCTCTGTGAAGATAACCTGATGGCTCCAGTTGCCATGCAACACGTTTTCCTTGCCGTCATTAGCGATCATGGCAACATGATCTACATCGCCATTAACATTTTTTGAATAGTTAAGAAACACCAAATCTCCTGTCTTTGGGACGTAATTGGGATTATCTGAAATCTTAATATAACACCCGTTATTATTCAAAATTGTTCTCAGACCATTGGGATCCGATGTCTTCAGTCCTTTCACGCCTGCATTGGTTATCAGATAACTGGCAAACACGGCGCACCAGCCAGCGGAACTATTGCTATCATTATACCAATTCCAATACCGACTGCTGCCGTCCCCTACACGAGAAATCTCAGATGTCCCGTTACGGATAGCGGAAATGATCTCCGCGATCCTGACATCATATCCTTCCTCTCTCTTGATCTTTACCTCGTTTTCGGCGCCGGCGGAGCCGTCGGAGGCAATGGCGCAGACCGTGAAGGTATAGGTCTTGCCCTTCTCTGCATGCTTCCAAAGATAGCTGGTCTTACCGGTGGTGGCGATGACTGTGCGCTTGGTGTCGCTCTCCTTGATGGACAGCCGATACTTTAGCGCGTTTGGCGATTCATTCCAGCTGAACTGGATCCCGTCAGCGGCATTTTGCGCTTTGAAATAGGTCGGCACCTTTAGGAACGTTATGCTCTTGCCGGTCTTATCATAGCTGCTGGCTTCGCTCTTCCCGTCGGCCGTCAGGCAGCACACAGTCAAGGAATATACCGTCCCGCTTCCGGCTTTGCCTTCGCCCCAGACATATTCCGTACCGCTGACATCCTTCAACTTTTGCCACTCATAGTTCGTGGCCTTATTCTTGTACATGACGCGATACTTCTTTACGCCGGAGACCGCCTTCCACGTCAGTTTGACGCCGTCGGTCACCGTATTCGTTATCTTACTCAGCTTGGGCGCAGACAGCAGCTTGCCTACGCAGCTGACGCTGCTGCTCTTGGAGTTGTAGAGCGTTTTGCCGTCCTTGCTCGCCACCTGCACCGCAAAGGTATACTTGACCCCGGCCTTGATCTTGGCCTTGGGCCAGGTATAGCTGGTACCGGTGACAGCCTTCTGCAGCTTCTCCCAGCCGCCGGAGTCGGCCTTGTAGAAGATGCAGTACGCGGCTGCGCCCGTCACCTTGCCCCAGCTGATCTTGACGCCTTTGGACTCCCTTTTCGCCTTCACGTCCTTCACCTGGGCAATGTATTTTTTGCTCAGGCTGGCGCCCTTGGTATTGTAGGTGGTCTCGCCGTCCTTGCTGATCACCTGCAGGGCGAAGGTGTACTTAGTCCCGCTCTTCGCTTTCTTCCAGGTATAGCTGGTATTCTCTGTATCCGTCAGCTCCTGCCAGCCGCCGAGACCGGATTTATAGAAGATGCAGTACGCCTCCGCGCCCTTCACCTTCCCCCAGGTGAGCTTCAGGCCGTCGGTCTTGTTCTCCGCCTTGCTGATTTTGGGCTTGGCCAGAGAGGCGGGCATAGTGCGGCTGGTGCTCTTGGAGTTATACAGGGTCTTGCCGTCCTTGCTCACCACCTGCACGGCAAAGGTGTACTTGGTCCCGGTCTTTGCCTTGCTCCAAGTGTAGCTGGTGCCGGTGGTAACGCTCTTCAGCGTCTTCCAGTTACCGGAGCCGGTCTTGTAGAACACCCGGTATGCGGCCGCGCCCCCTACCTTGCCCCAGGTGATCTTGATGGTCTTGCCGTCCCGGGTCAGATTGCTGATGCTGGCCTGGCCGATGTACTTTTTGTTCGCGCCGGCGCTCTTGGCGCTGTCCAGCTTGCTGTTCTCACCGATGGCCTGGACAGCAAAGGTATACTTGGTGCCGGACTTGAGCCCGGTCCAGATATAGCTGGTCCCGGTGGCAGTCTTCGTCTTGGCCGAGCTCCAGCCGCTCTTGGAGCTCTCCTTGCAGTAGACCTTATACTTGACCGCGCCGGTGACCGCCTTCCAGCTGATCTTCACGCCGGTGGGCTTATTCTCCGTCTTGCTGATCTTGGGCGCGGCCAGCTTGGTGGGTGCGGGGATAGGAGTTACGGTTGGCTCGGG
Source organism: uncultured Oscillospiraceae bacterium (assembly GCA_947587485.1). Classification (GTDB taxonomy): domain Bacteria; phylum Bacillota; class Clostridia; order Oscillospirales; family Oscillospiraceae; genus CAJOIG01. The sequence goes on along the minus strand of CANPXZ010000012.1, from coordinate 13,355 downwards.
CTTGGGGACAGGGGTAGGTTCCAGCGTGGGCTCGGGCGTCGGCGTCACAGGCGCAGGGCCAAGAGATTGGAAAGCATAACCATATTCTTTCGCAAATTCTTCCGCCGTGGAGCCTGAATATCCATAGATAACAGTTTTACTGGATGAGCCCAGAGTGTTCGCATAAACTTCATCATTATAACTAAAATGGCCTAATGAACAATCCGGATTTAAAACTGTGATGCTTGTTAGATAGGAACAGTCGCCAAATGCACCTCCTTCAATGAGTTCAACGCTTGCTGGAATTGTCACACTCGTCAAGCTGCTGCAGCCAGAAAATGCCTCACTTTCGATGCTGTTTACACTACTCGGAATTGTCACGCTCGTCAGACTTGTGCAGCCCCTAAAAGCCCAAGACCCGATGCTGGTCACGCCACTCGGAATCGTCACGCTCACCAAGCTACCGCAACCATCAAACATATAGGCGCCGATGCTGGTCACGCCGGACGGGATCGTCACGTCCGTCAAACTGCTGCAACCCCAAAACACACCATAATCGATGTCAGTTACGCTGGGCGGGATGGTCACGCTCGTCAAGCTGCCGCAACCATAAAACGCCTCCCCCCCGATACTGGTCACACTGGACGGGATCGTCACGCTCGTCAAGCTGCCGCAACCCGAAAACGCACTAAAACCGATGTAAATCATGCTATCCGGTATCGTCACGCTTGTCAAGCTGCTGCAACCCGAAAGCGCAAAGTCACCTATGCTGGTCACGCCGGATTCAATGATAACCCTCTCGATTCTTCCCGCATTACTATGCCAAGGAGCATCGTTACCCCAACCGTAGAAAGAGTAATCCGCCATCTTTCCCTTCCCGGAGATGGTGAGCGTGCCGTCGGAGGACAGGATCCAGGTCAGGTTGGACCCATCCCCTTCTGCGCCGCAGACGCCTACGGCCCCCGCGAAAACATCCGCTGGCTCCGGCGCATCGGTAGCCTCCGGTTCCTCGACCGGCCCTTCTGTCACAACGGGTTCTTCCGTTGCGACGGGCTCCTCTGTCACAACGGGCTCTTCCGTTACGACGGGCTCTTCCGTCGCAACGGGTTCTTCCGTCACGACAGGTTCTTCTGTCACGACGGGCTCTTCCGTTGCAACTGGTACTTCCGTCGCAACGGGTTCCTCCGTCACAACGGGTTCCTCTGTCGCCTCGATGACAGGCTCCTCCGTCACGTTGGGCTCCTCCGTCACCTCGACAACGGGCTCCTCGGTGGCGACGGGTTCTACCGGTTCACCCTCGGCGAAGGCCGGGGCGGCCAGGGAGAAGAGCGTCGCCACCGCCAGGAGCAGACATAAACTGCGCTTTGCCATGGTATGTGCCTTCCTTTCATTTTTTTGTTGTTCTCTTCACGACAGTACCGGCCCGGGGGGCGTTGCCGCCCCCGGGCTTTCCTGCCGGAACAACAAAAGCGGCGCAGGGGATAAGAATTCCCTACACCGCATAAAAGGCTGCAGCACAAAGCCCAAAACACCCACCGGCTCCCCCCTTGTAAATGGGAGGGCAAACGGGTATAATGAGGCTGGCGCAGATAAACTGCTGTGTGGGAGAATGTGTCTCTCCTGCATAGGGGCGTGGGGTGTTGGTAGCGCCTCACGTCCCGCCTTTATTGTTCCGTTTGTACCATTATAGCGCGTAAGTATATCCATTGCAAGCGGTTTTTTCGACGCGAAGGGCCCGCCGCATGACGCGGCAGGCCCTTTTTCTGTTGTGTCGGGCAGATCACAGGGTCTTGATGAACCGCTCCATCCGGTCCAGGCCCTCCTGGAGCTCCGCGTCGGAGTAGCAGTAGCTCATGCGCATATAGCCCTCCGTGCCGAAGTAGGCGCCGGGGATCATGCCCACGCCTGCCTCCGACAGGAGCTTTTTGCAGAAGTCGACGGAGCCCATGCCGTACCTGCGCACGTCGATGAACATGTAAAAGGCCCCCTCCGGCTCCTGGACGGTCCAGCCCATATCGGTGAGCCGCTTGTACACATAGTCCCGGCGCTTTTTGAACAGGGCCCGCACGGGCGCCACGTCCGTATCCAGGGCCTTCACGCAGGCCGCCTGTAAAAACGACGGCGCGGAGGTGACGCAGTACTGGTGGAACACCTGCAGCCGCTCCCGGACCGGGGCGTCCGCCAGGATGTACCCCAGCCGCCAGCCGGTCATGGCGTAGGGCTTGGAGAAGCTCTGCACGACGATGATGCGGTCCCGCATGTCCTGGTACTCGGAAAAGCTGTGGTACTCGCCGGAGTAGACAAGAGAGCGGTATACGTCGTCGCAGATCACGAACAGGGGCAGCTCCTTCAGCACCTCATGGACCGCGTCCATGGTGGCCTTCGTATAGATGCAGCCGGTGGGGTTGTTGGGGGACGTGAGGATCACGGCCTTGGTCCGCAGCGTGACGGCCGCCTCCAGGGCGGCGGGGTCGATCTGGAAGCGGTCATTCTCCGTGGGCAAAGCCACGGGAACGCCCCGGAACAGCCGGACGATGGACTCGTAAAGGCCAAAGGCCGGCGTGGGGATGATCACCTCGTCGCCGGGCTCCAGCACCGTGGCCAGGGACACGAAAAGCCCCTCCGTGGCCCCGTCCGTCAGGATGATCTCCTCCGGGGAATAGTGCAGGCCGTGCTCCCGCGCCTCGTAGGCGGAGATGGCCTCCAGGGTGGAGGGATAGCCGTTGCCGGGGGGATAGTGGGTGTCGTTGGCGTCCAGGGCGGCCTTGGCCGCCTCCTTGATGGGGGCGGGGGTGTTCAGGTCCGGCTCCCCCAGGGTGAAGCCGATGGCCCCGGGGGTGGCCCGGACGAGATAGGTGAACTCCCGGATGCCGGAAAGCTGCTCCCTGGCAGCCGCGCTGTTGATGGTCAGGTCCATATTGCCGCTTCCTTTCTCAGCCCTCCGCCGTCACGGGGGCGATGGTCATATAGGCGTCGATGCTGTCGATGCCGAACAGGCCCCCCGCCGCAGCCAGCACGTCCTCGTAGCCCGCCCAGCGGTCGTTGCGGATGGCCTGGATGTCGCTGTGATAGGCGAGGATCACATAGGGGCACTCGTCGTAAAAGATCTGCTGGAGCTGGATGGTGGTGTTCTGCACGGAGATCTCGTCCATGGCCGTCTGCAGCTGGGCGTAGGCGGTCATGAACTGGTCGCTGGCCCAGCCGGTCAGGCTGTTGTTGGCGGTGCGGAAGCTCCGGGCCGCCAGGACGGGGTTTGCGTTGCCCCGCCAGGACAGCATGCACATATCCCAATCGCCCTTGGGAGTGCACTGATCGGTCACGCTGCCGTCGGTGGTCTGCCAATTCAGGCTCACGCCGATCTGCTTCAGCGCGTCCTCAAGGACCGTTCCGGCCGTGGAGGACCAGTCGTCCTGAGAGCTTGTCCACAGCTTCAGCGTCAGCCTGTCGCCCGTGACGATGTCCTCCAGGGTGCCGTCGTTGTCCATATCGCCGTATCCGGACGAGTAGAGGATGTTGCGGCCGGCCTCCACGTCGAAGGACCGCAGATTCACGATGCTGTAGAAATAGTCCGCGCCGGGGCTGGCCCAGACGCTGCCGGTCCTGCCCCCCTCGCCGGAGGACATGGACAGCATATAGGCCCGGTCGCAACAGTACTCGACCATCTGCCGCATGGCCTGGTTGGTGAACACGCCCTTGCGGGTGTTGAAGGCGATGGCCCAGACCTCGGAGCTGGGCAGATAGGACTGGATGAGCTCCACGCCCGGCACGCCCTGCAATGTCGTCAGCTGCACGTCCGTCATGCCGATGGCCGCGTCCGCGTCCCCCATGGAGACGGCCCGGCCCGCGCCGTTTTCCGTGCCGTAGTAGACGAACCGCAGGCTGCCCAGGACCGGCTCGCCCAGGAAGTGGTCCGCCCTGGCCCGGAACGTCCAGCTCACGTCCTGGGGATTGTCGCTGCCCGGCTGCAACACGAAGGGGCCGGAGCCCACCATCGGCACGTTCTCAAAGCTCCGCAGGTCGGACGTCTGCTTGCTCCAGATGTGCTGGGGCAGGATGGGCACGGGGTTGAGGCGCATGTCGCCCTTCACGTAGTCGGTGGAGATGACGACGGTGAAATCGTCCGGGCAGCGGATGTCGGCGATGCCGTCGAAGCAGGGGTCATACACCGGTGAGTTGATCATCATGGACTCGTAGGTGAAGCGCACGTCCGCGCTGGTCACCTGGATGCCGTCGGAGAAATACGCGTCCCGCCTCAGGCGGATGGTCCAGGTGAGGCTGTCGCTGGACAGGCTGTAGTCCTCCGCCAGACAGGCCACCGGCTCCCCCGCCGCGTCCAGCCGCCATAGGGGATCGTAGGCCAGCAGGAAGAACTCCTTCGCCACCTGGCTCGTGGCGTAGTAGGGATTCAGGGTCTCCGGCTCCTCCGCCACGGCGATGTTGAAGGTCTCCCCCTCCCGGTATTCGATCTGCTTCGGCCCGTCGTCGCTGCACGCCGTCAGAAACAGCAGCGCGAAGCTCGCCAGCAGCAGCGCCGCCGCCCGTCTGCAATATCCGCTTATCCGGGGCTTTTTCATCCGCCGTCCGCCTTTCCTTATTTCGTCCGCAAAAGGGCCGTGGGGTTATCCACGGCCCTTGCTGCATGCTTGTTTTGCTGTTTGCTTACAGTCTTCAGTTCTTCCGCCGCTTGATCACGATGATCAGCACCGCAGCCAGCGCGATGATCAGCACTACCAGAAGCACGATATACAGCACCACGTTGTTGTTGTCGCCGGTGGCGGGAGAGACCGCGCCGGTGGGCGTAGCCGTGGGGGTAACGTTGTCATAGGCGATATAGTCCGCGCTCATGTAGCCCGTGACGCCGTCGACCGACACATAGGCCCAGCCGTTGGATACGCTGTAGATGGTGAGCTTGGTGCCCTTGGCAACGGTCCGCAGGACCTGGTTGCTGGTGCCCGCGCCGGCGCGCAGATTAACGCTGTCACCGGTGACATAGCCGGAGGAGCCCGTAGGCGCGGCCGTGGCAGAGGCCGACGCGGCGAGGACCGTACCGGTCGTCGTCAGGTTCATATTCATGGTGGTGACGCCCTTGTCGGTGCCAGCGCCGTCGAAGGTCACCCGGAAGCCGTACTGCTGGTTCTTCCAAGAGCCCAGCAGCGAGGGATAGAGGGTCACGCTGGTGCCGTTGATGGTGTAGTCCTGATCCTTGGTCAGGTCAGACCAGATGGGGATCAGCTTGCCGTTCTCGTCCTTCTTGTATTCGCCGTTGGCGTCCTTCTCATAGGCCCGAAGGAGCTGCACCTTGGTGGGATTGCCGCGGCCATACTTGGCAAAGTCGATGATCAGGTTCTGGGAGCGGTCCCAGCTCATGCTGACAGAGTCCTGGGCGCTGACGGTCAGCGTTCCGGTATACGGGGTGTACTCCGTGTCACTCGTGGCCGTGAAGGTGATGTTCACCTCGTGGCTGCCAACGGTCAGGCCGTTCAGATAGGTGTTCAGGAAGTAGACCGTGGTGGTGTCGCCGCTCGGCACGACGCCATACTGGCTGTTGAGCGCCAGGGCGGTGCCGTCCACGGAGACGGAATTCACGTTGACGCCGTTGCTGAAGGCGATCTCCAGCTGCTCGGAAGCGCCATTCACGTAGGCAAGCTCGGTCTTGGTCTGGGCCGCGGGGTCGACCTTCGCCTTGGCGGCGTCGCCCCACACGACGGTGAACGTCGAATTGCCGGTCAACGTGACCTCCTGTCCGGGCTTACGGACAGTTTCACCGTTCTTCCAGCCGCCCAGGACCTTGCCCTCCGGAGGAGTCACGCCCTCAGGCAGCGTTTCGAGCAGCGTGTAGGTCACCTCGCCCGCTTCATTGGGCGCATCGGTCGTCGCCTCGGCCAGCGTCGTGCCATCTTCGTTCAGATAGGTCACGGTGTAGGAAGCGGGAGCCGTAGGCTGGACGGTCTCAATCTCAGCCACATAGACCGCATTGGCAGTGACGGTCTCCGACTGGCCGACAGGAATGACCGTGCCGTCGCCGCCATCCAGCTTCCAGCCCTTGATGGTCATCCCCGCCGGGAGCTGGTCGCCGAACGGGTTCTCGGGCAGCGTGATGCTGCCGCCGGCAGGCACCGGTTCGGGGGCCGTCACATCCGGAACGTTCTCGATGCCGGACTTATAGGTGACGGTGAACGTGACGTCCTCCGCCGGCGCGTCGTTCCACTGGGCCGCGACAGTCAGGTCGGCGGTCACAGGGAACTGCTCCCCGGCGGCCTTGAGCTCGCCGTTCACCAGCCAGCCGCCGAAGACCTTGCCTTCGGGGGCCACGGCCGCGTCCGCACCGGGCAGCGTACAGGTCTCGCCCTCGGCGACGGTCTGGGTGTAACCGGCGGTGGCGCTCTCGCCAAAGTCATAGGTCACGGTGAAGGTGACCTGGACCGGCGCGTACTGGGCGACGAAGTTCACATTGTCCGTCAGGACATAGGCAGCGCCGCCGGCCAGCATCTCCCCGGTGGCCTCATTCTGCCAGCCGGAGAACTGTGTGCCCTCAGGGGCGGTGAAGATGGCGCCGTCACTCAGGGTGATCTCCTTGCCGCTGTCAATGGCGTAGGCCTGCTCATCGCCGGCGCCGGTGCCGGGCTTATAGGTAATGGTATAGCTGGTGGTCTCAGCAATGGACTGGGAGGCGTTGGGGTCCGCCTCAGGAGCGGGCTCCTGACCGCCCTCCGGGGCCGCCTCCACGGGGGCCCACTTGGCGTAGACGGTGGTGTTGGCGCTCACGGTGATCGAGTCGCCGGGCTGATAGACGGTCTCGCCGTCCGGCACGTCCAGAGTCCAGCCGACGAAGCTATAGCCCTCACGGGTGTAGCCATTGTCCCGCAGGGTATAGGGCTCGTTGTTGGGGACCTCCATATCGTCGGGCACGAAGGTGCCCTCGTCCCGGCCGTTGCCGTCATAGGTCACGGCGTAATAGATCACGGTCTCCGGCGCGTCCTCGGCGGGCGCGTCGATCACGGGGCCGACGCCCAGCATGCCGTCGATGCCGACCTCGGTCCCGTCGCCGGCAGTCTCGCCCTCCGTGCCGGCCTGCTCAGCGGGCTGCACGTTGGGGTCGGACGCGGGCTGGGGCACGGGGACGGCCTCCACGGAGGCGGTGCCGTCGGCGTTGACCTTCACAAGGCTCACAGGCGCTTCCGGCTGCTTGCCCACGTTGACGACCGTGGCCGTACCGGCGGCAGCGTCGTCCAGGCCCACCGTCAGGAACATGTCCACATCCGCGCAGAGGGACACCGTGGCGGCGGCAGCGGCGGGGCCCATGGCGATCACATAGGGATCGTCAGCCACGAACTGGCTCAGAGCGCCGGCCACCGCGTCGGCGGTGATCGTCTCGTCCAGGCCCACCAGGACCACCTTGCGGTCCTGGGTGCCCACGTCGAAGATCTTGGCCGCGCCGGGCCACACGGCCTCAAAGTCCGTGGGTTCCGTGGGCTCGCTGGGTGTATAGACCGCAGTGTACCCGGCGGCGGATTGGCCTTCCGCCAGGCCGTCCACGTCTACCACAAGGCAGTCGGGGCAATCGGTCTTCATGACGTCGATGCTCTCAGGGGCCAGCGCCTCGCCGCTGACGGCGAAGATCGCCGCGTCCCCCTCGGCGGCGTCCGCAGTGACGCCCATGCTCACGATCATGCAAAGCAGAATGCCGAGCACGACGAGCGTATTCCATACTTTTCTCATAGAGTCGTACCTCCCGAATCCATCTTATGCCGTTGGTGTAATCTTTTTGTTATTTCTTGTTATTTCCATCTGGATTCGGTTACAATTCTATCATCAAAATTCTGGGTTGTCAACGTTTGATTCTGAATATTTTATTAATTTGCCGGAATTCTTTACCTTTTTGTCACGAATGGCCGGTCTCACCGGCCTTGATGCCGGACAGGGTGTTCACCCAGTAGCGCTTATGGACCAGCACGGCGCCGATGACGCACTTGACGAGCACCGTGGACACGCTCAGGGCGTACACAGCCAGGATGTCCAGGTCCGTACGGTGGGCCAGGACCCAGGCCACGGGCACGTTCACCGCCCAGGCGAAGCAGCTGTCGAACAAAAACGTGACCATGGTCCTGCCCCCGGAGCGCATGGTGAAATAGCTGCCGTTGGCGAAGCAGTCGAAGGGCAGATACACCGCCATGACCCGGATCAGGGCCGCCGCCAGGCTCCGGACCTGGTCGGTGGTATTGTAAAACCGAGGGAACAGGCCGGAGGCCGCTCCCATGACCAGCGCGATGGACGCCGAGAGCAGCACGCCGAAGGTCAGCAGCTTCCGGTCCGTATCCACCGCCTGCTCGATCTGCCCCGCCCCCAGCTCCTGGCCCACCAGGATGCCGATGGCGCTGCCCACGCTGAAGGCGATGGCCGTGAACACGTCGAACAGCACAAGGCCGATGTTCAGCGCCGCCATGACGGTGATGCCCCGGGTGGAGTAGATCTGGGTCAGGGTGGCGGAGCCCAGGCACCACAGGGCCTCGTTGAGCATCAATGGCATGCTCCGGCGGAACATGTCCGCAAAAAGGGCCTTGGACATGGGCGCGCCCTCCAGCATGTTCCGGGTGAACAGGACCTGGTCCCGATGCCGGTGGCTCCAGAGCACGCATACGCTCATCTCCACCAGCCGGGAGATCACCGTGGCCAGCGCCGCGCCCCGGACCCCCATGGCCGGCGCGCCCAGATGGCCGAAGATCAGCACCCAGTTCAAAAACAGATTCACCGCCACCGCCGACCAGGAGGCGGCCATGGGCACCACGGTGTGGCCCGCCTCCCGCAGGGTGGTGGCGTAGACCATGGCGACCGTGGCCGGGACCATCCCCCACAGCATGACGCGCAGATACCCCTGGGCGTAGGCGGCCACCTGGGCGCTCTCGGCCTCGCCGCCGGTGATGTAAAGGCCGATCAGGGGACGCCCCGCAGCCGCCAGGACCCCCATGCACACAAAGCACATGACGAGGGACGTGTACATTTTATATCGGAACGCCGCCTTGAAGCTCCGCTCCTCCCCCGCTCCCCAGAACTGGGCGCAGAAGATGCCGGGGCCCGAGACCGTACCGAAGATCACCAGGTTGAAGATGAAAAACAGCTGCCCCACCACCGCCACGCCGCTCATGGACGCGGTGCCGGTCTGGCCAACCATGATGTTGTCCAGCAGAGAGACAAAATTCGTCACCGTGTTTTGCAGCATGATGGGCAGCGCCACCGTCAGCGCCCGGCGGTAGAAGCGCCGGTCCCCGATGTAATTTTGTATGCGCATGGCAGGTTGCTCCTTTTTTATATACAGACAGCATTTTGCCCCCTGCGGCCGACAGGGGGCAAAATGCTGCGAGGCGGGAAGGCGTCAGTCGGCGTCCTCCAATACGTCCTTGTTGTCCATGAGATAGATGGCCCCGGAGATCACCGTCAGCGCCGCGCACAGCCACATAAGCCCGTTGGCCAGCGGCTCCAGAAAGCTCACGTCCACCGCCCGCAGCACCAATATAGCCGCCAGGGACAGGTCCTGGACCACCGTCTTCAGCTTGCCCCAGATGTTGGCCGCCACCACCCGGCCCTGCTCTGCGGCGGACAGCCGGATGCCGGACACGAGAAATTCCCGGAACAGGATGATGACCACCGCCACCACGGGGATGAGCCGCTCGGGGATCAGCACGATCATGACGGAATAGTTCAGTATCTTATCGGCCAGGGGGTCCATGAACTTGCCGAAATTGGTCACCAAATGCCGTCTCCGGGCGATCTGGCCGTCGGCCATGTCCGTCAGGGACGCGGCCGCGTACAGCGCCGCCGCCAGCCAGGACCACACCGGGCCGTTCAAAAGCAAAAACAGCACCATCAGCACCGTCATGCCGATCCGTGCCATGGTCAGTTTGTTGGGCAGATTCATGATCTTGCGCTCCTTTGCCCGCAGTTGCTGCGTGCCCCCATTTTATAAGACCCGGACCCAACTGTCAAGTGCGCGGGGATTTTCTTCCTTTACAAGCGGCCGAAAAGCATTATAATAGGGGTATGGACACGCGGTATGTGGGCCGGTTCGCGCCCAGCCCCTCGGGGTATCTGCACATGGGCAATCTCCTGGCCATGCTCCTGGCATGGCTGGACTGCCGCGCCCGGGGCGGGCGGCTGATCTTTCGGATGGAGGACCTGGACCCGGTGCGGACGAGCCCCGCATATGCCCGGGCCATTGCCGACGACCTGCGCTGGCTGGGCCTGGGCTGGGACGAGGGCTATCCGGACCCGGCCTATTGCCAGAGCAGTCGAACGGAGCTCTACGAGGCCGCCTTCCGGACCCTGGAGGCCAGGGGGCTGGTGTACCCCTGCTGGTGCAGCCGGGCTCAGCGGCTGGCCGCCGCCAGCGCGCCCCACCCCGGCGAGCAGACCTGTGACCCCCGCTGCCGGTGCGCGCGCCTGACAGAGCCGGAGAAGGCCGATTTGCTGGCCGCCGGGCGAAAGCCCGCCTGGAAGGTCCGGGTCCCGGACGAGACCGTGACCGTTCAGGACGGCCACTATGGGACCTGCGCCCAGGACCTGGCCCGGGACGGCGGGGACTTCATCCTCCGCCGGGCGGACGGGGTGTACGCCTACCAGCTGGCGGTCAGCGTGGACGACATGGCCATGGGCGTGACACACGTGGTCCGGGGCCGGGACCTGCTCGCCTCCGCGCCCCGGCAAAGCTGGCTCATCCGCACCCTTGGGGGCACGCCGCCGGCATACTGCCACCTGCCCCTTCTCACCGATGGCGGCGGAAAGCTCTCCAAGCGGCTGGGCAGTCTCAGCACCCAGGCCCTCCGGTCCCGGTACAGGCCCGAAGAGCTGGTGGGAAAGCTGGCGTATCTGGCCGGACTTCTCCCCGCCCCGGAGCCGGTCTCCCCCGCCGGGCTCATCCCCGCCTTCTCCTGGGACAAGGTGTCCCGGGAGGACATCCCCATCGCGGACGAACTTATCTGACATATACGATAAGGAGAAAAAAGCATGAACGATCTTTACGCACGCCTTGCCGACGGCGCGCTGGACAGACAGCTTTTGACGCTGTACGGTCTGGCCCGGCTGGAGGAACAAAAGCTCCGCTATGTCCGCCTGCTGGACCGCTTTGTCAAGACCTTCCAGTATCCGGCGGAAGCCTTTTTCAGCGCCCCCGGCCGGACGGAGCTGGGCGGCAATCACACCGACCACCAGCACGGCCGGGTCCTGGCCGCCGCCGTGGACCTGGACGATCTGGCCGCCGCCGCCAAGACGGACACGGGCCGGTTCCGGGTCCTGTCCGAGGGCTATCCCCTGCTGGACGTGGACCTTGCCGACCTGGACCCCAGGCCGGAGGAACAAAACACCTCCCAGGCCCTGCTGCGGGGCGTGGCCGCCCGGTTTTCCCAGCTGGGCTGCGACTTTGCCGGGGCGGGCGCGGATGTATATGTGATATCCGACGTGCCCGGCGGAAGCGGACTTTCTTCCTCCGCCGCCTTTGAGGTGCTTCTGGGCACCATCCTCAACGACCTGTTCTCCGCCGGCTTCGACGCCGTCCAGCTGGCCCAGATCGGCCAGTACGCGGAGAACGAATACTTCGGCAAGCCCTGCGGCCTGATGGACCAGACCGCCTCCTCCGTGGGCGGCGTGGTGGCCATCGACTTCGCCGACCCGAAAGATCCCGCAGTGGAGCGCATCAGCCTGGACCTGTGGCATGAGGGCTACGCGCTGTGCATCCTGGACTCCGGCGCGAGCCATGGGGACCTGACGGCGGAATACGCGGCCATCACCGACGAGCTGAAGGCCGTCAGCCGGCACTTCGGCACGGAGGTCCTCCGGGACGTGGACCCGGCGGCCTTTTACGCCGCCATCCCGGCCCTGCGCAGGGAAGCCGGCGACCGGGCCGTGCTGCGGGCCATGCATTTCTTTGACGAGAACAATCGGGCCCACGCCCAGGCACGAGCTCTCAAGGCCGGGAATTTTGACCGGTTTCTGAGTCTGGCCCGGGCCTCCGGCCGGTCCTCCGCCCTGTATCTGCAAAACGTAATCCCCACGGGCCATACCACCGATCAGGCGCTGATGCTCACCATTGCATCGTGTGAGCACCTCTTGAACGGGCGCGGCGCGGTCCGTGTCCACGGCGGCGGCTTTGGCGGCACGGTCCAGGCATTCGTGCCCCTGGACATGCTGAACAAGTTCAGGACGGGCGCGGACGCCATACTGGGCGAAGGCGCCTGCCAGGCCCTCTCCATCCGCCCGGCGGGCGGCGTGAAGATCGCATAGGAGGACGGGACATGATCGACAATAACATCGCCGAGCTGCTCCAATACGCCCTTTCCAAGGGCCTCATCGGCCCCGACGACCGGACCTGGGCCGCCAACCAGCTCCTGTCCGCCTTAGGACTGGACCGCTGGGACGCCCCCTCCGCCGGTCCCGCCCGGCCTCTGGAGGACATTTTGCGGGACATTCTGGACTGGGCCGTGGAAAACGGCCGGTGCGAGCCGGGCATCGCCAGCCGGGACATCTTCGACACGGAGCTCATGGGCCGGCTCACCCCCCGGCCCAGCGCGGTCCAGCGGGTCTTCTGGGCCAAGTACATGCAGAGCCCCGAGACCGCCACGGACTGGTATTACACCTTCTCCCAGGACACGGATTACATCCGCCGCTACCGCATCGCCAGGGACATGAAGTGGGTGTCCCCCACCGAGTACGGGGACCTGGACATCACCGTCAATCTGTCCAAGCCGGAGAAGGACCCCCGGGCCATCGCCGCGGCGAAAAACGCCCCGCAGAACGCCTATCCCGCCTGCCAGCTCTGCGCGGAGAACGAGGGCTACCGGGGCCGCCTGGACCACCCCGCCCGGCAGAACCACCGGATGATCTCCCTGACCCTGGACGAACAGAGCTGGTTTTTCCAGTACTCCCCCTATGTCTACTACAACGAGCACTGCATCGTGCTCAACAGCAAACATATCCCCATGAAGATCGACCGGTCCACCTTCCGCAAGCAGATGGACTTTCTCAGGATATTCCCCCACTACTTCATCGGCAGCAACGCGGACCTGCCCATCGTGGGCGGCTCTATCCTGAGCCACGACCACTTCCAGGGGGGCCGGTACACCTTCGCCATGGCCAAGGCCCCGGTGGAGACGGCCGTGTCCTTCCCGGGCTTCGGGGATGTGCAGGCCGGCATCGTCAAGTGGCCCATGAGCGTATTGCGCATCCGCTGCGCCGACCCGGACCGGCTCATCGACCTGGCGGATAAAATACTCCTTGCCTGGCGAGGGTACTCCGACCCGGCGGCGGAGATCTACGCCGAGACCGGCGGCGAGGCCCACAACACCGTCACCCCCATCGCCCGGATGCGGGAGGGCCAGTTCGAGCTGGAC
>CANPXZ010000011.1 GCA_947587485.1 uncultured Oscillospiraceae bacterium | reverse complement strand
TATCATGGAAACGCCCAAGGACTTCTACTTGTTCCATATCGTATTTATCCATTACGGGTTTTGAAACAGATCGTATCTTGTTTTGCAAGCGTAAATGGACCAACTTGGTGCCAACAAAACCCATCGATCAGAGAATTTATCTTAAACCCTGAAGAACGACGCTTTCCAAAGGAAATTGACATCCGAATGTATATGCAAACTCGCCCAATAATAAAGCACAGTGGTATTTCTGGCGTCATGAGCATATCGGGAGAACGCTTTGTTGGGAGTGAATGGGCGTATCCTCCATTTTTCATTCTTGAATGTATGCGATATTACCAAAACTAGGTCTTGGGCGTTGAATGAACTTTATTCCGTTAAATCTTTCTTTGATTATAGATATGATGACTATGATACTGTATACTTAAAAACACCTCGGAGGCCTTGCAATCCAATAATGCTTGATTTCAGGGAGAATGTACCCGACCTCGAGACAGTTATCCGAACTGAGCGACCCCAGAACAGCTCAAATGGATAGAAATAGATAACCCCGCCCTTGGCTCCTTGCCAAAGGCGGGGGTTCGGGTTATACTGTTTGTCAGTCGTAGACCAGTTCCTGAAGGACGATCTTCTCTGCGCGATTATTGATGTTGTTCATTCTGCGGACCCATTCCATTTGGTCTGCCGCTTTAAGCTGCTCTGTGACGCCCTCCTGTTTGGCCATGGCGGAGATCAGGACATCCAGCCGACCAGCTACGATGTATTCGACGAAGTCAATCTCACACATTACATCATATCGCCCATATTGAGGAGTTATACTACATCCCACTCACGTCTGCATTCGTTGATCTGCTCCTGGGATATATGATCCTCACCCAATTCCTTATGAGTACTATACCAGAGGTAGTATCCAACGGTCACATCTTTCAACCTGTCCGGAAGAGCCTTATAGTCTGCGGTTCCTTTAAGCGAACAGACAGCCTCATATAGAGATTCAAGTGAAATTACATCCTCAAATTTACCTTCACTGAATGTGGGACCATATTGTCTCGCGCTTTGCCATGTGCCACAACGCCGAGCTAGCAAATATGGAACATTGCCGGGAAACTGAGCGTATCTTTTTTCGTAGGCGGCAAGAGAATCTTTGTCAAGATAATACCAAACCGGTATTATCTCTTCAAAACGATTTAGGCAGAACATATCGCCTGACTCGGCGTTTCTTTGAAGTGCTAGTCGCATTTGTTCTTCCAACAAAGATAGCTGACTTTCATTGACAAGTCGATTTTTATCATTCGGATAATTACCGATACGACCGTAAGCTCTTTCGATACCATCAACGATCTTAGAATATAATACTATCGTATTTGTTCTGGAATTCTCAAGGCCAGTTACTATTTTATGCAGGCATACATCAGAACCCATGCGTTTCAGCAGCCGGAGACAAATCTCATATCCGTCATACCTATAATTCTTTAAACCTAATAGGCCACTTCGATCTATAGGCTTATCCTCTTGCCATAGGGCCAGTTCGTCAAAGAACAGTTCAATGCGATCCTCGGGTATTTCTTCTACATAAACTATTAGCTCTCTATAATAATAGTCTAACTTTTTCTCTCTTGCCATGTCCTGCAAAAATCCATGCAGTTTTTCTGCATTATAATCAAAAATCGTCGCTTGAAACAGAGCCCTTGGAACAGCTATCTCGTCAACATCCAAGGAAAAATACAATCGGCTGTACCGGTCGCTTGCTATTCGTTTGCTATGTTGTAAGTCTTCTGCTGATTCCTCTGAGCCAAGAAAGCTTGTTTTCCATGCTATCTTTGGAAAAAGAGTCTGTATAATATGAAGAGCGGTTTCGGGTTGGGCAGGAAGGATCTCTGTAAAGGTCTGCAAATAACGCTCTCGCATTCCCTTGCTCTCGTTACCTGTTTGCCCGCCTGCTTCTCTAACACTTCCCGTCAGATCTACTAAACTGTTCTTAATCCAGTCATATAATGCGCAGGTGCATTGACTTGTATCGCAGTCACCGCCAGAAGGTCGATCCAATTCAGTTCTCCATTCATCAAATCATATTTGAACTTAAATACATTACAGATCCGATTAACATCACGAAGATTGGCAAGGAAAGGAGCGATACACCCAAAGAATACATCACTCCAGTATTGTCGGTCAAACACTTCATCTTCTTCGGATAGAATACTCGTAAGACGTTCAAAGAAAACACTATTTACGTGCTCTGGAGAAGTGTCAGGAATATCAAATGGCACCTGGATGATTTTCTCAAGATATTCTTCGCCGTTGCAATTCTGCTCATTTCCCAGCGCACGAACTACAACAGATTTGTCAAACGAAAGCAGATATATGATATTGGGAAATCCGGCCACTGAATTTACCAACTGAAAAATCAAGCGGATTTGCTCATTATTCAAACGGTCAATGTCGTCAATGATTACAAGTACTTTTTGTGGTTGCTCGAGAAGAGTTTCAATAACGATTTTCTTCTGTTTGGCTAGGTCTTCCTTTTTACTTGCTATATCCTGAAGCTGGCCACCCACATCACCGACAAGTGTGGCGAGTGGAGAAAGATATTGCCCTACTACAGGAATATACGATGCCCACTCAAAAACCCCACTATATCGCTCGATTGCTTTCCCTGCTTCTTTTAATTTCTCACTGCGGTCACTGATTTGCAACTCAAAAGAGATGGCGCTGAAAAACTGCCCAATCAACTGGTTCCGGTCCGAGTAGTTCCAAGGATCAAAATGAACAATAATCATTTGCTCGTCTGTTGGTAGTTCTCTTGTTTCCTCATGAATCGTCTCGACAGCCATGTTGATAATCGACGTTTTTCCAGACCCCCATTTCCCGCAGAGACCAATAGTGAGGTTGTCTGTTTCCTTGTATGACAGAATAGCATGCGCCAATTGCCTGGAAAATGTGGTGCGACCAAGAGCATCAGCTTCTATACTCTGGATAGGCTTATCTGATGAATACATTCTTTCTCCTCCTGTGCTGTGTATATATGGTAATTATATATTTCCATGCAAAAGAATGCAATCATATTGGTCCCTTGGGGATAGATACCCCGCCTCTAGCTTTATGCCAAAGGCGGGGGCGGGTTATACTGTTTGTCAGTCGTAGACCAGTTCCTGAAGGACGATCTCCTCCGCACGATTCTTGATGTTGTTCATTCTGCGCACCCATTCCATTTGGTCTGCCGCTTTGAGCTGCTCTGTGACGCCCTCCTGTTTTGCCATAGCGGAAATCAGGACCTCCAGCCGTTCGCGGCAGGCGGCGTCGATGTCCGCAACGTGCTTTGCAAGGGTCTCGTTGGTGAGCATGATGTTAAACAGCACTCTGCGGTGTTCCTTCAGGTAGCGGTGGCGCATGCGTCCATACTTGCCTATGTGATAGTCAGTGGTGTCTGATAGAACCAAGTCGGGGATGCGGACATCACCCTCCCAGTGGTAGGTGACACCCATACGTTCAAGTAATGATTCCATGGTCGGCTCCTTTCATTACGGCGTTGTTTGCGGCTTCCGGGGATCGCGTACTTCGCTCCTTTCCCATAGCTGCACTTACATTCGCCACAAATGAGCCGTCCAGCTATGATGTATTAGGCGAGGTCAATCTCACCCTTTACATCATATCTCCCAACGGGCAGGCGTGCCCGTTGGGAGCCCTGGTAACAAAGTCGCCGCCCACTGGGCGGCGATTTGATTTAGCGGCGCCCGCCGCCTCCATATCGCACGGCCCCCTGTGTAAGGGGGCTGTCAGCGCTTTGCGCTGACTGGGTGATTGTCGTCATCACAGCCCTGGGAACCAGGGCTGTGATGGTCATTATGGCTCAGCGGGTCCCCAGGAGCACCGGCTGGAGCTGCTTCCCCTCCCGGGCGGCGTATACGGCGGGGACGATCCTGTCGTAGGCGCAGCTGAGGCTGGCGGGCTTCTTCTCCGGGTCGTCCTGGCCGAAGGGGACGAAGTAGACGCTCTTGCGGACCAGGAGCCGGCCGATGTTCTCCGCCGAGGCGGCCAGGCCGTCGTTGGTGGATACGCCGATCACCAGGGGCTTGCCGTTTCGCAGGTGGCCCTTGGCGGCCATGGTGACGGCGGTGTCCGTCACGCCCCGGCTCAGCTTGGCCAGGGTGTTGCCCGTGCAGGGGACGATGGCCAGCACGTCTATCATGTTCTTGGGCCCCAAGGGCTCCGCCGCCTGGATGGATGTCACCGGCGCATGGCCGGTCCGCTCCTCCAACAGGTCCATCCAGCTCTCGGCCGTGCCGAAGCGGCTGTCCTTCTGGGCGTTCTCGCTGAAAATGGGCAGCACGTCAAATTCCTCGCACAGCGCCGGCAGCACCGCCGCCAGCTTTTCAAAGGAACAGTAGGAGCCGGTCAGGGCCAGCCCCAAACGCAGTTTATCCATGGTCTTTTTCCTCCATCACCCGATAGATCGCCTCCGCCATCACGTCGGCGGCGGCCTTGGGGGCATAGAGCCCCGGCAGTCCCGGCGCCTTCAGCACCGGCGCGTCCGTGGCCCAGCCCCCGGGTGCGCTGGCCACGTCGATGCACAGCGCCCCGCCGTAGTCCCCGTGCAGGATCGGGGCCGGGACCGTGTTGATCACCCCGTCGAAGATGTCGGGGATTTGCGTTATGTCAACCGCTTGGCAGCCTCTGGCCCGGGCCGCCGCCCGGGCGGCCTCGCTCCTGGCCGCCACGGTCACGTGAGCGCCCAGGGCGGAGAGCATCCCGGCCAGGAAGCTGCCGATGCGCCCAGCGCCCGTCACCAACACCTCCATGCCCGCCAGGCCCCGGTTGGACCGGCGCATGAGCAGCTCCAGCGCTCCCTCCGCCGTGAGGGCGGCGTTCTCGATGACGTAGATCTCGTCCTTATAGTAGGGCACGCCCTGCCGCCAGGAGGGCGGCGCGATCTGGTTGGGGCTGTCGGGCGTCAGCCGGTGGCCGTCCAGCTCCAGCCGCCGTTTTAAGTACATGTACCGGGGGTCGGTCCCCAGCAGCGTAAAGTCCAATTTGCATCACCTCTTGCCATCCTATGCCAAATCGGGTAGAATTGACAAAGGCGAACGAAAACGCCTCCCTCTGACGAGGGAGGTGTCTCGCCCGTCAGGGCGAGACAGAGGGAGAGATATGCCGGTATGGGAGGTAACTTATCTCTCCCCCAGTCACCGCCTGACGGCGGCGACAGCCCCCTCGTCAGAGGGGCCATAGAAGGAGGGACTTATTATGAAAGACATCTTTACCCCTGCGGACATCCTGCTGCCGAGGGCGGGCGCGGACATGACCAGGTGGGCGGCGCTGGCCTGCGACCAGTTCTCCGCCCGGCTTGATTACTGGGAGGGCATGAGCGAATATGTTGGCCAGGCCCCCTCGGCCCTGCGGCTCATGCTGCCGGAGGCGTACCTGCACGCGGCCGACGTCCAGGCGCGCAAAACGGCCATGTGCCAGGCCATGGACGATTACCTGGTGGGGGATGTGTTCCGGGAAATACCGGATTCTTACGTATATGTGGAGCGGACGCTTCCAAATGGAAAGATTCGGCGGGGTTTAGTGGGGAAGTTGGACCTGGAGGCCTATGACTGGACGCCGGGCAGCGCGTCCCCGGTCCGGTCCACGGAGGCCACGGTGCCCGAGCGGCTGCCCACCCGTGTGGAGCTGCGCCGGCGCACGGCGCTGGAGATGCCCCACATCGTGCTGTTCATGGACGACCCCGCCGACGGGGTCCTGGGCGCTATGGAGCCGGGAGAGGCGCTGTACGACTTTGACCTGTACGCCGGCGGCGGACATATCAGGGGATACCGGCTGACGGGTCCGGCGGCGGAGCGGGTGAAGGCCGCCATAGACGCTCTGCCGGGGGAGCTGGTGTTCGCCATGGGCGACGGCAACCACTCTCTGGCGGCGGCGAAAAACCGCTGGGAGGAGCTGAAGGCTGCGGGCGCGCCCATGGACCATCCGGCCCGGTACGCCCTGGCGGAGCTGGAGAACCTCCGGGACGAGGCGGTGGAGTTCTACCCCATCCATCGGGTGGCGTTCGACACGGACGAGGGCGGCTTCGTAAAGGAGCTGACCGGGGCGGATACGGGCGAGCTGGTGGCGAAGGCGGACGAGCTGGCCCGGGCCTATGTGGCGGAGCACGGGGGCCGGATCGACTACATCCACGGCGATGCCGAGGCCAGGTCCATGGGCTCCCGGCCCGACTGCTGCGCCTGGCTGCTGCCGGCCCTGGACAAGGGGGAGCTTTTCCCCCACATCCTCCAACATGGCAACTACCCCCAAAAGAGCTTTTCCGTGGGGGAGACGTTGGACAAGCGCTGGTACGTGGAGTGCCGGCGCATCCGGTGACCGCCGTGAACAGGGATTGGTCCACCTTCATCCAAGGGATCGGGACGCTGCACAGTTCCCGGACATTGCGGTTCTCCGACGAGTTCCGCGAGCGTTACATGGACGCCTTTCGCATCCCCGACGGATGCCGCATCCTGGAGGTGGGCTGCGGCACCGGGGCCCTGGCGGCCTCTCTGCGCCGGTGGTATCCGGCGGCGCAGATCACCGGCCTGGACCGGGACAGTGCCTTTGTCTCCTTCGCCCGGAAGCACTGTCCCGGCGTCCGGTTCCTGGAGGGGGACGCTGCGGCGCTGGACTTTCCCGACGGCAGCTTTGACGTGACGGTCTCCAACACGGTGGCGGAGCACGTGGACCCGGCGCGGTTTTTCGCCGAGCAGTACCGGGTGCTGCGGCTCGGCGGCGTGTGCCTGACGCTGTCGGCCCGGCGGGGGATCCATGCGCCGGCCCCCTGCGTGAACGGGCAGACGGATTTTGAGCGGGAGATCTGGGACCGGGTATCGGCTCGGTTCGACGGGATCGAAGAGCGCGTGGGCATGGGCAGATACGCCATGGACGAGCGGGAATATCCCCGGTGCCTGGAGGCGCACGGCTTTCGGAACGTCTCCACGGCGTATCTGGCCATCGCCCTGACGCCAGATGGGCCGGACTGTTCCCGGTCGCGGGCCCGGGCCATGATCGAGGCGGAGCGGCTTTCGGCCCTGGACGCCCTGTCGGCGCTGGAGGCGGCGGCGGGGGACCTGGTGAGCGGGGATGAGCTTGCCCGGATGCGGGCGCTGGCAAACGGCCGGTTCGACGAGCGCCTGGCTCTATATGAGGCCGGGGAAAAGCAGTGGGACACTAGCGTGTCCCTGACCATGGTGCTTCGCGGCGAGAAATAAGAGACCCGCCCATCATTGTGTTGACAATGAGGCGGGAGAGGGATATAATGAGTATACAAAAAGGCGCCGACGCAAGCGGTCAGCCAAAGCTTGGAAACTTAATTTGCATTAAGAGACCGTCACTTTGCCGAGTGGCGGTCTCTGCTTCTCACAATGATCGTGACGGTGAATCGTCCGATATGTAACGTGATCCGCATGGCATCACCTCCCTTCCGGGAGAGTGACTGACCGCCATTTCTGTACATCGACGCCTGCCTCAAAAGAGGCAGGTCCATTTTATAGAAAAACGCGGAGCTTGTCAATAAACGGAGGAACACGGCGGGGCGCTCCCGCCGTGTTCCTTTTTCTGTTTACGGCACAAACGTCCTATCGGGCTGGAACTCGCCGTCGTGGCCTCTGGTAATATAGCCAACGCCGCCGGAGGTGTGGACCGACACCACGTTCTCCGGCTCCACCAGCCGGTTGAATACGTACGTGGTCCGCCACATGCCCTCGTAGGCCGGGTCGTCCCGGGGGTACTCGGTGTAGATGGAGTCGTTCACGCCGTCGCCGTCGTCGTCCTCTTCATGCTCGATGCCCGGCGCGCCAAGATCGTCCGGCGCGGTGAGCTGGCCGAACTGGGTGTTATCCACGTCCCGGCCCCGCACGGTATAGGTGCTGCCGTCGGCGTAGGTCAGGGACAACTCGTGGATGCCGTCGTACCAGTCGTCCAGCACGATGCCCATGGGGGAGACCGAGGCGGTATGGCCGTCCTCCGCTGTCAGGGTCACGGCGGGGACCAGGTCCTCCACCTGGAAGGAGATATGCTCCTCGACCGTATCCACATCCTGCTCAGTGCGCTCCTCCCCGGTGTACGGGTCGGTGTAGGTGTGCTCCTTGCCGTTGTAGAGATACTCGGTCATGACCAGTTCCACCACGTCGCCCTTTTTCAGCCCGACAGGGC
This sequence comes from uncultured Oscillospiraceae bacterium, assembly GCA_947587485.1. Lineage (GTDB taxonomy): Bacteria > Bacillota > Clostridia > Oscillospirales > Oscillospiraceae > CAJOIG01. The sequence goes on along the minus strand of CANPXZ010000011.1, from coordinate 22,011 downwards.
TGTAGAAATAGGCGGTCAGGTGCTTTGACCTGTCGGTGGAGGCGGCGCTGTCCAGGTATACGTGGTTGTTGATGGGCCGGTCGCTGTCCGACAGGCGCAGGTAAGGGGTGCTGGCGATCCAGCCCCGGTCCTCGTCGATCCGGAGCATATTGCCCATCTCGCCGGTCTGGCCCTCCATCCGGGGGAAGCCGTCGGGGCAGCTCATGGTGAAGGTCAGGGCCCCGATGCCGTTCTCGTCCGCCACCACGCTCTCGGCGGTGAAGGTGACGCCTTCCATCTCAAAGGTCTTGTTGATGTCCGTGACCTGAGAGCCCACCAGGGCCTCGGCCTTCTCTTGGTCCACGCTCACCCGCTCATAGGCCGGGACGGTGATCGTGCCGCCGTCGGGCTTGTCCGGGTCCGCCAGGGTATCGTAGGCCTTGGTGCTGTCCGTGCCGGTATCGCCGAAGACGGTGTCAAAAAAGCCCGCGTGGGCCCCGATGGCGTAGGCCGTCACCGACAGGGCCAGGACCGCCGCCGCCGCGATCAGGGCGGTCAGGCTCGCCTTGCGCGTTTTGCGCTTCATCAGATGTTCTTCCCCTCCCGTATGCAGCTCGATCACACCGCCGTTTTTCCGCCGGGCCGCCTCCAGGGCCGCGCGGATGCGCCCGTCCGCCTCGGGGGACAGCGTTATCTGGTCATAGGCGGTCTTGAATTCCTCAGCCATAGCGTACCTCCTCCAATTTTCCGCGAAGATGCTGCCTTGCCCGGTCCAGCCGGCTGGTGACGGCGGTCTGGGAAAGGCCCAGTATCCGGGCCGTCTCCGCCGTGGAGTATCCCTCGTAATAGTAGAGATACACCGCCGCCCGCTCCCCGGCCGACAGCTCCATCACCAACTGGAACACCTCGTTTTCCTCCGGGGTCTCGAACACGATGTCCTCGGTCAGGGGCTCCGTCCGCCGCCTTGAAGCGGCCCGGAGCATGTCCCGGCACAGATTGGCCGTCACGGCGGCCAGCCACTGCCGCTCCTTGCCGGGGACGATCCGGCCCCGGTATTCCATGAGCCGCAAAAATACCTGCTGAACGGCGTCCTCCGCGTCCGGCACGGACTTCAAAAAGCTCAGGGCCAGCCGGTAGACCATGTTCTTGTGCGCGTCGTACAGCGCCAGCACATCCAACGTTCATCACCTCTTTCGTTCGGTCTCGTATGGGAGACGATGGGGAGGGGGGGAAATGTCACGGGGGAGGGGAAAATTATTTTGGGGACTAGGCAAACGGCGGCCCGTTTGGTATAATCATACCACGAATATCGAATATAAGGAGGGCGTACCATGATCCTTTCCAAGCTCAACGGCAAGGACGATCTTGCCATCTATCCCGCCCCGATCCGCCGGGTCCTGGACTGGCTGAAGACCACCGACGTGCTGGCCCTGGAGGCCGGGACGGTGCCCATCGAGGGGGACGACATCTATGTGCTGGTGCAGAATCTGACCACCAAGCCCGAGGCCAAGGCCGAGGCCCACACCAAATACATCGACGTGATGTACTGGCCGGAGGCGGGCGAGCGCATCGGCGTGGCCCCCTATACGGGCAAGGAGGCCGTGGTGGAGGACAATCCCGCCAAGGACAAGACCCTGTTCGACACGGTGGACGAGGAGAAGTTCTTCCTCACCGCGCCGGGGGATTTCTGCGTGCTGTTCCCCTGGGACATCCACCGGCCCGGCCTGAACCCCGGCGGCGAGCCCGTCAGCTTCCGCAAGTGCGTGGTGAAGGTGGCCATGAGCCTGCTGTGAAGCCGGACACACAAAAAAACCTCTGCCGAAAACACGGCAGAGGTTTTTGTATGCGCCCTTTATGACAGCGAGTCCAGCAGCTCGTGCAGCAGCTCATAGAGCTGCTTTCCCTTTTCCGGGTCAAAGTCGATGCATTCGGCCAGGTGGCCGGGCACGCCCAGCGCCCGGTCCCGCAGCGCCTCGCCCTTCTTCGTGAGGGAGACGATCAGGTTCCGCTCATCCTCCCGGGAACGGGTCCTGCTGACCAGGCCCTTTTCCTCCAGCTTCTTGAAAAGCGGCGTCAGCGTGCCGGAGTCCAGGTGCAGATATTCTCCCGCAGCCTTCACCGTCAGGTTCTTGTGCTCCCACATGACCATCATGGTCACATACTGCGTATAGGTCAGGCCCAGCTCGTCCAGATAGGGAGTATAGCGTTTCACTACCTCCCGGGAACAGGCGTAAAGAGGAAAACAAAGCTGGTTTTCAAGCTTCAGACAATCGTATTTTCCGGTAGGCATGGCTAACATCCCCCTATTCCAGTGCTTGACGATACTATATCACATTAGTTTTGCTTTTGCAAATGCCGCGACGGCTTTGCGGCCCTTGGGCCGCCAAAGGCTTTGTTGAAAATGACGAACGCGAAAATGTTGTAAATTCTTGGGTTTTTCGGGAAGTTTTTTGGAGTTGTATTAGTTTTTCTACTTGCCGACGGAACTGTTTGCAATTTAAATTGTAAATTTTGACAATGTGTAAAGGGGTATTTTAGGGCGGGGATCGGCCCACGAAACGGCGCAGGCCGGGGTAGAAATTTTTCCAAAAACTTCATCATTCCGTCACAAACGTCTTGTCCGGCAGGTGTAGAATATGCAAGGACTTTGAGGGAGAAGGAGGCGGCTTTATGATCGAGGTGAGCCACCTTACAAAAAGGTACGGCAGCCGCACGGCGGTGGAGGACCTGACCTTCACGGTGGAGAGCGGTGTCGTATACGGCTTTCTGGGCCCCAACGGGGCCGGGAAGAGCACGACCATGAACATCCTGACGGGGTGCCTGGCCGCCACGGAGGGCAGGGTGTCCATCGACGGGTTCGACATATTTGAGCAGCCTATCAGGGCCAAGGCCCGGGTGGGCTATCTGCCGGAGCAGCCGCCCCTGTACATGGGCATGACGGTGCGGGAGTATCTGGCCTTCGTGGCCCGGGCCAAGGGCGTGAAGATCCCGGCGCTGGACAAGGAGCTGGAGCGGGTCACCGCCGTGACGGGCGTGGGGGAGGTAGCGGACCGGCTGATCCGGAACCTGTCCAAGGGCTTCCGCCAGCGGGTGGGCATCGCCCAGGCCCTGCTGGCCGACCCGCCGGTGATCATCCTGGACGAGCCCACGGTGGGGCTGGACCCTTTGCAGATCGTGGAGATCCGGGAGCTGATCCGGTCATTGGGGAGGGACCACACGGTCATTTTGTCCACCCACATCCTCAGCGAGGTCCAGACGGTCTGCGACCGGGTGCTGATGATCCACCGGGGGCGGCTGGTGGCCAGCGGGACGCTGGCGTCGCTGGAGGAGCAGTTCGCCGGGAAGGTCACCTATCACATCACGGTGAAGGCGGGGCTCCTGGAGGCCAGGGAGGCCCTGGAGGCCGTCCCCGGCGTGCTGGAGGTGACGGCCGGCGAGACCGGCGCGGACCGGTGCACGCTGGCGGTGTCCGTGTCGGACCCGGGGGAGGATATGGACGAGAGGCTCAGCTTCGCCCTCAGCGACCGGCGTATCCCGGTGCTGCGGCTGGAGCGGGAGCAGGCCAGTCTGGAGGACGTGTTCCTGGCTCTGACTCAGGAGGCGGACCAGCAGAACGCGGGCAAGGCCGGGAAGGGGGGCAGACGGCATGACGGCGATCTATGAGCGGGAGCTGGACAGCCAGCTCAACGGCCTGACCGGCTATGTGTTCGGGGCGCTGATGCTGCTGTTCGGCGGCATCTACGTCATGGCCATCCACCTGGAGGGGGCCGTGGACTTCACCACGGTGCTGGCCAGCCTGACCTTTATCTATCTCATCGGCATCCCTCTGCTGACCATGCGGTCCGTGGCGGAGGAGCGGCACCAGCGGACGGACCAGCTTCTGTACAGTCTGCCTCTGAGCATGACGAAGATCGTGCTGGGCAAGTACTTCGCCCTGGTGACGGTGCTGGCCATGCCCCTGGCGGTGATATGCCTGTATCCGCTCATCGTCAACGCTCTGGCCACCTCCGGGGCCATCCCTCTGAAGGCCGCCTACGGGGCCATGGTGGGGTTTTTGTTCCTGGGCATGGCGCTGACGGCCGTGGGGCTTTTCATCTCCAGTCTAATGGAGAGCGTGGGACTGGCGGCGGGGGCCTGCTTTCTGGTGATGCTGCTTTTGTATTTCCTCACGCCGCTGACGAGCTATATCTCCTCCTCGGCCCTGACAAGCTTCATCGCCTTCACGGTGCTGGCGGCGCTGCTGGGGGTCATCCTCTGGCGGATGACGAAAAACGGGGCCTTCGCCCTGGTGTTTGCCGGGGTGCTGGAGGGGGCCCTGGGGGTGTGCTACGCCCTGTTCCGGGGAAAATTCGGCGGGCTTTTTGCCGATGTGGTGGGTCAGCTTGCCGTTTTCGACAGATTCGACAGCTTTACCTATGATATATTCGACATACGGTCGCTGGTCTATTACGTCAGCGTGACGGCCGTGTTCCTGTTCCTCACGGTCCAGTCCATGGAGCGCAGGAGGTGGGCGTCATGAAAAACCTCCCGCAAAAGCTGAAGGGGGCCTTTCAGACCCGGTCCTGGCGGGCGGGGGCCTACAGCGTGTTCGCCGCCCTTCTGGTGATCGCCATGGCGGTGGTGGCGAACCTGGCGGTGAACGCCCTGCCCGCGTCCCTCACCCAGCGGGACTGGACGGCCAACAAGCTCTATTCCCTCAGCCAGGGCACGGAGCAGATCCTGGCCGGCCTGGACCGGGACGTGGACGTGTACTGGCTGGTGGAGGCCGGCCACGAGAACAACACCATGGAGCAGGTGCTGGGCAAGTACGGCGAGTTTGACCGGGTGACCGTCACCCAGGTGGACCCGGTGCGCTACCCCAGCTTCGCTGCGGACTATACGGACCAGACCGTGGAGAACAACAGCCTGGCCGTGGTCTGTGGGGACCGGAGCATCTACATCCCCTATTCCGACGTGTGGACCTATTCCGACTATGAGACATATGCCTACTACATGGAGTATTACCAGCAGCCCTACCTGGACGTGTTCCTGGGGGAAGAGAAGCTGACCGCCGCCATACTGTCGGTGACCAGCGACAGCCAGCCGGTGATGTACACCCTGACCGGCCACGGCGAAGCGGGGGTGTCGGAGGACGTGCTGTCGGCGGTGGCGCTGGAGAACATCCGCACCCAGGAGCTGAACCTGCTGACGGCGGAGGCCGTGCCGGAGGACTGCGCGGTGCTGGCGATCCTGGCCCCGGAGCGGGACCTGAACAGCCGGGAGCTGGCGCTGCTGGAGGATTACGCCGGCCGGGGCGGTCAATTCCTGGTGACCACGGCCTACTCCACGGAGGACATGACCAACTTCAAGACCCTGCTGGCGGACTTCGGCGTCGAGCTGGTGGGCGGCTACGTGATGGAGTCCGACAGCCGGTACTACAGCTACGGCTACATAGACCTGGTGATCCCCACCATTGAACGGCATGAGATCACCGCGCCCCTGACGGAGCAGGACAGCCTCTCCGTGGTCATGCCGGACAGCCAGGCGCTGCTGGACGCCACCGGTGAGGTCAGCCCCGTCACGGTCACGGCCCTTCTCACCACCTCGGACACCAGCTACGTCAAACAGGACGTGGAGGGTGTGGACAGCTATGAAAAGGCGGAGGGGGACCAAATGGGGCCCTTCCTGCTGGGCGCGGCGTCGGAGAGCAAGGACACCGGGGCCCGGATGGCGGTGTTCAGCTCCAGCCGGTTCATGGAGGCGGATTTCAGCGACCTGGTGGCCGGGGCCAACGAGGACCTGTTTCTGAACGCCGTCGGCTGGCTCAGCCGGCAGGAGCAGAGCATCTCCATCCATCCCAAGACCCTGACCGGGGAATATATGTCCTTCACGGACAGCACGGCCGGCGTGCTGAAGGTGGCGCTGGCGGTGGTGGTGCCGGTGCTGTTTCTGGCGGCCGGCGTGGGGATATTCATCAAAAGGAGGCGGCGCTGATGAAGCGCGGAGCGAGGCTGGCGGTGCTGCTGGCGGCGCTGCTGGTGCTGGTGGGGGCCTGGTATCTGGCCGAGACCCTGTCCGACCGGCAGCAGGCGGAGATCGCCGAGCAGGCCCATGAGCACACGGACATCTCCACAGGCCCGGCGGAGGACCTGACGGCCCTGGCCTGGGACTATTTCGGGGACGCGGTGAGCCTGTCCCGGAAGGACGGCGCGTGGGTCAACGCCAACGACAGCGCCTGCCCCATCGACCAGACGGCGGTGGCGCCCCTGGCGGAGGCGGCTGCCTCCGCCCAGGCGGAGACCGTCATCGAGCATGTGACGGACTTTGACCAGTACGGCCTGGCGGACCCGGCCTTCACGATCGTCGCCGCTACCAAGGAGCAGGTCAACACCTACGACGTCGGCAACCCCAGCCCCAACGGGGCCTATTACGTGCGGATGAACGGGGAGGACACGGTGTACGTGGAGGGGACCATGCTGGCCCAGACCTTCCAGACCAGCATAGACAGCCTCCTGGACCTGGAGACGGTGCCCGAGGACGTGGGCGCGGTCACGGGCCTGGCGGTGGAGACGGAGGCCGGGGCCTATGAGCTGCGGCTGCTGGCGGAGCCGGAGGACGTGTGGTACACGGACGCGGACCCCTGGTTCTTGCTGGATGAGGACTCCAAGCCGGTCCGGCCCCTGGATACGGAGCAGACTGCGGCCCTGTACAGCCTGGCGGCGGATATCGGGCTGACCGACTGCGAGGACTGGGACGCCAGGGACCTGTCCGCCTACGGCCTGGACGAGCCCCAGGGCACGGTGCGGGTGGATTACCGGGCCGACGACGGCACGGAGAAGAGCTTCACGCTGGAGTTCGGAGCCTACGACGCCGGGGACGTATACGTGCGCCTGGGCGGGTCCAAAATGGTCTACCGGGTGGCGGGGACGGTGCTGGACGGGCTCATGTACCCGGACTTCGACGCCATGGAGCCTTTGAACCCCTGCGCCCTGGACTGGGACCGGCTGGAGAGCGCGGTCCTAGATCTGGACGGCGAGAGCTATGAGGTCATCCGCTCCGTGTCAACCCCCACCGGGGACGAGGAGCCGGAGGATATCTACACCCTGGGGGACCGGAGCCTGGACGCCGTCCAGGTGGCGGCCTGGCTGCGGCAGGTCCGGGAGATGATCGCGGACAGCCGGACCGACCTGACCGAGGGCCGGGGGGACCTGTTCTCCATGACCTTCCGGCAGGACAATGAGGCCTGGCCGGAGGTGACGGTCCGGTTCATGGCCTACGACAGCGTGCACTACCTGTGCGCGGTGAACGAGCAGGAGTACTACCTGGTCTCCCGGACCCAGGCCGATTCGGTGAAGGAGCGTGCGCTGGAATTTCTGACAGAGCTTCCGGAATAGACAACGCATAACAAAGCCAGCCCCCTTGCATAAGGGAGCTGGCTTTATTGTTGATCGTTATAAACGGGAGTTTATCCGCTGATCCATACGTCGGCTTCGTCTTTGGCCGGCGGCTCAAATCTCGCTTCAAATTTCGCGGCAAGAGCGCCGTCGACGATATAAGCCGTCGTCTTGCCAGCCAGGACAGACTGATTCCTCTGGTCTATACGCGCCAGCCAGACCTCATCGTTGATATCGAGATAGTGCAGCTCGCATTCTATACCCCGGCTTTGATAAAACGCCTTTGCCTCGCATCTTGCGGCCTTCGTCCAAAAGCCCCAGTCGAGGATGACACTGACGTCTGTTTGGATAAGCTCCAATGATTTCTCAAACAGATATGCCCGCACGTTGGCGGCGTATTCGTCGTGCCTTTCGCCTGCGTACAGGCCAAATACCGCGAGCATGATCTCATCTGCCGACAACACGACAGCCCTATGAGCCTCTTTCAGCCGCTTCGCGTAAGTGCTCTTGCCGCAGCATAGCTTACCGCAGATCAAATAAACGGTCGCCATAAAGCCCTGTATCTCCTATCGTATCCTCTTTGTGGCCTGTGCGCTTTCCAAGACGGCTTTCAATTCCCTGCTACGGTTTTCCTATTCTTCCATGTAGAGGTAATAGCCGATCGTATCGAGGTCTGAAATAATAAACACCTCTGCAAATGTGAAGTTTTCAACTGAATAGATTTGCTGATATCCGAATCACAGCTTCTTTTCAAACACATATTGTTGGGGTGTCATTCCCATTTCCTGATACATAGCGATAGCGCCCTTGTTGAAGCACCATGTGTACACATCCAGACGAACAGCCCCCTGCTCTTTTGCCCAGGTCTCCACCTCGGTAAAGAGCTTGGCCGCGATCCCTCTGCGGCGATAGGCGGGCAAAACAAATATGTCATCCAGACAAACTGTCCTTATATCCTTTACCATACCGCTTTCTTTCCAAAGCGTCGCCCTAACAACACTCACAATCTGCTCATCATCAAAGACTCCCAGTTGCATAACGTCAGGGTTGGCCAAATTCTGAATAAAAGCATCCTTGGGATACACTTCATCTTTATCCCGACTCACAAAAAAGTCCGGTCGTGCCTGTACATGAAGCTCATCCAATTCCTGATACAGTTTGACCACTTTATCATAATCGGATTCTGCCAGTTTTCTGATTTCTATATATTCTAACTCCTTTCGACAACTCCCGATTTGCCGCGCACAGTATATCACGCCTTTAGAGGCATTACAAGGGCATTTGATATTCAAATGCCGCCCAATGGGCGGCACCTTGTTCCCGGGGCCCCCACGCGGCACGCCTGTCGCGTGGGGAAAAGGAAGAACGGCTCTGACCGATGGAGGAGCCCCGCTTGCGGGGATCTGACATCTTCAAAGCTCTTCTGACGTGGCGGAGAAGGGGGGATTCGCCCGTCTGCGGACGGGCCGGGGCGCGGGGAAAACGTGCCACCGGCACGTTTTCTAACACCGCGCCCTTCGAATCCCCGGACTTCAAAAAACTGTGGCCCACAAAAGTAGGCCACAGTTTTTTGGCGGAGAAGGGGGGATTCGAACCCCCGATACCCTTTTGGGGTATACACGATTTCCAATCGTCTTGACACGTTCCGCAAAGGCCTTGGCACAATATCTAGTTCTGTTCTAGGTGAATCCCTGTCAATAGTGTCTTATATAGTAGCTGTAAAAATGTAGTTGCCAAAAGCAGGAACAAGATTAGCAACTAAAAGTATAGTATCATATTTAGACATAGCTGTCAAGACTGTTGTAGGGGTTTAAGAATCCTCTCTATAGCGTTATAAATGACTTCTTCTAAGTTTTTGTAATTGGATTCTTCTAGTTGACTTTCGTATATACGCTAATAGATTTTCTTCTGTTTGTTCCAATTCTCCGTTGCGCTTTTGCCGTTCTGCTGATAATAAGCATAATCCGGCATTAGCCCAATATCATGATACATTTCTATTTCTTCAAGAGTCATTGTCTTTTATCCTCCTTATATCAAAAAGTGAATTTAATTTATTTCAAAAAGTGTCTATTTCCTTTATCACAAAGTGGTATTGCGCTTTTATCAAAAAGTGATAATAAACCATTTCAAAAAGTGGTCAAGTCTTAATATACACAAAGAGTTTTTTAAGAGTCCATCAATAAAGCCCGTCAAAAGCCTCACGGCATTTTGACGTTAGCAAGCAATCACTTGAAAGTATAGACATGCCTCTCTTTACACTAATCATCAAAGTAACGCTTGTAATCTATAAAACCGTCCTGCGATAAATTAAACGTGTACTCACTTACCTTAGAGAGATATTTTCCAGAAGTAGAGCAATAACCGCAAGCGTCAAGAAACTGTTTAGCAGTATTATCTATACCATTACCATTTGAGAGGTAATAATTATGCTTTAGATAGAGAAAGTATTTAATCAATAAATTGTCGTTCTTCCTCCGCAAGTAATTAAATGCTCTATAATCTATCGAAACATACCTAACATGAGTAGTTTTTGCGAAAGAATTTAACAGCGTTATTGTCTTGTTTTTCTTATCTACTCGCATAAAATTCTAATAATCTATATACGCGCCCTTACAAGATAAGATTCTATTTACCGTAGAAGTAGACCTATCCAATAGGCGGGATAACTGGTCAACGCTTTGATATTTAATAATACTAAAAGACTTGTTCACTTTATCATATTCCGCAAATGCCGAAAGCGCAAATAATACCCTATAATCAACATTCGCTTTTGGAAGATAACGAATGTAATAATATTTATTTGCTGGCATTGTCTTTGCCTCGCTTCTTATTATGAATGACGGCATGCTCCGCAGTTGTGACCCATTGAAGATTAGCAACGTTATTATTTAGCTTGTTGCCGTCTTTGTGGTGAACATACGGCTTTCCTTCTGGATTAGGTATAAATGCCTGTGCTACCAGCCTATGAACGCGCCGTTTTATTCCCTTTATCTCTACATAGTAATATCCGTCATGCTATACCCATTGTTTGAGCAACCGCGCCTTGCGCCTCTATAGGCTTAATACGCGCCCTAGCGTTGATACAAAGTAACAAGTATCTTCTATCATTATCTCCCGCCATGTTTCTTCTGGCAGGCTCTCATACATTGTAAATGACATTAGCTGATTGACGCGCTCTGTTGCGGCCTAAATATTGTAATTCATTATTTCTTACTCCTTTAGATAGTTTATTATCTGCTATAGGTGATTATGTCTGAATGTACCAAAATCATAGTAACCTTTTAACCAGCTATAGAAACTATCCTGTTTAATGTCAAGTAGTTCCGCAATCTCTTTATAGCTGATTCCCTATAAAGCCTTTAATATTTTTACTTCTTTCCTTAATTCTTCATCCATTCTGTGACGCTCCTTTTCATTACTACGGAAATACATAGTAGCACAACAAAAAACAATAGCACCGCCTTAACTATGGGGCGGTGCTACTGTTCTTCGATGAATTACAATATTCTTTCCGCTATTATACTTAAGACTTCTATAGTGTCAATTATCTGGTTTTGTCCAGTGGAGGATAGGGGGAGGCTCTATTACAGGAAAACTGTTTTTTTCTTGTTCATTCCCATCTAAGGAGGCTTCTTCCACTTCTAAGACGGCTTTTAATTCTCTACTACGGTTTTCCTGTTCTTCCATATAGAGATAATAGCCGATTGTTTCAAGGGTAATCATTTTGCTATTTTGATTTATTCATTTCATTGTTGAAAATCATTGATGTTATTTCGTTCTGTTTATTGTTTTCATCCATTGTAGTAATAGCTTCACTGTAACCATTTCCATCTATTTCAAATTGTAGCTTCATACTGTCAGAGATTACAGCACATCTAACTGTTTCACCTTCTTCGAGCTGTGAAACAAGCGCAGTATACAATTCTTCTGCTACACTATCATTAATCAGAAAATATCCCCCATATAAGCCAATTAAATCAGCTTGATACTCTTTATTAAGTGCCTTGATTTTCATCGTTATCGTTGAATCAGTAAACACATCTTTACCATAGTCTGTTGAATATGAGCTAGTATAAACGAATGAAAACCTAAAGACCGGCTCTTCTATAGTATCTGTAGTTAACGCTATTTTCGCGGGAATGATGTCTGTGGTAATATCAATAGATTCATAATACTTGTTTCTGTTTGTTTTCGTTTCAATTGTCGAAGATACAAAGTCCCAAAATATCGAATCTCCAAAATCATCTTGAGATACTGTGCTTTTTATATACCATATTGGTTTTTCCTCACTGTCTGCTTCTTCCTCCGCTTCCTTTTCTTCTGTGCCCGGTTCTTTGGTTGGTTCAGGGGTTGGTTCTGCGGTTTTTCCTGAGTCCCTCAGAGTAAACCCGCTACAGATGAATAAGGACATTACCATAAAAAGGGCTAGTGCTAATGCTGTGATACGCTTCATTGTTTCTACCTCCTATAAAATAAAAATAAAAACGTGTGGCCCGGAGGCCACACGCTGTAAAAACGCATAACCCCGATTGCCACCACGCAACCTTGATGCTCCTTAGAAGGATACCAAGACGGGGATACGTTCTTACCATGGTAAGAACATACCCATCTAAGGAGCAAAATATTAGGTTGCGTGGTAGGGCCATTATATCACGCCTCTGGAGGCTTTACAAGAGCCTTTTACAGCGTTTGCCGGATGTAGCTGTCTAACACTACATCCGGCCTAATCTTAAAGCCCGTATTCCTTTACACGTCTATAGAAGGTGTTCGGCTTCAAATCCAGTCGCTTCATAGCTTCTACCGCTGTAATCTCTCCTGCCCGCCACAGCTTCACCACTCCGGCAAACAGGTCTTTGTCTATCTCCTTCTTAGGTTTGCCCTTATAGCGCCCTTCCTGCTTTGCTATCGCTATTCCCTCGCGCTGACGCTGTAGTATGCTCTCGCGCTCCAACTCTGCTATGGCCCCAAACACGGTCAACATGAATTTTCCTTGTGGTGTGGTGGTATCTATGGCTTCCTTCTGGCTGATAAATTCCACGCCTTTAGAAGTGAGCTTATCGACGATACAAAGAAGGTCTTTCGTGTTCCTCGCAATCCTGCTTATGCTCTCCGTAATTACTACATCACCCTTACGGCAGTAGGCAAGCATTTCTTTCAGCTTTGGTCTGTTATCGTCTTTTCCGCTTAACTTATCAATGTAGATGTTATCTTCTTCTACTCCTGCTTTCTTCAATGCTTCAATCTGCCGTGCTTCATTCTGTTCAATGGTTGATACCCTAGCATAACCTAACAACATTTCTATTACCTCTCTATATTTAGTTTCTACATTTAACTTCTACACTTGCTTTCTATGTCATTATAATAGCATAATTTTTGAAATATGTCAATAAAAAGTTTCGGACTTAAATGACATACTTTCTGCCTCTGTTTCTCTATTGCTTTTGGGTATGCCCTATTGACATAGCTTTTCCGTCCGTCCTGCCTAGAAAATCCGACCGGAGCGGGACAGTCACAATCCCCACATGGCCTAGCCTTGACAAGCACACACGCAAGGGTTATAGTAGAGATACCACCGCAGAAAATTATAGAAAGAAGGTATTGCTATGGCAGGCTCTAAGAAAACCCTTAATCCGCTGACTGATACACCTACATCAAAGACGGATATTACTAAACCCTTTATGAAGGCTTACATGAAGTCAGAAAAGGCTACCCCGGAGGATATTATATGGTTTAAGAAGGTTGTTTCTAACCCTGATAATCAAAAAGAGTATACCAATCAGCTAAATGGAACGAAATATATTGATATTGACATTCCAAAAGTGAGACAGGTCTTTTGTGAACGGTTTTACCCTCAACTTGTAGCTAAGAAGGGGACAAAGACATTCATTGATGACATTCTGGATTTGTAATAATAACAAACAAGAAAGAGCAAGGATTATTCCTTGCTCTTTTCTTCTATCTCTTGTTTCTTCTTTGTTCCTATAGTCTGTCCGCTGTGTGTACGCAACTTTGCTAAAGAGGAATGTTGCTCTATTTCATTCTTAACATCAAAGTCATAAAGGTTAGCATACCTCTTTACCATATCTAACTCACTGTGCGTTAGTACCTTTGACAAAGAGATTATATCGCCACCACTTGTTATCCAATCTTTAGCAAATGTGTGTCTAAAGAGATGTATACTTGTTTTTTCTACATTGTGTTCTTTGTTATACGTTGCTATTGCCTTTGACAAGCCCGAACGGCTTAATTGCTCTCCATAGATGTTACAAAACAGATAGTCTGTAGGTTCTGTGTCACCGCCGGTTCTCCAATAGCCGATGTACTCCCTTAAAGCTATTAAGGCCTTTTTCTCTAAAGGAACAATAACAACCTTGTGTGCTTTGGTGGTGTTAAAGGCTATCTTTCCTTCGTCAAGGTAAACGTCCTCAATGTGGAGGTTCAAAATTGTGTTTGTTCTAACGCCTGTCGCCAATAGTAAGCAGATTATAGTGTAATTGCGAAAACCCTCAAAGTAGGTTATATCTGGTTTTGTTAATAAACGCTGTAGTTCCTTCTCCGTATATACCTGCTTTACTGGCGGTTCTACTTCCTTTATAGGGCATTTGAAGCCGTCTATATAGCCCTGTTCCTCGCAGAATTTGCCGAACGCTCTATAACCCCGCAGATAGGCGTTGATGGTCTGGATGTTTACATCTCCCATACTTTCGACGAATAACTGCTGGAGCATTACAAAGTCTGTCAGCATGTTCACTGGAAGTTTTTTAGGCTCGTCCTTAAATGTTTCTGCGAGAAAAGACACGAATTTCTTATAGAAACGGTCATAAAAGGCTATTGTAGGCTTGGAATTGCCCTTCGTCTGCTGTTCGATTTTGAAGTGATTATAGGCATGTTCAATGCTGACTTCGTTGCCTACCCACTCTGAAAACCGATTGTCTAGCCGTCTCAGCTTGTTCTCTCTACTGGCCTGTTTCCTGGCGGTGGTGATTCTCTGTTTAGACATATCAATTCCTCCAAAAGTAGTCTACCATACAGTGGACACGATTGACAAGAGACGATTGCCTAAAAGTGGAGACACGATTAGGTGCTTTTTGTGGGCCTTGTGAGTGAGACAGAAACGGGCCGTAGAAGATACAAAAAGAACCCCGAAAGCCTTGTGTATCAAGACTTTCGGGGTTTGGCGGAGAAGGGGGGATTCGAACCCCCGATACCCTTTTGGGGTATACACGATTTCCAATCGTGCGCGCTCGACCAGGCTACGCGACTTCTCCATGCCTGCCGGACTTGCGTTCCTATGCAATTCAAGCTTGTTTATTATAAACGCGCCCGGCGGGAAAGTCAAGGAGTTTTTCAGCGGGAGAAGGCTTTTTCCGCCGCCTGGGTCACATGGCTCACCAGTACGGCGGTGGTCACCGCCCCCAGACCGCCGGGCACCGGGGTGATGGCGGCCACGGCCGGCTCCGCCTCGTCGAAGCGCACGTCGCCCCGGAGCTTCCCAATGGCCGGGTCCATGTGGATGCCCACGTCCACCACCGCGGCGTTGGGGCCGAAGTGCTCCGGGCCAAAAAAGCCCATCTTTCCGATGGCGGCTACCACGATGTCGCCCCGGCGGGTCTCGGCGGCCAGGTCAGTCGTGCCGCTGTGGCAGACGGTGACGGTGGCGCCCTCCGCCATGAGCAGCATGGCCGCCGGCCGGCCCACCACCAGGCTCCGCCCGGCCACCACGGCGTGAGCGCCCTTCATGGGGATGTCATAGAACTTCAAAAGCTCCACTACCGCCTGGGCAGTGCAGGGCTGGAAACCCTCGCCGCTGCCGGTGAATACCCCGGCCAGGGACCCGTCCGTGATCCCGTCCACGTCCTTGGCGGGCAGCAGGGCCCGGCGGGCGGCCTCGTTGTCCAGGGTTGCGGGCAGGGGCCGCATCATCAGGATGCCGTGCACGGCGTCGTCCCCGTTCAAAGCCTCCAGCGTCTGCATGAGCTCTGCCTGGGAGACCTCCGGCGGCAGGACCACGCTGCGGACCTCCACGCTCGCGGCGGCGCAGCGCTTCAGCGCCCCCCGCTCATAGCTCAGGTCCTCGGGCCGCTCGCCTACCCGCAATATGGCCAGCGTGGGCACGACGCCCTTTTCCCGCAGGAATGCGGCCTCCGCCGCCGTCTTTGCCGTCAGCGCCTCCGCCACGGGCGCGCCCTTCAAAATGATGGCCATCAGCAATACCTCCCGTAAATATAAGCAAAGACCTTTTCGGCCCGCTTTCCGTACTCGTCCAGAAGCCGGTCGGCCTCGCCGTCGATCTCCCCGGCGTAGGCCCGGTCCTTCATGGATTTTGTGTTCACCTTCACGTTCACCGCCGCGCCGTACAGCGCCCCCCGGCACAGGGCCGCGCCGCAGGCGGCGTCGGACACGGCCAGCACGCTTCCCATGGCGGCGAAGCCCTCCATGAGCTCCACCGCCTCGCAGCAAAGGCGCAATATCCCTATGGGCGCTTCCGCCGCCAGCCGCAGGCACCGCTCCAGCTCCGCCTCCCGGTCCGGGTCGTCCTTGGGGATGGCATAGGCCCGGCTCAGGGGCAGGAACGCCTCCGCGTCAGCGTCGATCATGGCAAGAAGCTCCCCGCTCAGCGCCTTGGCCCGGGCGGTCAGGTCCAGCATCTGGTCCTCCACGGCGGCGTATTTGGGCTTGCCCAGGGTCAGCTCTCCCACCATGGACCCCAATGCCGCGCCCAGTGCCCCCGCCAGGGCCGAGGCTCCGCCGCCCCCGGGTACGGCGGCCTTGGAGGCCAGCGCCTCGGTGAATCCCGCCAGCGTCATGTCCTTCCGTTCCATGCTCATCCCTCCAAAAGCAGTCTGCGCAGGTGGCCGATGTAATAAAGCGACCCGAAGGCGCACACCGGCTCGGTATAGCCCCGGCATACCGCCAGGGCCTGTTCTAAACTGTCCGCCGCCCGGGCGGGCGCGGTCCGGACCGCCCCGGCCAGCTCCGCCGCCGGCAGGGACCGGGGTCCATCCTCCGGCGTGACGCACACGAACCGGGCCGCCAGGGGCTCCATGATCTCCAAAATGCCACGCCAGTCCTTGTCGGCCATCACGCCCATGAGCATGGTGCATTTCTGCCCGGGCAGGTATTCCCCCAGCCCCGCCGCCAGGGACGCCGCCCCGTGGGGATTGTGGGCCCCGTCCAGGATGAAGGGGGGCGCGCCCGGGACGTACTCGAACCGGCAGGGCCACCTTGCCGATCCCAGGCCAGCCCGGATGGACCCCTCTGAAAGCCCCAGGAGCCGGGCCGTCTCGATGGCGGCGCAGGCGTTCTCCGTCTGGTGCCGGCCCAACAGGGCAATGTCCACGCCGGCCATGTCCCCATAGGAGAACCGCTGCCCCTCCAGCGAGAAGACATCCGGCCGGATTTTTGTTATGTCAACTAAATGCAACGGCGCGCCCACCGCCTGGCACCGGGCTTTGATCACCGCCAGGGCCTCGTCCGGCTGGGGCGCGCACACCACGGGACAGCCGGACTTGATGATGCCGGCCTTCTCCCCGGCCACGGCCTCCAGGGTGCCGCCCAGCACAGCGGTGTGGTCCAGGCCGATGGGCATGATCACCGATACGGCGGGCGTTTCCAGCACATTGGTGGCGTCCAGCCGGCCCCCCAGGCCGGTCTCCAGCACTACGTAGTCACACCGCTTCTCGGCAAAGTACAAAAACGCTGCGGCGGTCATCTTCTCAAAATAGCTGGGCTCGTCCAGCCCAGCGCACGCGGCCCGCACCCGGTCCGTGAGGCGGGCGAGGTCCTCAAGAATTATGTCAACTCCATCCACCTTGATCCGCTCCCAGGGGCCGGTCAGGTCCGGGGAGGTGTACAGCCCCGTCCGGTACCCGGCGGCTTGTAAGACGGCGGCGGTCATGGCGGCGCAGGA
Organism: uncultured Oscillospiraceae bacterium; assembly: GCA_947587485.1. Lineage (GTDB taxonomy): Bacteria > Bacillota > Clostridia > Oscillospirales > Oscillospiraceae > CAJOIG01. The sequence continues at coordinate 4,749 of CANPXZ010000011.1, read as the reverse complement.
GCCCTTGCCGTTGGTGCCGGCGATGTGCACGCACCGAAGGCCCGCCTGGGGGTCGCCCAGCCGGGCGCACAGCGCGCGCATCACCTCCAGCCCGGGGGCGTGGGTGAACTTGGGCGTGGCGGTATAAAATTGGAGAAAATCCTTGTTCATGACACCAGTATAGCACACTTGTCCGCGCGGGAGAAACCTTTTCGGCCGGCGATTGACTTTTTTGGTGATTTGGGATAGAGTGAGCGGCGGAGGGATGCAAATGCACGACGAATTGACGGCGGTGGATATCCGCAAGATGCAGGAGGAGATCGACTACCGGGAGACGGAGCTGCGAGCCAAGCTCATCGAGGACGTACAGACCGCCCGGGCCTTCGGGGACCTGTCGGAGAACTTTGAGTACAAGGCCGCCAAGCAGGCCAAGAACAAGAACGAGAGCCGCATCCGGTATCTGAAGCGGATGATCGCCTCGGCGGTGGTGATCGAGGACAAGTCCGCCGCAGACGAGGCGGGCCTGTTCGACAAGGTGACGCTCTTCATGGAGGACGAGAACGAGGAGGAGACCATTACCCTGGTGACCACCCTGCGGCAGAATCCGGCCAAGGGACTGATCAGCAAGGAATCCCCTGTGGGCCAGGCGGTCCTGGGCCATAAGGCCGGCGAGCGGGTGTTCGTCCAGGTGGGGGACCACGGGGGCTACTGGGCCAAGATCCTGGCCATCGAGAAGGGCGTCGACGACGACACCATGGAGATCAGCCCATACTGAGGAGGATAATGAGATGGATCAATTCAATGTGGATGTTTTCCGCGCGTTTGCGGAGGACTGGGCCCTGGTGACCGCCGGGACTGAGGGGGATTACAACACCATGACCATAATGATTATCTGATGGCGCAACGCCGCAAAGCGTTGCGCCGAGCCGCTTTGCGGCTCAGCAAAACAGCGTGGCTGTTTTGCCAGATATTCATTGCAATGAGCATCGCGCAAATGATCTTTGGATCATTTGCTGCCAAACGTATCGTTTGGCGGCGAAAACATTTGTTTTCGCCCTGCGATGATCATTATTGGCTGGGGCGGCCTGGGGACCCTGTGGAGCCGGCCGGCCGCCACGGTCTACGTGAAGAAGAACCGGTATACCCACGATTTCCTGGAGAAAAGCGACATGTTCACCGTGAGCTTCTTCCCGCAGGAGTATAAAAAGGCCCTGGGATACCTGGGCTCCCATTCCGGCCGGGACGGGGACAAGGCAGCTGCGGCGGGCCTGACGCCGGTGTATCTGGAAAACGCCGTGACCTTCCAAGAGGCCAGCGTGACGCTGGTGTGCCGGAAGATGTACGCCCACGATTTCGATCTGGACAAGGTGCCCGCCGACGTGCGGCGGGACTACTACGAAAACGAGCCGCCCCACACCATGTACGTGGGCGAGGTGGTGGAGATACTGAAGTAAGACAAGGACACAATTAAAAAACTTCCGCCGCTGGGGCGGAAGTTTTTTATGCCCTTGCCAGCTGCCCCGTGTAGCCCGCTTCTATAAGGCGGTCATAGGCGGCGCGGACGGCGGGGGGTATCGGCTGGGGGATCTGATAGCCCTTTCGGGCGTAGAGCTCCATGCGCTGCACGTCGCCCACCACCGTCTCGATCACGCCCTTTTCCGTCATGCCCACGGCCCGGGCGGCCCGGATGTGCTCCGGAATGCTCACCCGGGGAGAGGCGAGGATGAACCGGGCCTCGGGCCAGTAGACCGCTGCGGCGGCGTAGACCCGACGCTCCATGTAGGGCTTGTGCACAGCGAGAATTTTTTGGCATGGGATGCCGTGTTCCTCCAGCATGGCCTTGGTGAACAGGAAGTTCTCCGCCGAGTTGGCCGAGCGGGTCTCCAGAAGTATGGCGCTTTCCGGCAGCCCCGCCTTTACGGCGATGGCGGCGAACCGCTCCGCCTCGCTGGTGCCGAAAAGGCCCGACGTGTTCCGGCCCAGGCCCCCGGAGAACACCACCCAGGGGGCCAGGCCCTGCCTGTAGAGCTCCGCCGCCCGGAGGGGGATGGTCTCGTCGTAGCAGCCGAAGGCCGCGATCACGTCCGCCGGCTCCGGCGTCATGCCCATGCCCATGTAGTCCCACAAAATTTGCAGGTCATGCAAGACCGCGTCCGTCATGGCTCCGCCTCCTCCGGCCACAAAAGGGCCGTGTCCTGTTTGAGACACACCCCGTCGGCCCGGGCATGGAAGGTGGAAAGGCTCTCCGCGCCCGCGTTTACCAGCTCCCGGGTGACCATGTCGCCGTCGGGGCCGGTCTTGTGGGTTTCTACTACCAGATAGGCGCACCCCGGCTCCGGGGTCAGGCTCTCCGGGACCTGGTCCGGGTCATAGCTTTCCCGGTCCAGCACATGGCTGTTCTTGTCCATTTGCAGGAGCACGATCTCGCCGGGGGCGTTCATGATCTCGATCTCCACGGCTGCGGAGAGGCTCGTCGTGGAGGTCTCGCCGTCGGGGCCGGTGGTGGTGACGGAGCCGCTGAGGGTATGGGTGGACGATTCGCCCTCGGCGGCCCCTTCTATGTAGATACCTGTGCCGGCTGTCAGGTACACGGCCCCGTCGGGCGTCTGATAGACCGGGTTGAAGTAGTATCGGACCCGGCCGCCGGGGACGTGGTAGATGGTGGCCTCCATCTTCACGCTCTCGCCCTCGTCGGTGGAGTTTACGCGCATGCCGTTGCCGGTGAGCCCCTCGTCCAGGTGGCTGGCGATGCCGCTCTCGGCCTCGTTTTTGTACCGATAGGCATAATAGCCCATGCCATCCAGACCATCAAAGACCCAATCGCCGTTATTCTTTTGCGCGGCCCAGACGCGGCCCCCGTAGGCCTCGCTGTCCTGGGGGGACAGGACCGCCTCGCCGCCCTCCACAAGCTTATCGGCGTTGTCGCTGACATAGGCGTCGAAGTCGAACAGGTCCAGATATTCCTCCGTGGCGAACACCCCGATGAGCCGGTCCTGCTCCGCCGCCTGGGCCTCGCCCTCCTCCGGGTCCGCCAGCCGACACCCGCCGCAGCTCAGCAGCAGGCCCAGGCAGGCGAACCATGCGAAAAGTCTCTTATTCATCGCCGTTATCCTCCAGATTCCCGTCGAATTTCAAAATGTCCCCCACGTCGCAGTCCAGAAAGTAGCAGATGCGGTTCACGGTGCCGAAGCGCACGCCCTTGGCCTTGCCGCTGCGGAGGATGGACAGGTTCGCCTCCGTGATGCCCACCTTGGCGCACAGCTCCCGTGCCGTCATGCCCCTTGCGCGGAGGACGTCGTCCAGATATACCCGTATCGCCATGGTCCGCCCTCAGATGAACAGGTCGTTGTCGTCCTTGAGGGCCTTGCCCGCCCGGAGGGACCGGGCCAGCAGCAGCGCTCCCAGGGCCAGGACCATGGGCGTCAGCGGCACGCTCAGATCGTAGGACTGGGTGTAGAGCCGGGAGGCGAAGGCCAGCTGGGCCAGCTGGAGCCCCAGGCTCGTCAACGCCGTGGCCGTCAGGACCAGCCCGCACCGGCGGGCCAGGGTATCCGCCGCCGATACCGTCTCGGGGGAATAATGGTCCCGGCCCCAGGCCGCCAGCAGGTCCCATCCCGCCAGCACCGCCGCCAGATCCAGCAGATACGCCCCGGCGCTGACGGCGCACCGCAGACCCAGAAGCGCGTAGGTGGTCCCCAGGGCCGTACTGTCCGGGTTCGCTGTCCGGAGAGAGGCCAGGGCGTTCATCAGCGCGAGGGGGCTGGCCCCAAATGCCCCGAATACCGCTGCCGCCGCCAGAGCTCCCAGGGCCCAAAAGCCGCAGCGAAGAAGCCTCGCGCTGTCCGCCGCCCGGCAGGCCCGCAGGACCCGCAGCGCCAGATATGCCACCGCCGCCGACCAGAAGGCCCCGCCCAGTACGGCCGTTCCCATGACCCCAGCCGCAGGACCAAGCCACCGGACCAGAACGCCGGGATTCACCGCCCCGTACAGGGCGAAACCAGCCAGCGCGCTCATGAGCGGCAGCAGCGCGTCCTCCGCCCGGGCCCGGCGCTTCAGGACCCGGACGAAAAGCCACGCCAGGGGCAGCGCCGCGACCAGCGCGAAAACCCCCAGCGCCCCGGCATTGCCCCCGTTGCCGGACAGACTCATCCGCCGCAGCAGCCGCCCCAGCGGCGCGAAGGGAAAGGCCGTCGCCCCAGCCAGGGTCCCGCCCTCCGGCCGCCACAGCAGCGCCAGGGCCAGGCATGCCGCCGCCTCCGCCCCCAGCCAGGGCATCATGCGTCTGCGCTCCATGATCCCACCTCCAAAATTATCGTTTTATTTAACTTCGTAGGGGCAGTATACCGCAGAAATTATTGTTTGTCAATAATTTTCTGATGAAAGGTCCTCCCGGCAAAGAAGTGGATCCCCGGGCATGTATATGTTATAGAGGATCGACGCGGCAATTCCCTCGTCAGAGGGTGCCGGAATCCTCAGATCGCGCTGAAGGCGCACCTTTTATGGCTCCCTTGTGCAAAGGGAGCTGTCACGTCGGGGCAAGCTCCACATCCCTCGCTCCGGCGGCAAGCGCCAGAGCTCGTCCGTTCCGCTGCTCCTCCTTTTCCCCATGAAACCCGCTCCGCTGGGCTTTCATGGGGGCTCCAGAGTAGGCGGTGACTGAGGGATTGTTACCAGTCTGGGATATAACTCCAACACTGGTAACAACCCCTCCGAGCGCCGCAAGCGGCGCCCACCGGCAGAAAGTCAAGCAAGTGCAACACTAAGGACTTC
>CANPXZ010000010.1 GCA_947587485.1 uncultured Oscillospiraceae bacterium | reverse complement strand
CCTGTGCCAGTACCTGGCCAAGGGCCCCTGGAAAAACCCCAACAAGAACATGGTGGCCGCCACCGCCCAGCTGGACCCCCGGTATTGGTTCAAGACCCTCATTCCCGGCTCCAACCTGTCCGCCGCCATCTTCGCCGCTGCGGCAGTCACCTTCCTGACCTGGTACGTCATGCAAAAGACCTCCACGGGCTACGAGATGAAGCTCACGGGCCAGAATCCCCGCTTCGCCTTCTTCTCCGGCATCAAGACGGATAAGATCGTGATCGTCTGCATGTGCATCTCCGGGGCCATGTGCGGCCTGGTGGGCATGTTCCGGGTCTACGGCGCGGAGCACCTGTACCGCAGCAGCGTCAGCAACCAGTACTATTTCGAGGGCCTGACCGTGGCCATGATCGCCCGGTACGACCCGGCGACAGTCATCGGCCTGAGCTTCCTCTTCGCCATTTTGAAGATCGGCGCCCAGGGCATGGAGCTGTCCGCCGGGGTGCCCAACCAAATTTATCTCATCATCCAGACGGTCGTCATCTTCTGCATGGCGGCGGAGAGCGGCGTGTTCGCCTCCCTCCGGGCCGGGTCCCAGCGGAAAAAGGCCCGGGCCGACATCCGGCGGAAGGAGGGCGAGAGCCATGTTTGAGGACATCCTCCGAAGCGTCTTCTCCGCCGGCACCTTCAACCAGATGCTCCGCTCCGCCACCCCCGTGGCCCTGGCGGCCCTGGGCGGGGCCATGACCGAGCACGCCGGCATCATGAACATCGGCATGGACGGCATGATATTGATGGGCGCGTTTTTCGGCGTGCTGGGAAGCTGGCTGTTCGGCTCCGCGGCTGCGGGGGTGGCCCTGGTGCTGGCCATGGGCGTTGTGGTGGGACTGTTCTTCGCCCTTTTCGTGGTGAAGTTCCGCTCCGACGAGTTCATCATCGGCACGGCCCTCAACACCTTCGCCCTGGGGCTTACCAGCTTCCTCTCCCGCTCCGTCTTCGGCACCGCCGGCACCAAGGGCAACCCCGCCCTACCCACGGTCCATATCCCCGGCCTGGACGCCGTCCCCTTCCTGGGAAGGGTCCTGAACGACAACTCCCTGTTCATCTACGTCACCTGGGCGCTGGTGCTGGTCATGTGGCTGTTCGTCTATAAGACCCCCTACGGGTTCTGGCTTCGGGCCAGCGGCGAAAAGCCCGAGACATTGCGCACCGCCGGCATCGCCCCGGAGAAGATGAAGTGGCTGGCCAGCGTTCTGTGCGGGCTTCTCTGCGGCCTGGCGGGGGCCCACCTGTCCCTGGGGCAGCTCCAGGGCACCTTCGCCGAGGACATGGCCAACTCCCGGGGCTACATTGCCTTCGCCTGCGTCATCTTCAGCAAGGCCAATCCCGCCGCGGCCTACGGCGCGGCGCTGATGTTTGGCTTTTTCGACGCCATCGGCCTGCGCTTGCAGGACTACATCAGCTCGGACCTGACCAACACCATCCCCTACGTCATCACCATCGTCATGATGGTCTGCGTAGTGGTCCGCTCCCAGCGGAAAAAACGCCGCGCGGGCGGACGCCTGCCGGCAAGGCAGACGTAAAAACATACGGCAAGGGCCCCGCGCCAAGCGCGGGGCTTTGCGATTTTCTGTCACGTTTTCCCGCTACGCCGTGTTATGTCCTTATGAGAGCGCTCTTCAAAGGAGGTATCTATGGAACGGATGACAGAGAACGCCGCCCTCTCCCTGCTGCGGCGGGGAGACGAGGCCGGCTTACAGTGGATGATGCAGCAGTACGCGTCCTACGTAGGGGCCATCGTGCGGGGCATCGCCGGCGGACGCCTGCCCCGGCAGGACGTGGAGGAGATCGTGGCGGACGTGTTCATGGCGCTGTGGCGCAACCGGACAAAGCCCATGGAGGGCAAGACAAAGAGCTACCTCGCCTCCATCGCCCGCAGCCGGGCCCTCAACGGCCTGCGAAGGCTGGGTCAGGAGCAGCCCCTGGACTATGACGATCTGGAGCTGGCGGCGGAGGGGCCCGAGGGCGAGCTGCTCATACAGGAGGGGAAACGGCGCGTCCGGGAGCTTCTGAACGCCATGGGCCCCTCGGACCGGGAGATCTTTCTCCGCCATTACTATCTGCATGAGACGGCTTCCGCCATCGGAGAGCGGCTTGGCATGACCCCGGAGGCCGTGCGCCAGCGGCTGAAACGGGGCCGGGACCATCTGCGGCGGCAGCTTGAGAAAGGAGAAGCGCTATGAAGGAACTGTATATTTCCGACCTGATGGACGACATCTGCCCGGACGAGTTCGGGCTGGAGCTGGATGAAGAACCCGTGTCCCCGGAGCGCATCCGGCGCATCCTGCAAAAGCGGGGCGCGGTGACCTCCGGTCACGGGCGCCGGCCCGCAGGCATGCGGCTGGCGGTACGGGCGGCCATCGCCGCCGCGCTGGTGCTGGCCCTGTCCGTCACGGCCTACGCCGTGGCCAACTACACGGACTTTTTCGCCTCAGTTTTCGGCGGCGAGGACGCGGGCGACCGGACCTACTCCATGCCGGTGGACCAGTGGGACGAGGACGGGAACCAGATGACCCGAGAGATCGTCATAGAGGACCGGCCGGTGGATCAGGACGCGGCCCAGGCCCTTCTGGGGGACACGGTGGCCGGCGGTCAGTCCGTCACCGTGGGGGACTACACCTGCACGGTGGAGAACCTGACCATGGCGGAAAACGGCGTGGGCGTGATGACCTATTCCATCGAAAACCCCAAGGGCCTGCCGGAGATCACGGTGTTTGACGAGACGGTGAAAAACTTCGCCCTCGGCGGCGCGGACTCGGACGCCTGGGCTGTAGGAGCCGACGGGCTCAAAGTGTACACGCCCATGTTCAGCGTCCCGGACGGGATGGTGGATGAGATCAGCTTTCTGATGACGGCCACGGACACCAGGCTGGAGGCCAGATCCTATATCGCCCTGTTCACGGACGGGGCGTGCCCGGACGAGCTGACCGTGGATTTCTTCGGAGGAGCGGACGCCGGGGAGAAATACCGCCTCGCCGTTCCCCTGCCGGAGCTGGCGGAGGCTGCGGAGCTGACCGGCCCGGAGGGCTGGACGGCCAGCCTCTCCCCCATGGGCCTGATGCTCAAAGCGCCGTCCCTGGACGACATCGACGGCGGCAAGACCATCACGGTCCGCTTTGCCGACGGCAGCGAGTACATGGTGGTGGGAGACGCCTCCGTCAACAACTGCCCCGTCTCCTGCGTCAATGAAAACGGCACGGCCCGGTACGTGTTCAACCGGCTGGTGGACCCGGCGGAGGTGACTTCCGTGACCGTCCAAAAGCAGACCAGCGACGGCCAGGACCTGGACCTGACCTTCACGAGATGACCCTCAGATAATGCGGGGCCTGCTGCGAACGCTTCGCAGCAGGCCCTCTTTCTTTTCCGTCCTTCACAAGACCGCCACCTGGCACATTTTCATCGTCGCCAGGGCGGCGGCATGGCTCTCCGGCGTCACGCCGGCGCAGCAGTCCGCGATCACCCGGACCGGGGTCTCCGGCAGATACGCCTTCATCAGCAGCGCGTTGGACACCACGCAGATGTCCGTGCACAGGCCCACCAGCGTGACCTCCAGGTCCTCCCTCTCCGCCATCTCCGCGATCCTTTGCGCCAGGACCACGGAGCCGAAGGCGGGCTTGTCGATGACCTCCGCGCCCCGCAGAGCGGCGGCGATCTTCTCGTTCAGCGCCCAGCCGGGGGTGTCCTTCACGCAGTGGACCACCGGCAGATTGCGGCCCTCCTGGGTCTCCAGATAGTTCTCCGGATGGGTGTCCCTGGTGGCGAACACGTTCTCCGGGGGATACTTGCCGACCTCCTCCGCCACCCGGTCCACGATGGCCACGGCCTCGGGCGTGCCCAGGGCCCCGTCGATGAAATCCTTCTGCATGTCGATGACCAAAAGCAGCTTTCTCATAGCGTACTCCTTTCAGGCCCGGAGGCCGGTATAATCATAGCAAATCACGCCCGAAAATACAAGCGCTCCCGGCCCGCTCCCGCACACCGTTGCGTGCAATCGAAAACCCTCTTGACAGATATTGCCGCAGAGAGTTACAATAATTTAAATGTGTTTACTTGATTAATCTGTATGAAAAAAGAGAAAACCACATTTGAAGGGAAGAGGATCATGAAGCGCGTTCTGAGTCTGTTTCTGGCGATCGTGACGGTATTCACATTCTGCGTCCCCGCACTGGCGGCGGAGGATGGCGGCGAGCCCACCGAGCCCTCCGCACCGGAGCTCCCGGCTGAGGCCATAGCCGCGCCCGAGGTCCCCCAGCCCACGGAGGAGCCGCTGCCCGCAGAGACGCCCGCGCCTACCGAGGCTCCCGCGCCCACCGAGATCCCCGCGCCTACAGAGATCCCCGCGCCCACCGAGGCTCCCGCGCCCACAGAGGCTCCCGCGCCTGCAGAGACCGCCGCGCCCGAAGAGGCCGCCCCCATCGACGAGGCCGCGCCTACAGAGGTCCCTTCGCCCACCGAGGCCCCCACTCCTACAGAGGTTCCCGCGCCCACGGAGACCCCCGCGCCCACCGAGGCACCGGAACAGCCCTCTTACCCCTCCGGCGACTGCGGCGCTCAGGGCAGCAGCGTGACCTGGCGGCTTGAGGACGGCGTGCTGACCATCTCCGGGACCGGCAGGATGGCGGACTACACCGTGGACATGCTCCAGGCCCCCTGGTCCGTGCTGAAGGATACCATCACCGGCGTCGTCGTCACGGATGGCGTGACATACATAGGCACGAACGCGTTTTATAAACTGACCGGCCTGACGAGCGTGACGGCGGCCGTCACCGTGACGGAGTTCAGCGCCAGCGCGTTTGACGGCTGCACCAGCCTGAACGCCCTTGTCCCCATCGGCGGCAAAACCTATTATCTGCTCAAGGGCCGCATCCAGACCGGCTGGGTCACCGCCGCCGGCGTCACCCGCTATTTTAACCCCAACGACGGCGGCGCCATGCTCACCGGCTTCAAGAAGATCGGCTCCAAGTGGTATTATCTTCCCGACGGCAAGCTCAAAACCGGCTGGCACACCAGCGACGGCGGCGTCACCCGCTATTTTAACCCCAACGACGGCGGCGCTATGCTCACCGGCTTCAAAAAGATCGGCTCCAAGTGGTACTATCTTCCCAGCGGCAAGCTCCTCACCGGCTGGCAGACCAGCGTCGGCGGCGTCACCCGCTATTTTAACCCCAACGACGGCGGCGCCATGCTCACCGGCTTCAAGGAGATCGACGGCAAGTGGTACTACCTTCCCGACGGCAAGCTCAAAAAGGGCTGGCATACCAGCGACGCCGGCGTCACCCGCTACTTCGACCCCAAGGACGGCGGTGCTATGCTCACCGGCTTCAAAAAGATCGGCTCCAAGTGGTACTATCTCCCCGACGGCAAGCTCAAAACCGGCTGGCACACCAGCGCCGGCGGCGTCACCCGTTATTTTGATCCCAAAAACGGCGGCGCTATGCTCACCGGCTTCAAAAAGATCAGCAATAAGTGGTACTACCTTCCCAGCGGCAAGCTCCTTACCGGCTGGCAGACCAGTGCCGGCGGCGTCACCCGCTATTTCAATCCTGACAAAAAGGGCGCTATGCTCACCGGCTTCAAGGAGATCGACGGCAAGTGGTATTACCTTCCCGACGGCAAGCTCCTTACCGGCTGGCACACCAGCGCCGGCGGCAACATCCGCTATTTCGATCCCAAGGACGGCGGCGCCATGCTCACCGGCATGCAGCGGATCAATGGCAGGTGGTACCTTCTGAACAGCAAGGGTCTGCGCCAGACCGGCTGGGAGCATGACGGCGACACTGATCTGTCCGGCTGGGTGACTGCGGCCGGCAGCCGGTATTATTACTCCTCCAACGTCAGGAAGACCGGCTGGCTGACCGTTGACGGCAGCCGGTACTATCTGGACCCGGACAAGGACGGCGCGGCCGTCACCGGCTGGCAGACCCTTGACGGCACCCGGTATTTCTTCCTGAGCGACGGCGCTCTCGCCACCGGCGCGAAATTTGCCGTTGACAACATGTATTATTTCGACAGCGACGGCCTTCTTGTCACCAACAAGGACTGCAAGCTGCTGGGCAAAACGTATCATGTGAACAAAAACGGCGTCATCGAGGGCTATATGACGGACGCCATGTGGTCGGCCAAGGCGAAGCTGGACAAATACGGCTGGAGCCTGTGGAACGCCTACCTGGCCGCGGCGGCCATCCCCTATTCCAACCGCTGGCTGCGGGCCCCCGCCGGTACGGTACACACCCAGTGGTACGCCAATTACGGCTTTTCCAACGGCACCGGCAACTGCTACGTGATGAACTCCATGCTCTACCAGATGGCGAAGCTGCTGGGCTATGAGGTGTACTTCGTGGAGGGCTCCGTCGCCAGCACCGGCGGCTACGGCGCGCCCCACGGCTGGTGCGAGATCGTCGAGGGCGGCGCCACATACGTCTATGACTCCAACTTCCACAATGAGACGGGTATGAACGGCTTCAAGATCCAGTACGGCCAGCACAATACCTGGAGATACCAGAACTGGACGCGGGTAGACTGACCGCTCTCCCGCCAGATATAAAGAAAGGGGTTTTATCCATGAAAAACACTTTGAAAAAGCTCACGTCCATCCTCCTGGCCCTGGCCATGGTACTCGCGCTGGGGTGCTTTGCGCTGGCCGAGGGAGAGGAAGCGCCGGAGGAAGCCGGCGAGGAGGAAGAGGACATCTTCGACCTGACCGAGGAAGAGCTGGCGGCTCTGCCCCGCATCGGCGAGGAGACGGAGGACTGCGCCGCCATCGTGCTCTATAACGCCGCCGAGGGCGATATCACCTCCGTCAACATCCGGGCCAAGGGGGACGCCGAGTGGTCCCTGAACATGCTGCCGGACAAGGAGGTGTTCGAGGACAAGGAGATGGCCGTGCTGTGCTTCGAGCCGGAGGAGGATACCCTCTACGAGATCCAGTTCATCTTCTCCAACTATACGGGCAGCGCCGTCCACGACGTGGACTTTACCGACATCGCCAACGCCGAGCTCCACCGGCAGTGGAACGGCCTGGTCTATCTCGTATACACCAGCCTCGCCACCGAGGAGGAGGTGGACACCTCCGAGGCGGAGCAGACCCTCGCCGAGGAGCAGATCGCTGCGGGCAGCTTTGCCTATGGCGGGTCCTCTGACAGCGGCAGCGACGGCGGCGACAGCTATTCCGACGACAGCGGCTGGTCCTCCGGCTATTCCGACGGCGGCTCCGACAGCGGCTGCATCGGCAGCGCCGGTCTGCTTTACTGAGTCCCGGCCTTTCTGTTGACCCGGGCGCAGCGGCCCTGTCGGGGCCCCGCCCATTTCTGTGAACGATAGAAGGCAAGCGGTCTATGAAACGCACCTGGTGCTTTCCCCTGGTCCTGCTTGCGGTACTGTCCCTGCGTACGCCCGCTCTCGCCGCGAATGCGGCGGTTTGCGGCAGTGCCGCCCATATGAATACAGTCTCCGCTCCTGCGGAGACGCCAGAGTCTGCACAAGCCCCGTTGGCCTCGGACACACCGAAGCCAACGGGGACTTTGAAGCCCGAACGCACCCCGGAGCCCACGGGGACTCCGGAGCCGGAAACGGGGCTGCACGCCGTGGACGGCAAGCTCTATTATTACGCCGGCGGGTCCGTACAGACCGGCTGGCAGAAGGTGAACGGCGTCACCCGCTACTTTGACCCGGACAGCGGCGGGGCCATGCTCACCGGCCTGCGGCAGATCGACGGCGAGACCTATTGTCTGCGGGGCGGCGTGCTGCGCACCGGCTGGGTCGAGACCGCCCCCGGCAGGACGCGGTACTTTGACCCGGACAGCGGCGTTATGCTCTCCGGTATCCTGAACATCGAGGGCAGGACCTACTATCTGCCCGACGGGGAGGTCTACACCGGCTGGTACGCCAGCGGCGGCGTCACCCGTTACTTCGACCCCCACGCCCAGGGCGCCATGGCCACCGGGGCCTGCTTCGCCGAGGACAACATGTACTACTTCGCCCCCAACGGGGCCCTGGCCGCCAACACGGACTGCACGCTGCTGGAGCAGGAGTACCACGTGGACAAAAACGGCGTCATCAAGGGCTACATGACCGACGTCATGTGGCTGGCCAAGGACAGGCTGGACCGATACGGCTGGAGCCTGTGGGACGCCTATCTGGCAGCGGCGGACATCCCCTATTCTGACCGCTGGCTGCGGGCCCCCTACGACTCGATCCACACCCAGTGGTACGCCGACTACGGCTTCACCAACAACACCGGCAACTGCTATGTGATGAACTGCATGCTCTATCAGATGGCAAAGCTGCTGGGCTATGACGTCTATTTCGTGGAAGGGGCCGTCGCCGGCGAGGAACAGGACTCCCCCCACGGCTGGTGCGAGATCGAGGAGGACGGCGAGACGTATGTCTACGACTCCAACTTCCTCAACGAGAGGGGCCGCAACGGCTTCCGTATCCAATACGGACAGAGCGGGACCTGGGCCTATATCCGCTACTACCGGGTCCAGTGACCGCCCACGGGCGCGAAAGAGAGGGACAGAACATGGCGGTACAACAGCGGGAGCGCGGCTTCGATCATCTGCGGGCCGTGGCCTGCCTATTCATCATCCTGCTGCACACGGTCGATTCCACGAGCCTGATGTACGGCATCAAGCTGAACTCCTTCTGGCGGGCGGCAGGCTTCCAGGCGGTCACCAACGAGCTGATGTGGGCGGTGCCCTGCTTCGTGATGGTGACGGGGGCGCTGCTCCTGCCGCCGGAGAAGGTCATCGGCTACCGGGCCCTGTTCACCAGATACATCGCCCGGGTGGTCAAGGCCATCGTATTCTTCGGCGTGCTGTTCGTGGCGCTGGAGGTGATCTTCAACCCCGATCAGCGCACCTGGGCCCACGTGGGCTGCGGACTGTATGAGATCTTCTCCGGGGACAGCTGGTCCCACATGTGGTATCTTTACTGCCTGCTGGGGCTGTATCTGCTCCTGCCGGCCTATAAGGCGGTCACGGCCCATGCCGGCCGGCGGGACATCCTGTACCTGCTGGCGGTCTACGGCCTGTTCGAGGCGGCGGTCCCTCTGCTGGGCATCTGGAACATCCGCTGCGGGTTCTACATCCACGTGTCCTCCATCTACCCCTTCTGGCTGTTTCTGGGCTATTATCTGCGCCGGTGGGGCAAGCTCATCCGCCGGGCCCTGTACGGCTGGGTGTTCCTGGGGGCCACGGTGGCCATCGCCGCCGCCAGCCTGGCCCGGACCTACTGGCGGCTGGACATGCTGAGCCCCCTTTTCAGCTATTCCTCCCCCCTGGTGATCCTCCAGGCCGGCGGCCTGGCCGGGTGGTTCTTCCAGAGCCGGGCCGACGGCTCCGGGACCATGAGCCGGGTCCTGTGCAACATCGACCGGCACTCCTTCGGCATCTACCTGATCCACATGGCCTATATCCGCCTTTTCTACAAGCACCTGCACTTCGACCCCTTCGCCATCGGGGCCGTGCCCGGCGTGCTGGCCGTGGCGCTGGGAGCGTTCCTTCTGGCCTACGGCACGGAATGGGTCCTGCGAAAGCTGCCGCCGTTTAAATCGATCCTGTAAAAACCCCATAGAAACCGCCCGGGAACACAGCGCGTGTTCCCGGGCGGTACTTTTTTCGATTTTTCAGCTGACCGTACCCTCCGCCGTGATATGGGGCAGAGATACGCCGCCGTAGCTGCCGTTGTAGCGCCAGTCCACCGTCAGAGTCTGGGCGGAGCCGGTGGGCATGTCCAGCGTGGTGGTGAACAGCTCCGTGACCGTCTGCTTGTTCTCCGCGATCCGGATCTGCTCCACCCGGCAGGTGGCGCTCTGGTCCCCCAGGGTGACTGTGGCGGAGGTGCCGCCGATGTCCAGGCTGTAGGACACGGCCTTTCCGGTGATGGTGACCCGGGTGGTCCCCCCGCCCAGATCCTCCGTCTGCCAGTCCACCTGCATGTCGAGCTCCGTTCCCGTGTCAGAGGAGATGCTGCCCGTCTTGGCGGGCACCAGGGTGGGCTCCGGCGTGGGCGTGACCGGCACCATCGTGGGCGGCGGCCCGATCGTGGGCACAGGCGTGGGCGGGGGCGGCGCCTCCGTGGGCGGCGGCTCCGGCGTGGGCGTGGGCGGTACCGGCGTGGCCGTAGGCTCCGGCGTCGGCGTCATGGCCGGCGATTCGGTGCGCGCCGGACCGGCGGCGCTGTCCCCGGAGGACCTTTCGCCGGAAAACAGCTGGCCGATGCCCGAGAGCCCGTTCTCCGATATGAGGCCCTTCACCTCCAGGAACAGGAACAGCTCCACGCCGATCACCAATATCAGCACGATCACCAGTATGATGATCCCGGCTTTCTTCAAAGCGCTTCCTCCTCTCGTCTCCCCCGCTCTGCGGGCTCACTTCGGGATAAAAGTGTATTATTCAGTATATCATGCCGGGTCGAAAAAGGGAAGAAAAATCTTCCCGTCAGGCCAAGACTGCTCCTCCGGGCCCGCACAGCGTCCGCCAAAGGCCGGTTTTATCCCCGTTCAGCCCAGCACCTCCCTGGCGATGTCCGCGCTGCGCTTGGCGTCCCTGGCGTAATAGTCCGCGCCGATCTGCCGGGCGTACTCCGCCGTCAGCACCGCGCCGCCCACCATGACCTTGCAGTCGTGGCCGCTGGCCCGCAGAGCGGCGATGGTCTTCTCCATGGCGGGCACCGTGGTAGTCATCAGGGCCGACAGGCCCACCAGGCGCGCGTCCTCCCGGACCGCCGCCTCCACCACCGCCTCCGGCGGCACGTCCCGGCCCAGGTCGATCACCGTGTAGCCGTAATTTTCCAGCACCACCCGGACGATGTTCTTGCCGATGTCGTGGATGTCCCCCTGGACCGTGGCCAGGACGATCTTACCCTTGCTCACGGAGCCGGTCCCCTTTTTCGCGATGCGGCGCTTGACCACCTCAAAGCCCTCGCAGGCGGCGTTGGCGGCGCTGATGAGCTGGGGCAGGAAGATCTCCTGCCGCTCGTACCGCTCCCCCACCACATCCAGCGCCGGGATGAGCAGCGTATTCACCGCCTCCAGCTCCGTCATGGTCTGAAGGGCCCGCTCCGTCAGGGCGGCGGTCTCCGCCTTCAGGCCACGGGCCACGGCCTCGCCCAGGGTCAGCTCCCGCTCCGGCCGGGGCGCGGCAGGTCCAGCGTCGCTGGCGAACCGGGCGATATAGGCCCCGCTGTCCCGGTCCCATCCGGACAGGACCCGGTGAGCCGCCACGGCGTCCATGATGGCCGCCTGATTGGGATTGACGATGGGCAGGTCCAGCCCCTCGGCCATGGCCTGGGTGAGGAAGCTCACCGTCACATGCTCCCGGGCGGGCAAGCCGAAGGAGATATTGCTGACGCCCAGCACCGTGTGCAGCCCCAGCTCCTCCCGGACCAGCCGGACGGCCCGCAGAGTCTGGGCCGCCTGATCCTGCTGGGCGGACACGGTGAGGGTCAGGCAGTCGATGAGCACGTCCTGCCTGGCTATGCCGTATCCCTCCGCCGCAGCCAGTATCCGCCGGGCGATGGCCAGGCGCTCCTCCGCCGTGGCGGGGATGCCGTTTTTGTCCATGGTCAGGCCCACCACCGCCGCGCCGTACTTTTTGCACAGGGGCAGGACGGCGTCCAGGGTCTCCCGGTCCCCGTTGACCGAGTTGACGATGGCCCGGCCCGTGGCCGCCCGCAGGCCCGCCTCGATGGCGGCGGGGTCGGAGGAGTCGATCTGCAACGGCAGGTCCGACACCGCCTGGACCGCCCGGACCGCCCGGGCCATCAGGGCCGGCTCGTCCAGCCCGGGCAGGCCCACGTTCACGTCCAAAATCTCCGCGCCGGCGTCCTGCTGCTCGACGGCCCGCTCCTGGAGGTAGCCCATGTCCCCCTCCCGCAGGGCCTGCTGGAGCCGTTTTTTGCCGGTGGGGTTGATGCGCTCGCCGATGACGTGCACGTCCCCGTCCAGCTCCACGACCCGGCTGGGAGAGCACACGCCCCGCCGGTCCGGGGCGGGCCGGTCCGCCGGGCGCTTCCCCGCCACAGCCTCCGCCAGCGCCCGGATGAAGTCCGGCGTGGTGCCGCAGCATCCGCCCAGGGCCGCCACCCCCAGGTCCGCCGCCGGGGCCAGCGCCCCGGCAAATTCCTCCGGCGTGACGGCATAGGCGCCCGTGGCCGGGTCCGGAAGCCCCGCGTTGGGCTTTAAAATGAGCGGCGCGTCCGTCCAATGGCGAAGCTCCTCCGCCAGGGGCAGAAGCTCCTTCGGGCCCAGGCTGCAATTGAAGCCCATGGCGTCCGCCCCCAGGCCCGACAATGTCAGGCCCATGGCCGGGACCGTGGTCCCCAGGAAGGTCCGGCCCGACGCCTCAAAGGTCATGGTGACCCACACGGGCAGGGACGTGTTCTCCTTCGCCGCCAGCACCGCCGCCTTCACCTCGGCAAGGTCGCTCATGGTCTCGAACACCACCAGGTCCGCCCCGGCGGCCTGGCCGGCCGTGACCATCTCCCGGAAGGCGTCGTATGCCTCGTCGAAGCGCAGCGTCCCCAGCGGCTCCAGAAGCTGGCCCAGGGGCCCCACGTCCAGCGCCACCTTCACGTCCCGGCCATCGCACGCCGCCCGGGCGGCTTTGACGCCCGCGGCGATCAGCTCCGCCGGCGTATAGCCGCTCCCGGCGGTCTTGAACCGGTTGGCGCCGAAGGTGTTGGCGTAGATCACCCGGCTGCCGGCCTGCACATACCGGCGCTGGACGGCGGTCACCTCCGGCCGGTGGGTCACGTTCCAGACCTCCGGCAGCGCTCCCACCGGCAGTCCCGCCGCCTGGAGCATGGTGCCCATGGCCCCGTCCAGCAATATGATCTCATTTTCCGCCACAGCGTCCGCCCGCCTTTCGTATCTCGCAGTTTTCTCTCATCCCACAGCTTTCACAGCTTCTCCGCTCTCCCACGGGGCCGTCCGACACGCCGATCAGGGCGGTGACGGATTTTTGCGGTATCATCAATCCCCCGGCAGTCAGGCCCACGCCGATGCGCCGGCCCACGTCCAGCACCCGGCACAGGGCCTCCTGCTGGGAAAGGGGCATGTCTCCGTAGCCGGGGCTGAACCGGTCCGTGAGGCGTCTCGGGGCGAATGCCGCCGCCAGGTCCGCGCACAGACCGTCGCACACCCGCTCGACGGCCGCGCCGGCGCAGCCGTCCAGCACCAGGGCCAGGGCCATATCCGCCGCCTGGGTCCGGCGGAGCAGAGCGTCCGCTTCCGCGCCCAGGGTGGCCCCCATCAGGATCACCTGGCCGCAGCCCGCCAAATGCCGCCGGATATCCTGCCCCGTCGGGCGAAAGTCCGTCCCGGCCAGGGCCCCCTCCGCCGTCAGGTCGAAAAGCCGCCACACCGTCCGGGGCCGGGCGTTTTGACCCAGCAAAACCTCGCACCGGTCCAGGGCCCGCTCCATGTCCTCCGTCGCCGGACCGCCCCGCCAGCCCGCGTAGCGCAGGGCCTCCGCCCGGTCAAAGCCCCTGTATCCCGTCTCCATGCATGTCCTCCAAAAGGATGACGCCCATACCCTTGCGCCGCACGCGCAAAAGTACCGGCGTCATCGTCATAAGACCTCACGGCTTCTCATCCGCGCCGCTCTCGTCGTTGATGAATTTGGCGGTAAATACCGTCCGAAGCAAAATTTGGATGTCGAACCAGACGCTCCAATTCTCTATGTAGTAGATATCGTGCTCGATCCGCTTCTCGATGGAGGTATCCCCCCGCAGGCCGTTCACCTGGGCCCAGCCGGTGATCCCGGGACGGACCTGGTGCTTGACCATGTACAGGGGCACCTCGCCCCGGAACCGCTCCACGAAATGGGGGATCTCCGGCCGGGGTCCCACCAGGCTCATGTCCCCCCGCAGCACGTTCCAGAACTGGGGCAGTTCGTCCAGGGAGCACTTGCGCATGAACGCGCCGAATTTCGTCCGCCGGTCGTCCGTCTGGCCGCTCCAGGCGGTGGACTCCCGGTCGTTCACATACATGGACCGGAATTTATACATGGTAAAGCGCTTGTTGTTCCGCCCGACCCGCTCCTGCCGGAAGATGACCGGTCCCGGCGAGGACAGCTTCACCCCCACGGCGCAGATCAGCATGGCCGGCGACATCAGGAGCAGCAGCAGCGCCGAGCCCACCACGTCCATGGCCCGCTTGGTGAAGGCGTTCACCCAGCTGTCCAGCGGGATATAGCGGATGTTCATCAGGGGGATGCCGTCCAGATCGTCGATCTGGGGGTTGGGGGACATGTACTCCTCGTAAAAGGGGATGATATAAAGCCGCACGCCCGCCAGGTTGCACAGGGTGATGACCTTGGGCATCCGCCACACGTCCACCGGCTCCAGCGCCGCCACCACCTCGTCCGGCGCGTACTGCTCCAGCAGGCGGCTCAGGTCGCCGAAGCCCCCCAGCCGTTTCAGGCCGTTGTTCTCATCCTCCTCGGACACGTACCCCACGGCGCTGTACCCCAGGGACCGCTCCGTCTGGATCTCATGCAGATACTTCTGCGCCAGGGGCCCGCCGCCCACCAGCAGGACGTGCTTCTGGCTATAGCCCTCGCGCCGGTACTTTTCCAGGAGCATCCGCAGCGCCAGCCGCTTCAGGCTCAGCACGCTGCCGCTCAGCACAAAGGCGATGGCCAGCAGCCACCGGGAATAGTCCACCATGCCCTTGTCCAGGAACATCCAGCCCAGCATCACGGCCATGTCCAGGGCCGTGGCCTCCCACAGGCGCGTCAGCTCCCGGCCCAGATTCATCCGCCGGTAGTTCTGATACAGCCCGAAGGCGGCATAGGTGAAAAGCTGCGCCGCCATATAGATGGCGCCCATCACCACATAGTTTTGCAGCGGTACGTTATCCTGTCCGTGGAACACGTAAAACCGGACCCAATACGCCGCCGGAAAAGCGGCAAACAGGATCAGGCCGTCGCTGATCACCTGGATGTTGTTCAGTATCTTCTGGTTCTCTCTGATCATATCTCTGTGTCCACCATCCGCATGCCGCCCCGGAGCGGTCCCGTCAACACTGCGGGAACGGCACGCGTATCCTTTATTCCCGGGCGGCCCGCGCCCGCGCGGCGTCGATCGCCCCGGCCATGGTATAATCCCGGTATTCCCCCTGCCGTCCGCCGAAAATCACGTCGGGACGCTCCGCAGCCATCGCCAGGTATTTTTGCAGGACCGCCTCGTTGCGCTCGCCGCCCGCCGGGTGACAGTCCGGCCGCTTCGGCGACCATGCCTGGGGATACTCCCGGGCGATGACCGTGCCCGGGCCGCTCTCGCCCAGGAAATGCTTGTATTCGATGACCCGCGTGCAGCCGCCGGGATCGTCCTTCAGCTCCACGATCGCCCGGCCCTGGTAATCGTCCCGCTCCAGCTGCTCCTGCTCGTAGCGGAAGCTGTCATACTCCAGCCGGCCGTGCCGGTACTCGAAAAAGCCGTCGATGGGCCCTGTATAAACTACCTTGTCCGCAATGCGGGGAAATGCCCTTGCCAAGTCCTGGTAGTCCAGTCCGGTCACGGTGGGGACGCCCTTCAGCATATTCTTCACCATGGCCGAATAGCCGCCCTTCGGCACGCCCTGCCAGGTCTCGCCGAAGCCCCCGTCGTATGGCACGAACTCGGCGAAGCGGTTGGCGTATTCCCACAGGTCCTGCCGGTCCGTGTGGAAGATGTGAGGGCCGAACTTGTGGACCGTGACGCCCTGCACCCGCTCGCAGGCGGCGCAGCCGCCCGGCAGCAGCTGGCTGTCCACGACCAGGCACTTCTTCCCCCGGTCCGTCATCTCCCGGGCGAAGGCCGCGCCGTAAAAGCCGGCGCCCACGATCAGGTAGTCATAGTGTCCGTTCAGCCAGGCCCAGGACTTTTTCGCCTGGTCCAGCTTCATGGTCTTGCGCTGATACTGCTGGTAAAGGCCGCACAGGATCGTGGTGTCCCCCAGGGCGACCTGCTCCCCCTTGTCCAGCCACAGCACCTTCGTGCAAAGCTGCAATATCTGACGCAGGGAGTGGGACACCAGGATCGTGGCCGCGCCGCCGTGGATGATCTGGCGCATCTTGGCCTCGCTCTTGGCCTTGAACGCGCCGTCGCCCACCGACAGCACCTCGTCCAGGATCAGCAGGTCCGGCTGGACCATGGAGGCGATGGCGAAGGCCAGCCGGCTCTTCATGCCGCTGGACAACTGCTTGAACGGCCGGTCCTGGAAATCCTCCAGCTCCGCGAAGCGGATGATCTCCTCGTAGGCCTCGTCCATGAATTTCCGGGTATAGCCCAGCATGGCGCCGCGAAGGTAGGTGTTCTCCCGCACGGTCAGCTCCTTGTCGAAGCCGCTGGCCAGCTCCAGCAGGGCCGCGATGCTCCCCGAGCACTTCACATAGCCCTCCGTGGGCTCCATGATCCCCGACACGGCCTTCAGGAGGGTGGATTTGCCCGCGCCGTTGCTGCCGATGATCCCCAGCATCTCCCCACGATCCAGGGTGAAGGAGACGTCCTTATCCGCCCAGAACTCCTTCACGTGGTAGTTGTGGGTGAGCTTACGCATCACGTATTCCTTGATGCCGATGTCCTTGAAGTCCCCTGTCTTGTACCGGATGGATACATTGTGTACTTCCAAAACGCTCATCGTATCCCTCCGCTAGACATAGTAAAGGAACCTGGTGTTGAACTTCTTGTACATGAAGCAGCCGGCCGCCAGCACCACTGCCACGTCCGCCAGCATGAGCATATGGTAGGCGAAGCTGGGCACGGCGGAGTCGATCACGATCAGCCGGAAGTACCGGATGAACAGATACACCGGGTTGATGAGAAACAGCCTCTGGATGTTCTCCGGAAACCGGGTCACCGGATAGAAGATCGCCGACATGTACATCAGCAGCATCGTGAACACGTCGTAAAGATACTGGGTGTCCCGGAAAAAGACGAACAGCGCCGACAGGACCATGCCCACGCCGATGTTGAACAGGATCAGGCCGCAGATGGGATAGACCAAGCACAGGAATTTCCACGTGAAGGGCAGCCCGTCAAAGGCCACGAAGATGAAAAACACCACCAGGATCAGGCCGAAGTTGATCAGGGCCTGCACGTTCCGGGACAGCAAAAACAGATACTTGGGCACGTTCACCTTCGTAAAGATGGAGGCGTTGCCCATGATGGTGCCCATGCCGCCCTTGGTGGCGTCGCTGAAAAACGTGAAGATCAGGTTCCCGCAGAAGATATAGATGGTGAAATGGGGCTGGTTGCGCCCCAGGAGCCTGGTGAACACCATGCTCAGCACCAGCAGATGCAGCAGCGGGGCCAGGATGCTCCAGCCCATGCCCAGTACGGTCCGCTTGTATTTCTTTTTAAAATCGCGCTTTACCAGTTCCTCAAAGAGGAACTGGTAGCGTTTCAGTTTCCTGAGCGAGCGCGTGATCTCCAGATCGCCGAGCGCGTGGGAGCGCCGCGCCGCCGCCTGCTGTTTTTTCATATCTTCTTCCGGACGATGATATTCTGCCCGTCCAGGCAGTGCTCAGTCTCCGAGACGAGCTGGCAGATGATGTGGCCCACATCCTCCGGCTGCATGATGGTGCTCTGGTCCTCGTTGGGGGCCAGCTTCCGCCGAAGGGCCGTGGCGCACCGGCCCGGGGAGATGCAGTAGACCCGGATGCCGTACTCCGCCAGCTCCTCCGCCAGGGTCTGGGACATGCTCACCACCGCCGCCTTGGAGGATGCGTAGCTCAGCCAGCCCGGCCGGGGCGTGATGCCCGCCGTGGAGGCCACGTTCAGGATCTTGGAGCCCTCATGGTTCAGGCGCATGTACTTCGTGCACTCCCGGATCAGCATGAACGGGGCGAACACGTTGGTCTCATAGGTCAGGCGCATGCTCTCCAGGGAGGTGGTCAGAAGCGGCTGAGGGTCCGTATAGCCGGCGATGTTCAAAAGGCAGGTGATCTCCCCCGTCTTCTCATAGATGTCCTTCACCAGCGCCGGGATGCCCTCCAGGTCCCCCAGATCGTAGGCGTAGAGCTCCACCTGGGAGTTGGTCCGCATGCGGCTTTTGGTCTCCTCCAGCTTATCCTTCGACCGGCCGATCAGGGCCAGGTAGTCGTATTCCTCCGCCTCCGCGATGGCGATGGCCGCGGCCCGTCCGATGCCGCTGCCCGCGCCTGTGATGATGCATGTTCTCATCCGTCAGTCCCTCCCGACAATGTACTCTCTGTAGATCGCTTCGCCGGCCATCAGGTCCACGGAATTGGTGACCTTGATGTTGTTGGGCGTGCCCGGCAGGACCCGGATCGGAGCGTTGGTATAGTGATACAGAAGGCTGGTGTCCTCCGTGAAGACGAGGCCGTCCTTCTCCGCCTGCTCATAGGCGGCCAGCAGCGGCCCCCGCTTGAACTTCTGGGGCAGCTGGATGTTCACAAGGCTGTTCCGCTCCAGGATGCCGCTGATCATGCCGTCCTTCCGCACGGAGACGGTGAAGGGGATGTCCAGCCCATAGGTGGCGCTGTCCGCCTCGCAGGCCATCAGCTCCTTGAACTCGCCGGTGGTCACGAAGGGCCGGGCCGCCTCATGGATGATGATGTCCTCATATTTCGCGGCCCGCACCCCAAGACAGGCGGACTGCTGGCGGGTCTCGCCGCCGTCCACGATGGTATAGGGCTTTTTCAGCATATAGGCCGCGATGTGCATTTGCAGCAGCTCTTTATAGCTGGGGTGGCAGGACACGATGATCTCCCCCACCTCGTCGATCCGCTCCAGCCGCTCCAGGGTGTGGAGGATCATGGGCTTGCCTGCCAGAGCCAGAAACTGCTTGGGCACCGCCTGATGCATGCGGGAGCCCGTGCCGCCCGCCAGGATCACTACGCTGTACACTAGATGTCACCTCTTAATGATATTTTTGATGATGTAGTCCGTCTGCTTCTTCGCCACGGGGCCCTGGTTCTCCGGGGAGTAGAACACCCGCTTGACCCGCTGGCGCTCGGCCTCGTACGCATCCTGGCCCCGGAGCAGCTTCTCCAGCTCCGTGATGAGCCCGTCCGAGCTGAACGCCTTCGGCCCGGGCGTCACATAGTCGTAGTCGAAGTTGATCTCCCACTTGGACAGGTATGCCTCCAGATCGTAGCAGTAGAACAGCACCGGCCGGTCCAGCAGCAAAAAGTCCGTATAGCAGCTGGAATAATCCGTGACCAGGATGTCCGTGTATTTCAAAAGCAGCTGCGGATCGATCCGATAGTTGTCCGAGGAGATATCGACGATGTTGTCAAATTCCCCGAACCTGTCGCCTTCCCCGGTATTGTACCGGTGCTGCTTGACCACGAAGATGTAGCCGTACTTTTTCAGCATCTGGGACAGACGCCCGTAATCGATCTGCCTGCCGATCGTCTCCGGTCCCTTTTTCCGGACGTTATATTCCCGATAGGTGGGCATGTAGAGGATGATCTTATTGTTTTTGAAAAACGCCAGGGAATCGTCGTCCGCCTCATCCAGGCTGTCGTCGAAAAACACGTCGTTGCGGGCCTGGCCCAGGTTCAGCACGTGGTCCTCCTTCACCCGGTAGGTGGCCGGGTAATAGGCGCTCACTTCCTCGCTGGTGCTGATCAGATAATTCTCCCGGGCTGCGTTGAGCCCGGCCCACCACAGGTTGTACGTCCTCTTCAGGGACGGCGGGGCCGCCATCCACTTGCCGGAAAAGGCGTTCTGGTTCCTGTACCACACCCGCTTGAGGCCCACCCCGTGCCAGCAGTTGACGCTCACCGCCCCGCCGGCCCGGATATAGCTGAACTCCTCCTTCAGGGAGTTGGTATGGATCAGCGTGCCCGCCTTCATCTGCAGCCTCTTTCCCTCCCGGGAATCCAGCATGCAGACCTCATAGCCCCGGCCCTTCAGGTCCTTGTATACCTCCGCGTTGCGGGTGATCCACACGCAGCGGAAGCGCGGGTCCTTGCGGAACTCATAAAAGAGGTATTTGGGGTTGTCGCTGAAGGACTGGCCCTCGTCCGCCGTGAACAGGATCAGGTCCTTGTCCCGGGGCAGCAGCCACATGGCATAGTATACGCCGCCGGTGACGAGCCGCTTGACCAGCGTGCGCAGATCCTTGCCCGCCCCCGTGTACAAAAACGTGACCAGCCACAGCCCGGCCAGCGCTATGCACAGATAAACCAAACCGTTATAACTCATCCAACGCGTTCCTTTCTCTCTTGCCGTCCGGCCCGCTCGCTCATCCCAGCTGGGAATGGCCCTGCCGTTCCTCCGCCGGAGGGGGCGTCATATAGTCCCCGAACATATTCGTCAGCAGCGCGTCCCAGCCCGAGGGCACGGAGAACATCCGTCCCTCAAAGGACAGCTCCGCCGGCTCGGCGATCCAATCCGCCATGCACACCTCCCGGGGATAGCCGTATATCCCGCCGATGTTTCCCAGCCTCTTTCCCGAGGACAGCGCGTCCATCGTCCTGCGCAGCCCCGTCCGCATGGCGATGAGCCAGCTCTTGGGCAGGTGGCGCAGCACCCGCCAGGGCAGGAACAGATACCGGTGCTGGAACGTGCAGACGAAGTTCTCCTCCGTGTGGTAGAGGATGGCGTTGTTCAAAACGTGCAGCCAGCCGAAATAGAACTGCGCCAGCGCCTTCCCGTCCGGACACTTGTCCAGGGGGAAGATATCGATGAAGCCGTCGCCGTTCCCCGCCTGGCCGGCATAGGGCCGGACCGGACCGTGCCGCAGCTTGGCAAAGCAGTGGGGATAGGTGGGGTCTGAGCCGGAGGTCTGCACATAGTACTCCGGGCCCAGGGCATGCTCCTGTACGCACAGGCGGATGAAGCGCTCGAAGTCCGGCCTCGGGATGATGATGTCCATATCGTCGTCCCAGGGGATGAAGCCCTGGTGGCGCACCGCGCCCAGAAGCGTACCGCCGGTGAGATAATACCGGATGCCGTTTTCCCGGCATATGCGCCGGATCTCCTCCAGCCCCGCCAGCTCCTCCAGCTGCAGCGCCCGAAGCGTACCGTCCGGCGTGTATTCCATATCGTCCAAAAGGCCCTCTCCTCTCCCTCAGCCGACGCGCTCCACCTTTGGCCGGAAGACCAGCCCCTGGGCCATGCCCCGCAGAAGGGTCATCAGCCGCCGGAGGCGGTAGTTCCTGGCCTTGGTCAATATCCACAGGAAGCTGCGGGCGCACCGCGCCAGATAGTGCAGCACGCCCCCCAGGCCCTCCTGACGGTACGCGTGGCTCTCGTTGCGGACCGATATCCTGTACCGGTCCAGTCTGGCCGGCGCGTCGGTGGCGATATTGCTGCCGGTGTTCTTCGCCATGGCGTGGACCACCCGGCTCTGCCGGACCAAAAAACAGGGCCGGCCGCCCCGGACCGCGATGCGGCGGGTGTACTCGATATCGTCGCCCCAGATGAAGTACTCCCGGATGGGCAGTCCAAAGGCGCGTATCGTCTCCGCCGGGAGCAGCAGCGACACGAACGTGGCCTGCTCCGCCCGGAGGATGCCGTCCTTCTCCAGGTCCCCGTACCGCCCGTCGTCCCTCCGGCACAGCTTCTGCCGGTTCATCACGCACAGGCTCCCGTCCGTCCAGAGCACGGCGCTGGACACGAACCCGTACTTCCCCGGACCGCCCAGGCGTTCGTCCGCCTCCAGCAGCTTTTCCAGCGCGTCGGGCTCGGGAAGGCAGTCGTCGTCCATGACCCAGACATAGTCCCAGCCGCCCTCCACGGCCCAGCGCATGCCACAGTTGAAGCCGCCCGCGCCGCCCGTGTTCTCCTCCAGCCGCCGGTACCGGACCCGGGGCCGCTCCTTTGCGAGGGAGGCCATCCACCGGTCGGTGCCGTCCACGGAGGCGTTGTCCACCACCAATATGTCGCAGGGGACGCTCTGCCCCAGAAGCCTGTCCACACACTGGCGCAGATACGCGATCCGGTCCCGGGTCACCACGACCGCCGCCACTGTCCCCGTCCTATCCATGCTTCCTGGCCAGCTTCTTCGGCCAGAGCCTCCGCTTCACGAACGCCGCGATCTTCCTGGGCCAGTGCTGGCTCTCCAGGTTGACCACCGGCACGTCCAGGTATTGGATATGCTCCGCCTCCAGCCACACGTCCAACAGCCGCTCCGATATGAAGCCGAACACCCGCCGGTTGTAGGGATCGTAATCGGAGATGTCGATCCGGCGCTCCAGCTCGAAGAGTATGTCAAAGATCCACGCGCAGTACCGGTCCAGCTGTTCCCGCTTCATGACGAACATGTTGAACCGGTGGCCCCAGGTCCGGGCCATGACCCGGTCGTAGGCCTCCGCGGCGGCCGGGCTGCGCTCGGCCAATATCTTCCTGGCCTCGGCCAGGTCGTCCCCGTTGTGGGCGTGGGAATACTCGCCGAAATTGGTGTCGATATAGTACCGGCGGGGCTTGGGCAGCAAAACGGGCGCCCGCTCCAGCAGTCTTTCCGCCTGCTCCCCCGTCAGGATGCGCTCCCATTTGGGACCGGTCCGCCGGCCGGCGAAGTACCGCCGGTAGTGGCACATGCCCGCCGCGTCCGCGTCCAGATTCTTCCACGCCCAGTACAGGCACGTCAGCTCGCAGTATTCGCCGTTTTTGGCGCTGATGTTCTCGCCCGTGTCGTCCCCCTGCCAGGCAAGGGGCTCGTGCAGCGCCCGCCCGGCCTGCACCGGCAGGTATACCGGGTCCTTGGGCATCCGGTAGGGCTTATGCGCGGCCACCACGATCTGTATCTTCATCCAAACCTCTCCCGCCGTCTCTTTGGGCAGGCTATGCCAAAGCCTTCCCATACGCGCACGTATCCCGCTCCGGGTCCCTCCCTTTGCGCGCGGGACGCGCGAAACGGAGCCCATCCGGGGCGAAAATACCATATTATTGCGATTGCAGGCCCAATCATATCACACAGGGCCGTATTTTGCAACAATTACCGTCATCTTTCCAAGGCGCGCGGGCCCCGGAACAGGCGGTCCCGGGGCGGCGGGACGTCTTGTCAAACCGTGTCCTGCATGTTATAATGTGTTCTTCCCAAGGAAGGTGATCTGGATGCAAAGCGATATCTTCGGCGCGGCCCTGGCCTTCGCCGCAGGCGCGGGCCTGGCGGCGGTCAACTATCTCATCAGCCGCCGGGTGCTGCAAAAGGCGCCGGACAAATATGCGGCCGCCCATGTGGCTGAGCAGAGCATACAGGTGCTGTTCCTGGTGGTCCTGTTCGTATTCGGGGACCGCACCGGCTGGGACAGGCTCTGGCTGACGGCGGGCGGGTGCCTGGGGGTCACGGTCCCCATGCTCTGGACCACGCGAAAGCTCGTCAGGCTCAACGACTCTCTGCACAGGAAGGAGGACTCCGACAATGGGTGAGAAATCCCCGGTGATCATTCACCTGTTCGGGTTCCTGGACGTGACCGGCGAGGTGGTCATGATGTGGGTCATCCTGGCAATAGCCCTGGTCCTCTCCCTGCTGGTCCGGCGCGGTCTGAAGGAGCGTCCCGGCCGGTTCCAGAACGTGATCGAGACGGGCGTGGAGTATCTGGACAACTTCTTCGAGGGCCTGCTGGGCCACGAGCGGGGCCGGAAGTATTTCTCCTTTCTGGCGTCGCTGTTCATCTTCATCATCTTCGCCAACTACTCCGGCCTGTTCCCCGGCGTGGGCCAGACGGTATACCTGAAGGCCCCCACATCCTCCCTGTCGGTGACGGCGGGCCTGGGCGTGACCACGTTCGTGTTTTTGCAGTGGGCCGGGCTCCGGGCAGGGCCAAAGCACTACTTCAAGCGCTTCGTAAGCCCCATGTTCTTCATGCTGCCCCTGCTGCTGCTGGACGAGATCATCAAGCCCGCCTCCCTGGCGCTGCGTCTTTTCGGCAACATCTTCGGCGAGGAGATGGTCACCGAGGAGCTTTACAACATCTTCCCCATCGGGGTGCCCATGGTGATGATGGTGCTGAGTCTGCTGTTCTGCGCTTTGCAGGCCATGGTCTTCACCATGCTCACCTCCATCTACCTGGACGAAGTCACCGAGATCGAATAAAACACAAGGAGATATACTGCCATGAGATCTGAGATCATCGCCATCGCCGCCGCTGCCGCCATCGCGGCCAGCACCATCGCCCCGGCCATCGGCCAGGGCATCACCGCCAAGAGCGCCATGGAGAGCATCGCCCGCCAGCCGGACGCCGCCAAGGACATCCGCTCCACCCTCATCATCGCCCTGGCCCTTATGGAGGCTCTGACCATCTACGGCCTGCTGATCGCCTTCATGCTGGTGTCCAAGATCTGAACCGGGCCATGACGATCCAGGTATCGGTCCTTGTGTGGACCGTCATATGCTTCGCCCTGCTGGCGGCCATACTGCACTTTCTGCTGTTCCGGCCGGTGCTGCGGGTCATGGACCAGCGCCGGGACCATATCCGCCGGGCCGGGGAAAAGAAGGCGGAGTATGAGCGCGCCCGGGCCCGGTACGAGGCCATGCTGGCCGACAGCCGGACCCAGCGTCTGGAGCGGCAGCAAAAGGAGCTGCGCGCCGAGCTGGAGCAGCTCCGGGCCGACAACCGGGCCCTGCTGGAGACGGCCAACGAGACCAGGCTCCGGAAGGTGGACGACTACAGCGTCCGGGCGGAGGCGGACTGCGCCCGGCTGCTGACCCTTTTGAGCGAGCAGGCGGACGAGCTGGCCGTGTCCTTTGCCGAGAGCCTGACGAAGTGACGTAAGAGATGAAGATTCAGTATGTGATCATCAACTTTCTGCTGCTGGCAGGACTGCTCTTTCTGTTCTGCCGGAAGCTCGTCGCGCGCATTTTCACCGGCCGCCGGACCCGCATCCTCCAGGAGCTGGACGAGGCGGAGCGGATCGAAAACAGCCCGCCGCCGGAGATGCCGGACCCGGCCTATGCCGCCGCCGGCGACGAGCGCCTGGCTCAGGCCGGCGAGGCGGCCCGGGCAGCCGTGGCCCAGGAGCGGGCGCTGGCGGAGTCCGGCGTGGCCCGGATGGAGGCCTTCGGCGAGCGGGAGTGCCGGGAGATCCACCGGATCATGATCCAGAAGACCAAGCGCAAATTCTTCCAGGTCATGAAGGACAAGGTGGCCGAGACCTTCTCCAAAGAGCCATATCTGAGCCGGATGCGGGCCAGGGAGCCCGCCCAGATCGACGACATCCTGACTCAGATCAAGCTGACGCCGGGGGACATGGCCTACCTGCGCTATCACGGGGTACTGTACGTGACGCTGACCTCCGCCTACAAGCTGGACCCGGCGCTGGTGAAAAAGGTGGACGAGGCCACCACGGCCCTGCTGGACACGGTGAACGGCAGGACCTCCTTGTGGGTGCTGGAGGACCCGTCCCTGATCGGCGGGGTCCGGCTTCGCATCGGCGACACGGTGTACGACCACACCGTGTCGGAGGAGCTGTACCACTTTGAGAAGAACATCAGCCGGGCCCCCGTGACCAGCGACGAGATCGTGGAGGAGGTCCTGCAGGAGTTCAACGAGATGGCCCGGACCACTGAGCCAAAGCTGCACGTCTACCAGCTGGGCCGGGTCCTTCAAATTTCCGACGGCATCTGCTGGATGGACGGCCTCATCGACATCATGTACGGCGAGGTGGTGGAGTTCGACTGCGGCGAGCGGGGCATGGTGCTGGACATCCAGCCCCAGCGGGTGGGCTGCGTGGTGTTCGGAGAGTATGAGAACATCGAGAGCGGCAGCAAGGTCCGCCGGGTGGGCCGCATCGCCTCCGTGCCCGTGGGCGAGGGCCTGCTGGGCCGGGTGGTGAACCCCATCGGCGACCCCGTGGACGGCGAGGGCTATATCTACGCCGCGGAAAAGCGGCCGGTGGAGTGCCGGGCCCCCGGCATCCTGGACCGGGCCGCCGTGTCTGATCCCCTGCACACGGGCCTGAAGGCCATCGACGCGCTGGTGCCCATCGGCCGGGGCCAGCGGGAGCTCATCATCGGCGACCGGCAGACCGGCAAGACCGCCATCGCCCTGGACGCCATCATCAACCAGAAGGGCAAGGACACGGTGTGCGTCTACGTGGCCATCGGCCAGAAGGACACCACCATCGCCGAGATCCGCAGCCGCCTGGCCCAGTACGGGGCGCTGGAATACACCACCATCGTGGCGGCCACCGCCTCCGACTCCGCCGCCACCCAGTATCTGGCCCCCTTCGCCGGGACGGCCATGGCGGAGTACTTCATGTACGCGGGGCGGGACGTGCTCATCATCTACGACGACCTTTCCAAGCACGCGGTGGCCTACCGGGAGCTGTCGCTGCTGCTGCACCGGCCCTCGGGCCGTGAGGCCTATCCCGGGGACATCTTCTATCTCCACTCCCGGCTTTTAGAGCGCTCCGCCCACCTGTCCGAGGAGCTGGGGGGCGGGTCCATCACCGCCCTGCCCATCATCGAGACCCAGGCCGGGGACATCTCCGCCTACATCCCCACCAACGTCATCTCCATCACCGACGGGCAGATCTTCCTGGAGAGCGAGCTGTTCCACGAGGGCCAGCGGCCCGCCATCAACGTGGGGCTGTCCGTGTCCCGTGTGGGCGGCGCGGCCCAGACCAGGCTCATGAAGCAGATGTCGGCCAGCCTTCGCACCAAGCTGGCTCAGTACCGGGAGCTGGCGGACTTCACCCAGCTGGGCACCGACATGGATCCGGACACCAAGCGGGCCCTGGACTCCGGCGCGCACCTGATGGAGGCCCTCAAACAGGGCCGGTTCGACCCGCTGGACGACTGGCAGCAGGCGCTGCTGCTGTTCGCCGTGTCGGACGGCTATGCCGACGGGGTGCCTCTGGACGGAATGGAGGGGTTCGAGAAGGGGCTGTTCGCCTACTTTGAGAAGAGCTGCGCCCCGCTGGCGGAGCAGCTCAAGACCGGCCGGAAGCAGACGCCGGAGCAGCTGGCGGCCATCCGGGCCGCCCTGGACGAGTACAAAAAGACCGTCGCGTGACAGATCATGCCGTCGATACAGAGTCTGAAAAAACAGCTTCGGGGCGTCCGTTCGACCCAGAAGCTCACCAAAGCCATGAAGACCGTCTCCGCCGCGAAATTCTCCCGGCTGAACGGGGTCTACGGCAAGTACGCCGAGTACGGCCGGCAGTGCAAGCTGGTGTTCGACCAGTTCTCCGCCGGCTTTCTGGAGGCCGTCCGGGCGGCGGACAGCTCCGCGCCGCCGGTGTTCGTGGTGCTGACCGCCAATAAGGGCATGTGCGGCAGCTTCAACACGGAGGTGCTGAAGCTGGCCCGACAAGAGCTGGACGGGCATAGGGACGCGCTGGTGCTGGCCTGCGGGAAAAAGGCCATCCGCTCCTTCAAGAGCCGGGGCGTGCCCCTGGCGGGGGAGTTCATTTTGCGGGACGAGCCCTCCTATGAGGAGAGCTGCGCGGTGCTGGACGCGGTGCTGCGGCTGCGGCAGTCCGGGCAGGCCTCCGGCGCGTACGTGATCTATCCCCGCTACGTCAACATGCTGACCCAGACGCCCACGGTCTGCGAGCTGTTCCCCCCGCCCCGGGGGGCGGATGAGCCGGACAGCGGCCGGGAGCTTCTGTGCCAGCCGGACCGGGACACTTTTATCGCCCACGACGCTCTGCCGGTGTTCCGGGCCATGTTCTACGAGCTGGTGCTGGAGGCGGCCCTGGGGGCTCAGGCGGCCACGCTGATGACCATGCGGGTGGCCTACGACGCCGCCACGGAATACTGCGCCCAGCTGGAGGGGGACATCAGCCGCAAGCGGCAAAGCGCCGTCACTGCGGACGTGATCGAGACCGCCAGCGGCGAGTGGCGCGACAGCTGAATGATCATTGTACCGGGCGGTCCTGCCGCCCGGCGGAGGGATACATCATGGCGAAAAATTCAGTGGGAATGGTACAGCGCATCACGGGTCCCGTGGTGGACATCCTCTTCGACCCCCTGGACCTGCCGGAGATCTTCCACGCCGTCACCATCGAGCACGACGGCCAGACCTACGTCCTGGAGGCCTCCCAACATCTGGGCGACGGGGTGGTCCGGTGCATCTCCATGCAGTCCACGGACGGCATGTCCCGGGGCCTGCGGGCGGTGGACACCGGCGAGCCCATCATGGTCAGCGTGGGCGAGGAGACTCTGGGCCGGATGGTCAACGTGCTGGGCGAGCCCATCGACAAGAAGGAGCCCATCCGGTCCAAGGAGAAGTGGCCCATCCACCACCCCGCCCCCCGATTCTCCGACATCGTGGCGGCGGACGAGCTGATGGAGACCGGCATCAAGGTCATCGACCTGATGACGCCCTACGTGAAGGGCGGCAAGATCGGCCTGTTCGGCGGCGCGGGCGTGGGCAAGACGGTGCTGATCATGGAGCTCATCCGAAACGTGGCCTTCGAGCACGACGGCTACTCGGTCTTCGCCGGCGTGGGCGAGCGCTCCCGGGAGGGCAACGACCTCTATAACGAGATGATGCAGTCCGGGGTGCTGGACAAGACGGCCCTGGTCTTCGGCCAGATGAACGAGACCGCCGGGGCCCGGCTGCGGGTGCCTCTGGTGGGTCTGACCATGGCGGAGTACTTCCGGGAGGTGGCCCGGAAAAACGCGCTTCTTTTCATCGACAACATCTTCCGCTTCTCTCAGGCCGGCTCCGAGGTGTCCGCCCTGCTGGGGCGCATGCCCTCCGCCGTGGGCTATCAGCCCACCCTGGCCAGCGAGATGGGCAAGCTCCAGGAGCGCATCGTGTCCACCGGCCACGGGGCCATCACCTCCGTGCAGGCGGTATACGTGCCAGCGGACGACCTGACCGACCCGGCCCCGGCCACCACCTTCTCCCATTTGGACGCCACCACGGTGCTGAACCGGAAGATCGTGGAGCTGGGCATCTACCCGGCGGTGGACCCGCTGGAGTCCTCCTCCCGGATGCTGACCCTGGACGGTGTGGGCCAGCGCCACTACCGGGCCGCCAAGGAGGTCCAGCGCATCTTACAGAAGTACAACGAGCTGCAGGACATCATCGCCATCCTGGGCATGGAGGAGCTGTCCGACGAGGACAAGACCCTGGTCAAGCGGGCCCGGCGGCTCCAGCGGTTTTTGAGCCAGCCCTTCCACGTGGCGGAGAGCTTCACTGGTGCCAAGGGCGTCTACGTGCCCCTGGAGAAGACCCTGGACGGGGCCGAGGCCATCATCGGCGGCGAGTGCGACGACATCCCCGAGGGGTGCTTCCTCATGTGCGGCGGCATCGACGACGTGTACGCCAGGAGCAGGTGACATGGGGGCGCTGACACTGAAGATCGTGACCGCCCGGGGGGCCCTGGAGCCCGTCCGCTGCGGGTCCGTACACCTGACCCTGTGCGACGGTGCCAAGGGCCGGGGCGGCGGCAGCTACGGCGTCCGTCCGGGCCACGCCAGGGCGCTCTTCGCCTTGGACGCCGGCCCCGTGACGGCCCTGGACGGCGGGCAGACCGTCCTGTCCGGCCAGTGCGCCGGGGGCTTCGCCGCCGTGGAGCCGGACACGGTGACCGTCATCACCGAGCGGTTCTCCCGGGAGCTTTGACCCCCTGACACGGCCTGAAAACGCCGTGTTTTTCCCGGCGGCAAGCCGCCGCAAAAAACGTCGCTTCGCTCCCCACGCGCCTGTAAAACAGGCGCGTGGCGGCTATTTATCCCATTCGAGGCGGGACTCCCGTCCCCCTCGAGCTCCCCCTTGCTTTACGCACGTTTTCTCATTCTTTGACAGTCTGATAAGCTTGTTCGCGGCTCAGTCTGCCCGGCGGCAGAAGCTGTATTGATAGGGGACCAGGGTCCGGCTGTCGCAGCGGACGGCCTCGCCGGTGAGAAGGTCGGCGAAGTCCCCCTCCATGGCGTCCAGCGTCACGGTCTGGGCCTCGCCGGTGAAGTTGAAAAGACACACCAGGGTCTCCCCCGCCGTTTTGCGGATCAGGGCCAGCACGTGGTCGTTATGGGTATCCCAGGTGGTGGTCCGGGCCTCCGGACCGAAGCAGGGCTCCGACGCCCGGAGCTGTTCCAGCCGCCGCAGGCCGGTCCAGATGCGCTCCTGGACCGTGCCGGGCCGGGTGCGTCTGGCGGCGTTGTCCCAATTGAACGCGGTCCGGTGCAGGTTCCGGCTGTCCTCGGCCCGGTCCGGATCGTCGTGGTAATCGTAACCGTTCAGCTGGCCGATCTCGTCCCCGCTGGACAGCATGGGAAATCCCGCCATGGCCATCATGGCGGCGTGCATGAGAAGGTCCCGCCTGACGCCCAGGTCCACCTGGGCCGGGTCGTTCTCCGCCAGGCCCTTCTCGATGCCGCAGAGGCTTGCGGTGGTGCCGCAGGTCCGGGCGTCCTGGGTGACCGGGTCGTAGTTATAGAGCTCTCCCCTGGCCCAGCTGCCGGGGAACTGGCCCGCGTAGAACTCGTAGAGATACTTCTTGTGCAGCAGCGCGTCCTGGCCAATGGACCAGCCGAATTCCTCGTTCAGGCCCCAGCCGATGTCGTCGTGGCAGCGCAGGTAGTTGACGAAGGCGCAGTGCTCCGGCAGAGAGTGCAGGTCGTCCAGCTGGTGCTTCAGTTGCCGGATATCCCCGCTGGCCAGGGCGCTCCACTGGGTGCACATGGTGGAGGAATTGTAGAGGATATGGCACTCGGGCTTTTCCGACGTGCCGAAATAGGGGGCCAGCTCCTTGGGGGCCATGACCACCTCCCCCTTCAGGATCACGCCGGGACAGACGCACTCGGTGACCAGCCGGACCATGCGCATGATGGCGTGCACCTGGGGCAGGTTCCGGCAGGTGGTGCCCATCTCCTTCCAGAGGTATGGCGTGGCGTCCACCCGCAGC
>CANPXZ010000009.1 GCA_947587485.1 uncultured Oscillospiraceae bacterium | reverse complement strand
TTCTTGTCCGGGTCCGCGTAGAACGGGTCCGCCTCCATGCTGGGGGTGTAGCCGTTGTCGCGGGTCTTGGTCTGGCCCAGGATGTTCTTGATCTGCTCCGTGTCGGAATTGAGCTCCACGCTCATCTCCTCGATGTCGTCGCCGATGACCTCGAACTCCGCCTTCTCCGCGTCGGCCACCTTGGTGTTGAACTTGCTGTCCAGATAGTGGGCCAGCGCCTCGCGTTCCAGTTTTGCCATTTTGAAAGTTCCTCCTGAAAATTATTTTTGATAGATATTTTCGTACCGGGCGGCCAATGCCACCGCCCAGGTCTCCACGTGGTGCTCGTCCCGCTCATAGAGCCAGGCCGGCGCCTGGATCGATACGTCCAGGAACCGCCTTTCGCCGGAGAGGGGCGGGTACGCGTCCAGCCGGTATTCCCGCTCCCGGAGCCTCACCGGCTGTCCGCCCAGCCACCGGCCCAGACAGTCCAGCCGCTCCTTTGCGGACGCTCTGTACTCTTCGGTCATGCCGCCGCCCCGGACCAGCACCACAAATGGGTACCGGCACACCTGCCGGACCCGTCCGGTGACGCTTCTGCTCTCCTGCTCCACCACCGCGCCGTCGCCGGGGAACAGCGCCATGCCGCCGTTATCCCGCAGGGTAGCGAAGGCGATCTTCTCTCCCTGCCCGAGCCCGGGGAACCGGTTGACCAGCTCCCGCACGGCCTCCGTCAGCACATCGAAGCTCTCCACGTCATATTTGACCTGCTGTTTTTTCTCATCCACCGCTGTCATCACTCCCATCGTCTGCCGTCCAGGATCGCCTGCATCCGGTCGATCCAGCGTTTGAGCCGCCGGGCCTTCGCGTACTCGAACCAGGCCGGCCTGGCGTCCTCGCTGGTATAGTGCAGCGGCCGGTCCGTGGCCGCGAGCTGCGCGCCCTTTTCAAAGCGCGGCCCCACTCCGGGGATAAAACACGGTCCTTTTCCCGTAGCCGCATCCACCATAGCTCTGTTTTGGTAAAGATACCGCCCCATTGGCCCCACTCCGGCGTAGATCTTCCCGGACCCGACCATGGCCTCGTTGGCCGCCCGGGTCCTCTCCCGGAACGCTCCGGTGCGCACGGGCATGTATGGCAGCATATCCTCCGCCGCCATCTCATGGAGCGCGTCATAGGCATCTGACAGCCTTCCGGACAGGCCCTCTGCGGAAAAGACGATCTCCGCCCCATCCCGCCGGATGGAGAACCCCTTCAGCCTGACACTCACCGCGCTCACCGCCCCACGATCTCAAAGTGGGGCAAAGCCCGGTAGCGGTGCACGCTCTCCACGGCAAAGACCCCGTCTCTCGTCCGGCACAGGTGCTCGTAAAAGCCGCCCGGCCACATGCCGTCCCCGAAGGGGGCGGTCTGCGTCCACGGTCCCGGGAGGAAGATGTCGAAGTCCTCGCCGGCCGCGAAGGTGACGTACAGCTCCGGTTCCTCCGCCCGCTGCCACATTTTGGGCGGCAGATAGATCTTGCCGCCCACGGTCATCACGTCCTCCGTGGGCGCGTAAGGAACGAGCGCCACGGTCCGTCCGGACTGCTTCCAGCCATACCCGGCGGCGGCCTGGGCCCTCTCCACGCTGAGCTGCACCCCCTCGATCACGGTAGGGTACCACAGCGTCTCCCCATCCGCCGCCTGGCGGTTAAAAATGGTTATCGTATCGTTGTATATGATCAGCCTCCTCCTTTCCGCCTCACGGGGTCAGCGCGGATATCTGCCCATATAAAGCAGATTGACTCCGTTGGCATCGGCCGCGCCGGACAGATACCGCTCCACGATCTCCCGGCAGCGTATCTCCCGGTCCTCGCCGGACGCCGCTGCGGGCGCGGCGAAGCTAACGCTCTCGCTGCCGGCGGTGACGGCCGTCACCACCTTACCCGTGACGGTGCCGTCGGCCCGGCTGACGCAGCCCTCGGCCTGCTCCGTCTGCCACAGCGTCCGGACCAGCGCGGCCTCGCACCGCTCCACGGCCTCGGCGTCATCCTCCCGCACGGGCGGGGCAACGGCCAGCTTTCTCACGCCGTCCAGCCCGGTGGTAGCCCGGTCCATGATCCGCCGGGCCTCCCACCGGAGCCGGTCGAACGCGCTCTCGTCCGGACCGTCCGGATAGAGCGTCTTATACCGGGCGTACTCCATCAGGCGCCGATGCTGGCGACCACGATGCCGTCCAGCTTTTCTGCCAGCAGCTGCATGCCGCACACCACCGTATCCGCAGCGGTCATGTTGGTATAGTCGGCCTCCTCGTGGATGCCCACGTAGCCGGTATCGTCGCTGGTGAAGTTGAAGGCCTCGTTCAGGTCCGCGCCGTTGACGGGGATGTAGTACAGCACCAGATTGTCCTTGGCGGTGGCGTAGATCTTGCCCTTGGGCACGCTGGCGTTCAGGATAACGGTGCCCAGGCCCATGAAGTTCTCCACATAGCTGAGCCCGAAGGCGGTCTGCATGGTGACGGGGGTGCTGGCCAGGTAATCGGCCACGTCCAGGGGGTTCATAAAGTAGGCGCAGGCCACGCCGTCGTCGTCGAACAGCACCTGCAGCTGGCCCCATGCCTGGGCGATGGCCTCCTGGAAGGACGCGCCCTTGGCCGTACCGGTGCCGGTGGCCAGAAAGTCGAAGAAGTCCTTGCGCAGGCCCTTCTGCACGTCCCGGAGCATCTCGTCGGTGATCATATCCACCGCCTGATCGTAGCCCCTGTCGATGATGGCCTCGGCGCTGGTAGCCTTGCGCCACTTTTTGAGGGTGATCTCCTTGACGGCCACGGCCTGGGTCTCATACTTGCTCAGGGGGATGACCTCGCCCTCGGCCACCTCGCCGCTTGCCAGGGTACCGGAGGTCTTATAGGTCTTGAGCACCGCGCCGGCCTGCTTAGGGATCTTCCGGGTGACACCGATGGCCTCCATGAGCTTGGTGACGGAGCCGGAGAAGGCGCTCACGAACTCGATCTCCCGCACCCGCGCCAGCTGGTCCTTCAAAATGATGTTTTCCTCTGCCATTTTCATTCTCCTTTAAAAATAGTGATGTTTTCCGCGATGGCCTTCCGCCGGGCGGCCCGGTCGGGAATGGCCATGATCTTCTCGCGGGTCATAGGTTCGGCCCCCATCCTTCCGTCGCCGGTAGGCTGTGTGAACCGGGCCCTGCCCGCCTCCAGTTCCTGCTGCTTCTCATCCACGAAGGCGCTGGCGTCCTTCTCCCGGATCTGGCCGATCAGGTCCCCGAGACCCACGATCTCTCCATCCGCCAGCTTCAGGCCCGCCGCCCGGACCTGCCCGGCCACGTCCCGCTTCGCCGCCTCGGAGGTGAACCTGATCCCCTCCAGCGCGGTTTTTAAGGCGTCGTCAAAGTCCCGCGCCGCCACTTTGGCGTTGTAGTCCTTCTCCGCAGCCGCCAGGTCATTCTGGGCCTTCTCCAGGGCCTCCAGCAGCTTCGCCGGGTCCTGGTCCTTCGGGATCTTCTGAACGATGGACTCCGCCGCCTCGGCCCGGTCCTTCAGACCGTCCCGCTCCTTCGTCAGGTCATCGACCTGCTTCCGCAGGGGATTGACGGTCTTTCCATGCTCGGCCATGATGGCGTCGATGACGTCCTTCGACAGCCTGGCGCCGCCGCCCAGGTCCAGATTCTTGAGAAATTCCCGCTCCATGTGTCCTATCCTTCCTCCCGCCACGCGGATGTTTTACGGGGACGCGGCCCCCGGGCGGGTCATGCCTGTTCACGCCCGGCACCGGCGAAATAGGTATGAAAAAAGCACATCACCACACGGTGCGTGCTCTCATCAACTGACATTGATCTGCGCCGCAGGCGCACATTGTCGAAAGGCTCCCTTGTGCAAAGGGAGCTGTCGCCGCCGAAGGCGGTGACTGAGGGATTGATTGATAGACCAGGCACGTCAAGCGGACGTCTCGATCGCACGGCCCGTCCCCTCCGCCGCCTCGGTCAGGGCCCGGGCCTCTTCCTCGGAGAAGCCCTCGAACCGCTGGAGCAGATACCACGCCGGGGCCCACCCCTGGGTCACGTAGCTCATCCACCGGGCCCGGTCCTCCTCCCGGTTGTACGTCAGGTCCCCAAAATCGAAGGTCACGTCCCAGGTCCCCACCGGCGCGAGATCGTAGAGGTCCGCCCACTTGTCCAGGGCATACAACAGCCCCTCCATGGCCCCCTCCAGCTTGTCCCGCACGTCCTTCACATGCTGGATGGTCCGCCGGTCGTCCGACTCCACCTGAGTCGCCGTGGGCGTGCCGGACTTCTCGTTGAAAACAAAATACCCGTTGGAAAAACCGCACTTAAAGCCTATCTGGCTCAGCAAGGCATTGATCCCCACCATCCGGGCGTCGGTCCGCAGTTCCGGGTCGATCTCCTGGTAGTATTCCTCCGGTCCGAACCCGCTCACCTTCCGCACCTGCCGGGGCAGCTTCACGCTGTCCGCCCGTCCGGTCCGGCTCCCGGGCGTATCCAGGAGCCGGTCGTCTATGAGCTCGATCCGGGCGCTGTCGTATACCTCCCCGGTCATCCGGCTGTAGGCCACGTCCAGGTCTTTCAGCTCCTCCAGCGCGTCGGAGAATACCGGCATGCCCAAGGCGCTGCCGCCGTCGATGTTATTTCCCCCGGGCATCCGCAGCACCGCGAACAGCGGCCGCTCCAACCCGCTCACCGCCGCGTCCTCGGAAAGCCCCGCCCAGGGCGTGGCCTCGATGGGCACGGGCTTGCCCTGGTC
This sequence comes from uncultured Oscillospiraceae bacterium, assembly GCA_947587485.1. GTDB lineage: Bacteria > Bacillota > Clostridia > Oscillospirales > Oscillospiraceae > CAJOIG01. Next base: position 27,015 of record CANPXZ010000009.1, on the reverse strand, counting down.
CCGCTCGCTGTGGCCCAGGAAGCACCGGTTGCTGATCTCATAGACCCCGCTCTCCGTGAACCGGTGGTATTCCAGCCTGGTATACCACCGCTCCGTTGCGGCCTCATAGACCCGGCTCACGAACACCGCCCCGGTGATCTGGTCCCCGGACACGTCCACGGCCTCGAACTGCCCCGGCGTCAGCAGCTCCACGCCCTCGCCGTTAGGCTTCAATACCACGGTGCCCAGGGCGCACCCCTTCTCCGTCCACTCCCGCAGCCGGGGATAGATCGCGTCGACCTGCTCCTGCAACCACACGGCCCGCTGGCTGTCACCCCCGATGGTGATCTTGGTCCCCAGCATGGCCAGGCGCGCCGTCTCGGAACAGACGGTCTTGGCAAAATTCACCGTCCGGATGTCATGATCCGGATCCTCCCAATCCGGGCGCCCGCCGTAGATATCGGCGCAGCGCCGGATAAACGCGTCCATCCCCGCCGACGCCGCCGGCCTCACCCCGAACGTCTCCTTAACCCTTGTCCACAAGTGCATATTCAGCCACTCCTTTGCTCTTGCAAAAAATCTCATTGTCGTCCTCCGTGTCTACGCGCTGGTCCCGCGCCTGTTGAAAAGCCCCTCAAAGGCATACCGCAGAGCGCTGATCGCGTGATCGTTCTTATCCGGGTATCCGCTGATGATGTTCCCGGCCCTGTCCCGCTCGTACTCATAGCTCACGATCTCCCGGTGAGCCCCCGGCGTCCGGGCCGGGTCTACCACGATGGTCCGTCCCTGGAGCCACTTGAACCCGTAATCCACGCTGCCGGCTCCCTTGACCGCCCCCCGGGCTGGCAGGCCCATGCTCCGGAAATCGTCGATGCTCTTAGGCTCGGCGCTGTCGCAGGTGATAGGGAAATCCATATACCCCTTGTCCCGTATCCACGCCCCGGTCTTGGCGTTGGGCGTCCGGTTCACGTACAGCTCATCCAGCAGGAAGATGCGCTCATGGACCCGGTCATAGGCGGTGCGCAGGAACGCGAACTTATCCGGGAACCAGCCCCAGTCCACGCCCTGGAAGATGCGGTCGAAGTGGGAGATCTCGTCGTCGGTGATGGTCCGGACCTCCACCCGCTCGAACACATCCGCGCCGGTCCCGGCGCTCTCGCCCAGATACACATGCCGGTAGCCCCGCTCGTCGGTGAGCCTCTTATGCTCCGACTCGGCCAGGAACGCCTCGCCCAGCCACTCTCTGGGCACATCCAGATAGGTGCTCCTGTGGCACAGCCGGTCGGGTCTCACGATCTGGCTGTCCACATTGGCCCAGTTGTCCCGGCTCAAAGGCGGGTTATAGCTCTCGAAGTTCCAGAACACCGGCCCGCCCCGCATGGTGGACTGCAATATCGCGTCGATCTCCTGCCGGCCGGCGAACTGGTCCTTTTCCTCGAAGTGGGTGACGGCGATGTATCCGAAGGGGGCCTTGATGGACTTGAACTTGGCCGGATCGTCCGCGCCCCGGAACATGATCCTCTGTCCGGTAGGCTCATAGACCAGCTCCATGGCCGATGCCTTCGCGGTCCACAGGTCCGTCATCCCCAGCTTCTCGACTGCCCACAGGTACTGGGCGTACACGCTCTCCCGCAGGGTATTGGCCACCTTGCGCAGCACCAGGGCGTGGGCGTCCGGATGCTGCATCAGGATCAGCGGCACCAGCAGACTCACCGTGGAGCTCTTCAAGGACCCACGCCCCCCGGCCAGGTCATAATGTGTATGCCCGTGCCGCAGAACATCCCCCGCCAGCTCCCGGAACCCCGGCCCTAAAACGTCGCTTAAACGAACCTCTGCCATTTTAAATCCCTTCCTCTTTCAATGGGGTCCCCACGCGGCACGCCTGTCGCGTGGGGAGAGGAGGAGCCGCTGGCTATCCGGGATTTGCCGCTTGCGGCGGATCCCGGCCTAGCCATGCGAGCTCCGACGTCATACATCGATGATCACCGTGACGCCTTCCTGCCCATCCTCTTCCGGTCCCGGCGACTTCTGCCACCGGAGCTTTTCCCGGTTGGTCAGCCAGAACTGGACGGCCTTCATATCCGGCGGCACATGCTTTTCCCTGTCCACCATCTCGATCACTTCCCGTTCCTCCCATTGTCCCGTCACCGGGTCCTGCACCCGTTTTTTGACCCGCATGGGCACCTTCACCGTCACGTTATAGCCCAGCGCCTTTTTATAGAGGGCGTTTTCCACCTGCTCTGCCGCGCCGCCCCGTCCCCGCATCAGCGCCAGGGCCAGCTGATCATGCTCCTTTGCCCATCTGCGCAGGGTCTTTTTCGTCACGCCGAGCCTTTCCGCCAGCTCATCCTCCGTCGCCCCCTCCCGCACCCACGCCTCGATGAGCCCCAAGCCCTCGTCCGTCAGCCATCTCTCATATTTCCCTCCGGCCATGGCCCCTCCCCTCCGTCAGCGCTCGTCTCACAAGATCGGGGACCGGCTCTCTGCCGGTCCCCGCACGATCAGCGGCTCTCTCATCCCGTGCTTCCGGCACAGGTTTTTGCCCCGCTGGGCCTCCCGCTTTTTCGTTGATACCAGAATATCACCTTTAACTGGCCGTGAGCGGCCAATCTTCATCGACCAGCCCGAAATTTACCGCCACCCGGTACAGGATATCCCTATTCCACCGCCGGGCGGTCCGTTCCGACACGCCCACCTCCCACGCGGCGGCGTACAGCTTATGGGTCTGATCCCAGTACACCAGCTTCACCAGCTTCAGCCGCAGCGCTCCGTCTGGCTTTGCGGCGGCGTACTCCAGCGCGCCGCGCACCGCGTCATACTCCCTCTGCTCCGCCGGCGGCAGTTCCCGCAGCGCCACGGCCTCCGTGGCGCGGCCCCGGCTCTTTCCGCCCGGTATGACGGCGTACCGCCCCGTCACGCCGAAGCTGTGCAGGTCCCCCAAAGCCGCCGCCCGCTCCGGATACCGCCTCATCATCCCCTGTACATAGGACCACCAGATGTTCCTCGGTGAACTCATCTTCTCCATCCTCCCTTCACCTTTTCCCGCCTTGTCTCTGCCCGCTGTTCTTTACTCATGCTCTGCCGTCCTTTCTGATTGATAGTGAATCAAATTCACGATTCGACCGAAAAAAATCAGCGGCCACAGCCTGTTTATACCATCCGCCTCGTAATGCATCGACGTCTCGTGAATAATTTTCACGCTCATAGAATATCATTATTGTGAACGATTGTCAACATCTATCGCAAAATTTCAAGAAAATGTTGACACATATTCACACATATGATATTGTAACCACAAAGGAGGGCCGTCGCCATGGAAACCTACGAGAACATCAAGCGTCTCCGGGAGCAGCTGGGGCTGTCCCAGGAAGCGCTGGCGGAGAAGGTCGGCTACAGGGACCGCTCTTCCATCGCGAAGATCGAGTCCGGCCGCGTGGACCTGTCGGAGAGCAAGATCGCCGCGTTTGCGGCCGCGCTCCATGTGACCCCTGCGGAGCTGATGGACATCCACGACCGTCCCGCCGCTCCCGGCGGCCTCACCGGCGCGGTCCCCTACCGCCCCACCCACCGGATACCCATTCTGGGCCGTATCAGCGCAGGTCTCCCGCTATACGCGGACGAGCACATCGAGGGGTACACCTACACGGATCTGAACGGCGGCGCGGAGTATTTTGCCCTGCGGGTGTCGGGGGACAGCATGAACGCGGCGCGCATCAACGACGGGGACCTGCTGATCGTGCGCCGACAGGACATCGTGGACAACGGGGACATCGCCGTAGTGCTGGTGAACGACGAGGACGCCACGGTGAAGCGATTTTACCGGGAGGGGAACACGATCACCCTGATGCCCCAATCCACGAATCCCATCCACCAGCCCCAGATCTACGACTCCCGGCAGACCCGCATCCGCATCCAGGGCCGTGTCGTCCGCAACGAGATCGCCTACTGAAGCCCCAAAAACGCAGAAAGCCCGCAGCCATTTCTGACTGCGGGCCTTTTCTGGAGCTGCTGGTTAGAATCCGCTTATTCCAGCCTGCTGCGGTTTTTCATTTTTCCATCAGGGCAGCTTGATATCCGTCCAGTCTGAACAAATGTCCTCGCCGTACACCCCCGCGGTCACAACGGTACCATCCGAGCGCAGCCCTACCGTGTGAAAATTACCCGCGGCCACCGCCACGATATCCGTCCAGCCCGACACATCGCATTGGCCGGCGCGGTTATCGCCAACGGCCACAACGGTACCGTCCGGGCGCACTCCCACCGTATTGGTTCCACTTGCAGCGATCGCCACGATGTCCGCCCAGTCCGACACGTCGCACTGGCCAAAGTAATTATCTCCCCAAGCCACGACGGTGCCGTCCGAGCGCAGCCCTACCGTGTGGTTGTCACCCGCAGCCACCGCCACGACATTCTGCCAATCCTCCATGTTGAATTTGACGAAGGAGGAGGGGTCCGCAGCTACCCCGCCCGCATTTAACACAGTGCCGTCCGAGCGCAGTCCCACCGTGTGGTCGCCACCCGCAGAGATCGCCACGATGTCTGTCCAGTCTGACACGTCGCATTCGCCAGCCTTATTATCGCCCGCAGCTACCACAGTGCCATCCGAGTGTAGTCCCACCACGTGCCAATCACCCATAGCCACCGCCTCGATGTCCGTCCAGCCCAACACTTCGTCCGGCCAATCGCCCGCGGCCGCGACGGTGCCGTCCGAGCGCAGCCCTATTGAGATGTATTTTTCCGTATCCACCGCCACGATATCCGTCCAGTCTGACACTGCGTGTTGGCCGGCGACGCCATCTCCCTCAGCCACGACGGTACCGTCCGAGCGCAGCCCTATGATACTTCCTTCGTCTGCGTCGATCGTCAGGCCGCCGCTCCTGATACTCAGATTCATCGTATCCGCAGCCATATTGTCCTCATTCCCCGTATCCGCAGCCATGTTGTCCTCATTCTCCACGGAGGCCGGTTCGCCGGCGTTCTCAGCGGTCGTGACGGGCTCGCTGCCGCCGGATTCTTTACTGGCGGAGCATGATGCCAGAGACAGCAGCAGCGCTATAAGCAATGCCGACACAGGGAGAAGATGGCAGAGATCACGTTTCGTTTTCAAAGCAATATCCTCTTTTTCATCATTTTCCCTCATACTACTATAATTGCATCCATAAGTCAAGGAGCCTGCAGGAATTGCTCCGTCGCGGTTTTTCGGAAAAACCAAAATTTCCAAAAAATAGAAAAAGCCCTGTAGCCATTGAAACTACAGGGCTTTGCTGTGGAGCTGCTGGGCGGATTCGGACCGCCGACCTCGTCATTACCAATGACGCGCTCTACCGACTGAGCTACAGCAGCTGGCGACCGAGAAGGGACTTGAACCCTCGACCTCCGGCGTGACAGGCCGGCGTTCTAACCGACTGAACTACCCGGCCACAAGTTCGGCGTGAACTTTGTGAGCCTAATGATTATACTGATTTCTCGCCGCACTGTCAAGGAAAATTTCTTTTCGGGGCAAATTTTCTTCATTTCCCGGGCAAATTTCGAAAAAAATTAACCATTTCGCAAATTTTCGTAATTTTTTGTTGTATTTTCCTTTGGAATCGTATATAATGGTGCCCACACTTAAAAGGTAAGGTAGTGATATTATGGCTGGTAGTCATGCGGCGCAGCGCACTGCGTCCAATTCCAAATGGAAGATCATCCTTCTGGTCGTGATCCTTCTTGTGGTCATAGCGGCGCTGGGGTTCCTTCTCTGGCAGCTGTTTGGCAGCGAGATCCGGGCCCGCCTTGGCGGCAGCACCGAGAACGACGTTCCCGCCGTTGAGCCGGGGATCATCACGGAGGTCAAGGCCGAGTACGGCAACGGCCGGAACATGGGCGGCAGCATCTCCGTCGCCCAGGGCACCCAGCGTCCGGCGGACATTCCGGACGGTTCTGACGTGGTCCTGCTGGACATCAACTGGACCGGCAAGAAGGAGATGAGCGAGCCACTGTATATCACCGTGTCCGATCCCAGCTTCCCGGACGGGGACGGTCTGGCTGTGCACCACTGCAACAGCGACGGCCAGTGGGACCTGATCGGTACATATGTGATCCGCGATCACGCCGTCACGTTCCTGACGGAGAGTCTGTCTCCCTTTGCCTTCCAAGTCATCAGCTCCGAGCCGGAGCCTGTGGTGACGCCGGAGGTATCTCCCACGCCGGAGCCCACCGCCACGCCGGAGCCCACGCCGTCGCCCACGCCCACCCCGATCCAGGCGGTGGATTACGGCGCCTATACCGCTCTTCAGACGGGCGCGTTCACTCTGGTCAACGAGATCGAGGACGACGCGACCTACGTGGTAGCGCTTGTGAGCGAGCTGCCCGAGGACGCCCTCGCCGCGCCTGTTGACGAGGAAGAGGACGAGGAGGAAGACGGGCCCGCCATCTCCTATGTGGAGGCCCCGGACGCCGTCGCCGAGGACCAGAACGTGGTCATCGCCCCCACCGCCAGCGTGCTGGTCAATCTGGACGGGACGAATCTGAGCCTGATCGACATGACGCTGATCCAGACCGAGGACGGCGGCTGGAGTCTGTCCGGTCCCATCACGGAGGGCATGCTCTGGACCGCCAACCGGGACGCCTACAAGGACGAGCGCCGGTTCTCTCTGGAGAACAACGACAGCTATCTGAACCTGGATGACGACGACCAGAACGTGGTCCTGGACGACGATCATGTCCGCACCCGCTGGCTCATCCAGCCGGCGACGCTGATGAACGGCGAGCAGATCTCCACGCTCAACTACCGCAACGATTCCCGTTTCTATGTCAGCCAGCTTGCCAAGGTCGCCGAGGCGCTGCCCGGCGGAGCGCCGGCCGTGACGGCCACCCAGGCGCCTGACGGCACCACGCCGGAGACCGCGTCCAACGGCCCCATCTATCTGGGCGCCGCCGCCCCGGCGGACACCTCCGCCATCCGGGAGTCCCTGCGCTTCACCGTCACCACCGACGAGGGGCAGGCGATGCAGCTGGTGCTGTTCAAGCTGGACCCGGAGGCCGCCGCGCCGGAGGGCGCCGTCACCGCCATGGAGCACACCATCGTCGTTCCCGAGATCAACGAGGAGACCAACCTGAGCACGATGGTCATCCGTGACGGGGACAAGTTCCTCCAGCTGGGCGTCGACTACACCGTGAACGCCCGGGTGTACAACGAGTCCGTCGTGGTCATCATCCAGTTCATGGGCGATTACACCGGTCAGATCGTCCGGTCCTATCCCGGCACCACCATCCTCACCAACGAGATGCTTCTGACCACGCCCACGCCGGCGCCCTCCGCGTCGCCGGTGCCCTCTCCCTCTCCCACGCCGTACACGGGCGGTGAGGGCAGCAACGCGCCCTCCGGCGGCGGCACCAGCACCGGCGGCAACACCGGCACTACCAACCCCGGCGGCAATACCGGCACGACTACGCCCACCACCCAGCCGGAGAATCCCCCCTCCACTGTCACTGACCCGCCCTCCCAGCCCGCCAGCGGCACGGATACGGAGCCGGAACCTGTCGGCGATCCTTCTGACACAAACACCTGACCTAAGACCAAGCGGGCCTGCTGTTTCCACAGCAGGCCCGCTTTTCGCTTGTCAAAAAACGAGTTTTTTGACAGCTCAGATTTAAACTGCGAGGGGAAAGTGAATTCCCCCTCGCAGGAAGTCAAAATCCTGTCGCACAGCGGATTTTGACTTCACGCGCGGGAATGGGGTCCCCAAAAGGCTCGCCAGCCTTTTGGGGAGAAGGAGATGCCGCCGCCATTCGAGCTTTGCCGGTCTGCGGCAAAGGGAGACCTGGCAGGCGAGTATCGACGAGGCGGCTCGGCCTGACCGGCCTTCGCTCCTCTTCATCTATTATTCCTCCGCACTCTCCAGCAGTCCCCAGACCACCCACAGCATGGGCGCGGTCAGCGGCAGGCTCAGGCCGAAGAAGTCCTGAATGAGGTAGCACAAAAAGCCGGTCCCCAGCGCGGGATACATGGCCCCGTGCTTTCGCCTTTTGATCCAGGTGGCGAACGTGCACCCGATGGCGGCCAGGTAGGGGGCCAGCCCCAGGATGCCCACATTGATGAGGTAGCCAAGATACGCGTTGTGGGCGTTGGTGACCCCCACCGTCCGGTCCAGGGCCTCGTTGCGCCAGATGATGTCGAAGCGCAAACTGGTGGTGCCGGGCCCGCCGCCCAGCCAGGGCTTTTCCAAAAACAGCTCCCAGCCCTGTTTCCATATCTGTCCCCTATGGGATCCGAACTCGTCGGCCAGGTGACCGTGGAGCACCTGGCTCATCTCATAGAGAAGCCCGCTCTTCCCCGGCCAGAACCAGAGGGTTATGATGCCCGCCCCCATGAGCCCGCCGCTGACGCCGCCGGCGATCTTGGCGGCCCGGTCCCTTTGGATCACCACCGGCACGGCGATGAGGACGGTCCCCGCCGCGGCCACCACCCCGGCGTCCACGTCGATCAGCCCCAGCAGCACCACCGCCAGCGCCCCGGGCAGCAGCAGCGCCCGGTCCCATTTATGCTCCGACAGCAGCGCGTACGCCGGCAGGATCCCGGCGGGGAGGCACAGATACGCCGCCAGCATCCCCACGTTGCCCAGGGTGCTCAGAAAGGCGCTGCTGTGGACCACATATTTGTCATAGTAATTGGTCCCCTCCGGGTAAAACCAGAAGGGGTCCAGCCCGAACAGCTGCAACACGGCGATGGCGCAGCACACGGCGGCGGACGCCCCCAGCGCCCAGGCGTACCGCCGCCTGGGCCGGGCCAGAAGGGACACGCCGAAGAATATGAGCCCGTATAGCACGCTGGTCAAAAACCCGTCGTTCCTATCGGAGCCGATCAGCGTCACGGCCCCGTACTCGGACAGGCAGGCCGACACGCCGCTGACCGCCAGAAACAGCCCCGCCATCAGGTGGGCGGGCCGCACCGGGATGTGATACCGCTCTCCCCGGGCCAGCCCACAAACCAGCATCGTCCCCGCGCACAGGGCCCACGCGCCGGTGGCAATGGCGAAGAACCAGAACTTCGACTCGGTGATGGCGCTATATCCGCGCCAGCCCACGAACAGGGGGAACACGCCCAGCATCAGCAGGATGAACTTGTCCGTGACCCACCGGGCCCGTCTCAGAAAGGGATATTCCATAAAACGCTCCTTTCTCAGCGCTCCGCCATTATACAATTATACAATGTTCCCGGCCCAAGCACAAGTGATTGAAAAGTTTGGCCCCTTATGATATAGTATAGAATACTTTCTAGTATGGGGGGCCAGCGGGTTGGACAGCTTTTACGCGCTCATCGCCCGGATGAAGAACATCGACCGCTGGGCGCTGATGCGTTCGGTGACGGCGGAGAACGTGCAGGAGCACAGCCACATGGTGGCGGTGCTGGCCCACGCCCTGGCGGTGATCCGCCGGGACGTGTACGGCATGGACTGCGACCCCAACGCGGCGGCCGCGGCGGCGCTTTTCCACGACGCCGGGGAGATCCTGACCGGCGACCTTCCAACCCCCATCAAGTACAATAACCCCTCCATCATGACCGCCTACCGGCAGGTGGAGGCGGCGGCGGCGGAAAAGCTTCTGTCCACGCTTCCGGAGGCTCTCCGCCCGGCCTACGCCCCCCTTTTGTCGGAGCCGGACCCGGCGCTGCGGCCCCTGGTGAAGGCGGCCGACAAGCTGTCGGCCTACATCAAGTGCATCGAGGAGCGCCGGGCCGGCAACGACGAGTTCCTCCTGGCGGAGCGCAAGAGCCTGGAGACCCTGCAAAGCTACGGCCTTCCGGAGGTGGACTACTTCCTGGAGCGCTTCATCCCCGCCTTTGAGCGTACCCTGGACGAACTGGGGGCCATGGATTACAGAGAACCAAAGCTGAATATACTGTCCGAAAAGGAGATCAAATAATATGCGCATGCATGCCGAAGACAAGACGATGGAAAAGATCGTGGCCCTGTGCAAGAACAGGGGCTTCATCTTCGCCGGCTCCGAGATCTACGGGGGCCTGGCCAACTCCTGGGACTACGGTCCTCTTGGGGTGCTGATGAAGCAGAACGTGAAAAACGCCTGGTGGAAGAAGTTCGTCCAGGAGACCCCCTACAACGTGGGCCTTGACGCGGGCATCCTGATGAACCCCCGGGTATGGGAGGCCTCCGGCCATGTGACCAACTTCAACGACCCCCTCATCGACTGCAAGGGCTGCAAGCGCCGCCACCGGGCCGACAAGCTGATCGAGGAATGGGCCAAAGAGACGGGGACGGACATCAACGTGGAGGCCCTGACCAACGACGAGATGGTGGCCTACATCCGGGAGAAGAAGATCCCCTGCCCCGGCTGCGGGGCCACGGATTTTTCCGACATCAAGAAGTTCAACCTGATGTTCAAGACCCACCAGGGCGTGACGGAGGAATCCGGCACGGACGTATACCTGCGGCCGGAGACCGCCCAGGGCATTTTCGTGGACTACAAGAGCGTGCTGCGCACCACCCGCAAGAAGCTGCCCTTCGGCATCTGCCAGATCGGCAAGAGCTTCCGCAACGAGATCACCCCGGGCAACTTCACCTTCCGCATCCTGGAGTTCGAGCAGATGGAGCTGGAGTTCTTCTGCCAGCCGGGCACGGACCTGGAGTGGTTCCAATACTGGCGGGAGTTCTGCCACCAGTGGCTGCTGGAGCTGGGCATGACGGACGAGTATCTGCGTCTGCGGGACCACACCCCCGAGGAACTGAGCTTCTATTCCAAGGCCACCACGGACTTTGAGTACCTCTTCCCCTTCGGCTGGGGCGAGCTGTGGGGCATCGCGGACCGGACGGACTACGACCTTACCCAGCACCAGACCTTCTCCGGCGAGAAGATGGAGTACAAAGAAGAGGGCATGGCCGAGGGCTTCATCCCCTACGTCATCGAGCCCAGCCTTGGCGCGGACCGGGTCATGCTGGCCTTCCTGATCGACGCCTACGACGAGGAACAGGTGGGCGTGGACAAGAAGGGCAACCCGGACGTGCGCACGGTGCTGCACCTGCACCCCCAGCTGGCGCCCTACAAGTGCGCGGTGCTGCCCCTGTCCAAGAAGGACGTCCTCTCCGGCCCGGCGAAGGAGCTCTACGCGAGCCTTGCCAAGGAGTTCTCCTGCGACTATGACGAGACCGGCTCCATCGGCAAGCGCTACCGCCGCCAGGACGAGATCGGCACCCCCTTCTGCGTGACGCTGGACTTCCAGACCGTAGGCGACGGGGAGATCGAGGCCGATCACTGCGTCACCGTCCGGGAGCGGGACAGCATGGAGCAGGTCCGCATCCCCATGGACCAGGTGGCGGACTACATCGCCCAGCGCATCAAGTACTAAAAGCCGTGGACCAGGAGAAAAAGCCCGTTCCCCCGGAGCGGAAGCTCACCGCCGGCCAGGCCTTCGTCAAGTCCATCGGCCCCTTTGGCTGTGCGCTTTTCCTCGTGGTGTTCGTGCTGGCGACGGCGTTGTGCTTCACGGTGGGCCGGGACCCGATCCCGGGCTACGCCCCGCCGGAGCGGGCCTCCTATGAAAACGACCTGCCCCAGCTTGTAGAAGTGCTGGAGGAACAGGTATTCCCGAAGCTGCCGGACTATGAGATGACCGCCGCTGTGACGGGGGACAAGGTCACCGTCACGGTGACGGAGGGCAATTTTGCGGCGGCCCGGGCCGCCATCCTCCGGTATTTTCCGGAGGACCTGATCGAATTTTCGGAAGGGGATTGAGATCATGAAGATCAAAGTGGCCGCCGCCGCGCCGGAGATCCTGCCCGGCCAGCCGGGCCAGAACATGGCCAACGTCCTGGCCGCCATCGACCGGGCCCGGGCGGACGGGGCGCAGCTTCTGGTGCTGCCCGCGGGCCTGCCGGAGGACATGAACCGGGGCGCGCTGGAGCGCCAGGCCGGCTCCATGGAGGTCTATCCCATCATGAAGCAGTCTCTGCCCCGGGAGGAACTGGCCAACCCCCACGGGGACATGGACATTCTGTGCTGCTCGTCGGACACGGCCAGCACCGTCTCCTCCCATCTGGAGAACATCAACCTGGCGGGGCTTGCCAGCCATGAGAACATGGCGGTGGTGGTCATGGCCTGTCCCATGGGGGGCGACGGCGGCACGCTGTACACCGGCCAGTGCGTCATCGCCCAGAACGGGGCGATCCTGGAGAGCGCCGACGGCTATGTCTTCGCCAAGGTGACCATCCCCAGTCGGGAGAAGGCGGCCCCCGTGGAGGAACTGGTCACCGACCAGCCCACGGACCCCTGGATGCCCCTTCCCGAGGAACTGCCCCGGGTGCTGAAGCTCCAGGGCGAGGGTCTTGCCCGGCGGATGAAGAGCCTGGGCGCCACCCAGCTGACCGTACATATCGACCGGACCGCCTCCTCTCTGCTGGCCCTGACGGCCTGTGTGACGGCGGTGGATAAGCTGAAGCTGTCGCGCAAGAACATCCACGTCACCGCCGACGGCAATCGGGCCCGCCGGATCGCGGCGGCCTTCGGCGTGACCCTGGGGGGCCAGGGCGGCATGACGGTGGACAGCACCGACCTGACGACCCGGGTCCTGGAAAGCGTCCGGCCCTCGCACTACGCGGTGAACGCCACGGTGCCCCGGAGCGTGGCGCGGCTTGTCATGCGCTGGTACGCCAACACCTGCGGCGACCTGGCCCTGTCCCAGCCCATCCGCTCCATTGCCCGGGACGACGACGCCGAGCCCTGGGTGTTGTACGACTTCCTGCTGCACTTCTCCCTGGTCTACGACCTGCCCAAGTGGACCCAGGCCCGGCTTTTGGAGGACACCTTCGAGCACGCCTACGATCTGGACGCCATCCAGCAGGTCCTGGACCGGTTTTTCGACGTCTACCGCCGTCCCGCCCCCTGTGACGGCCCCGCGGTGTTCACCACGGACGTGATCCGGGAGGCCCGGGGATAAATACCGACTTTTCCAGGCTGTCAAAAACCGAGTTTTTGACAGCCTGCGCAGCATCATCACCACCCAGAAAGGAGCATGCGCCATGAGGAAGCTGATCGCGTTCATCCTGACCGGGGCGTTTCTCGTCACCCCGGCCCTGGCCGCCGACGAGCCGACCCCCACCGGGGACCCGTCCGTCTGCGCCCACCACTTTGAGGTCACCGTGCTCCGGGAGGCCACCTGTTCGGAGAAGGGCCTGCTGGCCTATTCCTGCGACAAGTGCGGCCTTACCTATACGGCGGAGACTCTGCCGGACGGAGAGCACGAGTACGAGCTCACCGAGACCACCGCCACCTGCACCCAGGACGGGGAGGCCGCCTATACCTGCGCCCGCTGCGGGGATACCTACACCGAGGCTGTTGAAGCCACCGGCCACGTGCCGGAGGACGCCCCGGCCACCTGTGTCCACAGCCAGGTGTGCGCGCTCTGCGGCCAGGTCCTGACCCCCGCCTCCGGCCACGATTACGTCTATCAGTACGACGCCGAGCGGGACGACGCCGGGGACTTCACCGCCTACGGCACCTGGAAGTGCGCCAACTGCGGCAAGACCCTGGCCGCCACGGAGGGCAACGCCCTGTATTATTACAGCCTGCCCGAAGCGGATAGAGCCGCCATGGCGGAAGCGCCCTCCCCCGCCTCTGACACCGACGCGGAGGACGAGGCCGCCCCCGCCTCCGACACCGACGCGGAGGACGAGCCCGCGCAGGCCGCCGCCCAACAGGTGGACAAGCCCGCCTCCGACCCAAAGACCGGCCTGTGGCTCGCCGTCTCGGCCCTGGCCCTGATCGCCATCGTGGCGGAGGCCGTGCTGCTGGTGCGCTCTCTGCGCAAGAAGAAGGACGAGAGATGAAAATTTCCTCTTAAAGGGTACCGACCATGTTCCAGAATAAAAAATACACCTTTTACGCTGCGGCGCTGTGCCTGACGGGGCTTTTGTTCACCTTCCTCTGCGCTGCCCTGGACGGCGGCCGGATGCCGGTCATCCGCGCCGCCGTCACGGCGGCGGGCGGCGGCTGGACCGGGGCGCGGCTGGAGCTTCCCATGACCGTGGGGAGCTTTCTGGCCGCCATCCTGGCCCTTTGGGTCTGCCGGGGCCTTCAGCGGGGCGGGGTCTGCCAGTGGCTCATCCTCTGCGCCGCTCTGGGGGCCCTTGGCTGCGTGGGCCTTGTCTGCGCCAACGGCCTGGATGTCTACGGCGGGGCGGCCAGCGGCTGCTATCCGCTGTTTTTCGTCTCCCTGGCCGCGCTCCGCTGCGCCTGCGCCGGGGTCCGGCTGACCCTGGCGGCGTTGTGCGTCCAGTGGTCCGTCCGCTTCCGGGGCCGGCTGCTGGCCCTGGTCTTCATGGGCGCGCCGCTGTTCGCCGCCATCGGGGCCGCGCCGTTCGCGAGCCTTGTCCGGACTACCCTGTCCGGCGACTACCGCCCCTTCTACCTGGCCGCCGCCATTGCGCTGGCCCTGCTGGCCCTGGCCGCCCGATTCCTGCTGCGGGACAGGCCGGAGGACGCCGGCCTCTACCCGGACGGGGACGGCCGCGCCCCATCCGCCGTACCGGAGGCGGAAGCGCCCCCCATGTCCCTTTCCGAGACGCTGAAGGACCGCCGGACCTGGCTGGCCCTGATCGCCCTGGGCGCGCTGACCTTCGCCTCTGCGGGCTGTCTGGGCTTTCTCGAGCCCCGGCTGGTGGTCCGGGGCGGCGGCGGGCCCACGCTCCTGGACCGGGCCGCCCCCTGGCTGGCCCTGGGGGCCATCCTGGCCATCCCCTCCGGGTACGTCTTCGGCTGGCTCTGCGACCGGGTGGGGGCTCTTTGGACCGCCTGTCTGCTTGGTCTGGCGGAGCTGGGGTCCGTCTGTCTGCTCTGGTCCTTCCCCAAGGAGGTTGCCCTGCCGGACGGCATGGCCCTGTGCCTGGCCACGGCCCTTCTGACGGGCGGTACCGCCCCGGTGCTGTTCTGCCTGATCGGCCAGCTCTTCGGCCGGTCCCAACTGCTGTCCGCCTGCCGGGTACTCTTCCCGGGACTGCTGCTGACCTTCGCCCTCACCGGCCCCATCGGCGCGCTCCTGGGCGGCGGAGCCCGGGCCCGGCTCTACGCCGCGCTGTTCGCCGCCGCGTGTCTGGGCATTCTGGTCTGCCTGGCGCTGCTGGTCATGAGGCCAAAGAAGCCCGAACCGAACGAAAAGGAGTGACCGCCCTATGCCCATCCGGAAAAACACGCTGTTCACCGTACCGCTATACTGCCTCGTCATGGGCTTTCTCTGCTTTTACCTGGTCATCTACGGCGTGGCCCGGTTCGCCGCTGTGACGCTGCCGGACGGCTCCGTCTCCAGCGACGACGGCAAAGTATTGCTGATCTACGGTCTTTTGATGGTCGCGGTGCTCCTGCTGGGCGGACTGCTGTTTCGCCGGATGACGAAAAAGGAGCTCGCCGTCTCCGCCGCCATCATGGCGGCCCTGCACGTGGCGGCTTTGCTGATCCTGTATCTTTTCTCGCCCTCCGACGGCCTGGCCGCGTCCCTGACCCGCTTCTCGGTCCTGGCCGGCGAGTGGTCCAACTTCATCTATCTGCTTCTGTACCGCCTGACCGGCAGCGCCCCGCTCAGCTCCGTCATCGGAGCCCTCTCCCCCTTCCTCTTCACCCTGGCCGGCAAAAGCGAATAAGCGCAAAAATCCCGCCGGGAGCGTCTGCTCCCGGCGGTACCTTTATAGTCTCACTTCTACTGGCTCATGGATCTCCATGCTCTCCGGCGTCACCCGGCAGTCATAGGCAAAAATATGCACTCCCGCGTCCCCGGCGGCCCGCAGCGCGGCGGCGAAGGCCGGGTCCGTCTGCTCATTGGGCGTGAAATACCGCACGCCCTCCATCTGGACCACGAACAGCACATAGCTCTCCCCCGGAAAGGCCGCCAGCTCCCGCAGGTGCTTCGCGCCCCGCTCCGTGGGCGCGTCCGGGAACAGCGCCACGCCGTCCCCAATGGGGCCCCCACGCGAATCCAGCGAAGCGAATCGCGTGGGGAGAGGAGGAACCGCAAAGCACTCGAACTCCGGCGCTTGCGCCGGAGAGAGACCTGCGGAGCGAGTTTCGACGAGGGTAACTCCTTTGACCTCCAGCAGCGCCAGCTCCGGCGTATTGGGGCCCCCACGCGAATCCAGCGAAGCGAATCGCGTGGGGAGAGGAAAAACTGCGGAACACTCGCCCTTCGGTGCTTGCGCCGGAGGGCGACCTGTGGAGCATGTTTTGACGAGCCCGAAATCGAACCGGCTGTCCCCGTATCGGAATTCGGGTCTGATGACCGTCCCCGGCGGGAACAGATTCCCGGCCCGCAGCCATTCCAGCACTGCGGCGTTGGGGGCCTGGCTGTCCATATTGATAAGCCGTCCGCCCTTTTCCACAGCCACCAGATCGTACCGGGTCTTCCTGGCAACCTGTTCTCCCGCGTCGGCCAGATACACCCGTGCCCCCGGGACCAGCAGCTCCCGGCACCGGCCCGTATTTTTCACGTGTACCGTCTCGACGCGCCCCTCCATCGTTACATGGGCGATGAACCGGTTTGGCCGGTCGATGAACTTCGCCGGAACGATCTTATTATACCGCATAATTGGCCGACTCCAGCAGCTTTTTCGTATACTCATGCCGGGGCCGGTCATACACCTGGTCCACCGGCCCGCTCTCCACGATGCGCCCGGCCTGCATCACCAGCACCCTGTCGCAGATGGAATAGACCACGTTCAGATCGTGGCTGATGAACAGGTAGCTCAGCTCCAGATCCCTCCGCAGGTCCCACAGCAGATCCAGCACCTGGGCCTGGATGGTCACGTCCAGGGCGGACACGGGCTCGTCGGCGATGAGCAACCTGGGCCGCTGGATGAGGGCCAGGGCGATGGCCACCCGCTGGCGCTGGCCGCCGGACAGCTCCCGGGGTTTTCGCTGGGCGTGCTCCCGCTCCAGCCCCACCCGCTCCAGCATATCCAGCACCCGGCGCTTGCGCTCGGGTGCGTCATATTTTCCGAAGATACGCAGCGGCTCCTCCAATATCCACCCCACGCTTCTCGCGGGGTTCAAACTGGAGAAGGGGTCCTGGAACACCATCTGGGGCCGCTTGGTGAAGTGGGTGACCGTGCCGGACACGCTGCTCTCCGGCAGCATGCCCAAAATGGCCTTCGACAGCGTGGACTTGCCGCAGCCGGACTCCCCCACCAGGCCCACGATCTCGCCCTGGTCGATGTGGAAGCCGGCGTCGTGGACGATCTCCCGGCGCTGCTTCCGGCCGAATACGCCGCCGTCGGAATAGCTGACGGTGAGGTGTTCCACCTCCAATACGCGCTCACTCATGGTGCTTCCTCTTGGGGATGGCGGCGATGAGCCGCCTGGTATACTCGTCCTGAGGGCTGGCGAACACCCGCTCGGTGTCCCCCCGCTCCACGATCCGGCCCTGGTACATTACCGCCACGCTCTCGCACAGCCTTCGCACCACGCCCAGGTCATGGCTGATGAGCAGCACCGCCACGCCGAACTGGCGGCTGACGGACTTCAAAAGCTCCAATATCTGGGCCTGGACGGTCACGTCCAGGGCGGTGGTAGGCTCGTCGCAGATGAGAAGCTTCGGGTGTATGACCATGGCGGAGGCGATGACGGCCCGCTGCCGCTGACCGCCGCTGAGCTGATGGGGGTACTTCTCATAGGTGGCCTCCGGCTCCGGCAGCCCCACCTGAGTCATGGCCTCCAGGGCCAGGTTTTTCCGCTCGCCGGCGGACAGGTCCGTGTGGATGCGCAGCACCTCTTCCACCTGCCGGCCCACCTTCATCAGGGGGTTCAGGCTGGTCATGGGCTCCTGGAACACCACGCCGATGTCCTTTCCCTGGACATGGCGCAGCTCCTCCCGGGAGCACTCCAGCAGGTTTTTCCCCTCAAAGAGCACCTGCCCGGACATATTCACGTTCCACCGCTCGATGAGCCCGGACAGGGCCATGGCGGTGACGGTCTTCCCGGATCCGGACTCCCCCACCAGGCCCAGCCGCTGGCCGGCCTCCATGGTCAGGTCCACGCCCCGGACAGCCTCCTTGCCGGTGGACAAAAACGTCACGTGCAGGTCGCGTATCTCAAGCAGCACCGTTCTCGCCTCCCAGCCCCTCGCTGAGCAGGCCGAAGCCCAGTATCAGCAGGATGATGGCCGCGCCTGTGCTGAGGGCGTACCAGGGCGCGGAGAGCAGATACCCCTGGGCCTCGTTCAGCATCCGGCCCAGGCTGGCGTCGGGGGGTCTGACGCCCACGCCCAGATAGCTCATGGACGCCTCCGCCAGCACGGCGTTGTTGAAGCCGATGGCCACGCTGGGCAGCAGCACGGGCACGATGTTGGGCAGGATATGCAAAAACAGGATGCGCATATCCCCCGCGCCCATGAGCCGGGCGCTGGCCACATAATCCAGGCTCTTTTGTCTGGCCACCTCGGCCCGCACGATGCGGGCGAAGCTGGGCACGAACAGCACCCCCAGGGCGATGATGATCTTATACTTGCCGCTGCCGAACAGCGCGATGAGCACCAAGGCCAGCAAAATGCTGGGGAAGGCGGTGACGGCGTCGTTGAAGCGCATGACGATCTCGTCCAGCCACCCGCCGTACCAGCCCGTGACGCCGCCGATGACGAGCCCCGCGAACAGTCCGATGGCCACGGTTGCCGCGGCGATGAGGAAGGTGGCTCCCGCCCCCTCCACCACCCGGGACAGGATATCCCGCCCAAAGTTGTCCGTGCCCAAAGGGTGGGTCAGGCATGGCGCGAGCATCTTGGCCCTGCCGTTCATGGCGTTGGGGTCATAGGGGGTCCAGACCATCCCCACCAGGATGACGGCCAGCATGAGTCCGGTGATGACCGCCCCCGCTGTGAAGTTTTTGTTGTGTCTCAGTTTCATATCTCAGCCGAGCCTTATGCGTGGGTCGATATACTGGGTGACAACGTCCGCCAGATAGTTCATGAACACCACGATGAAAGCGATGATCACCACGATGCACTGGACCACGGGATAATCCCGGTTGCCGATGCTGGCCAGCAGCAGCCTTCCCAGGCCGGGCAAAGCGAACACCTGCTCCACCACGATGGACCCGGCCACGATATCGGCCAGGGTCATGGCCACGAAGGTGACCACGGGCAAAATGGCGTTTCTGAGCACATGGCCCCGGATGACGCTCCAGCGGGAGTTTCCACGGCTGTAGGCGGTGCGCACATAATCCTGGCCCATCTGATTGAGGATGGACGAGCGCAGAAGCTTGGTGACCATGGCGGCCTTGGGGATGGCGATGGCCAGGGCGGGGAACGCCAGGTAGCCCAGAAAGCCCCAGAAGTCATCCCGGGGGCTCACGGCCCCGCCGGGTACGAACAGCTTCAGCACCAGTCCGAACACATAGGTGAACAGGATACCCAAAAAGAACGGGGGAATGGCCATGAACACCTGGTTCATGGCCACGAATACCCGGTCGAGCCGTCCCCCCTGCCAGCGTGCCAGCGTTATGCCAAGAGGGATGCTGATGGCGATGACCAGCAGCCAAGCCATAAGGGACAGCGCCGCCGTGACGACGCCTTTGCCCGCCATGACCTGGCGAACGGACATGCCATAGTTATAGCTGTCGCCCATATCGCCCGTGACGAAGCCGGAGAGCCAATCCCAGTATCGCACGAGCACGTTCCTGTTCAGCCCCATCTCCTCCCGCAGGGCCTCGGCCCGCTCCGGGGTATAGTCGCTGCCCAGGAGCTTGGTGACGGGGTCGCCGGGGATGAGCTGGAAGGCCAGGAACGCCAGCAGGGATATGAGGAGCAGGGTGACGGCCAATACTCCTGTTTTTTTCAGTACATACCGCACCGGTCACCCGACGCGGCAGACCGTGGACATATCCATGACGTACAGGGGATAGAATGCATACCCCTCGATATCCGTCTGGGTGACCACGAAGTCCGCCAGGTCCTGGATATACACGTTGGCGGCGTTTTCGGTGAGGATGCGCTCGCATTCCTTGAACTTCTCCGTCTGCTCGTCGGTGTCCGTGGCGGAGACGGCGGCGGCATAGGCGGCGTCGTAGTCGGCGCTGTCAAAGCCGATGAAGTTCTTGGCGTTGTCGCTGACAAAACGCGCCAGCAGCGCGGAGGCGGTCAGGGTGGAGGCGTCCATGCCGGTGATGGTGGCGTCGAAGTCCCGGCCCTGATATGCCTCGGAGTACCAGGTGGCGTTCTCCATGGGCAGGATCTCGGCCTCCACCATGCCGGTCTGGCGCAGCAGCTCCACCACGGCCTGGGCCGTGTTCACATGGGGCGTATAGGCCTCCACCACGGCGATGGTGAACCGGAGGGGATCAGCCGCGCTGTAGCCCGCCTCGGTCAGCAGCTCCACAGCCTTTTCCACGTCCGGCTCATAGCAGTCGGTCAGGTCCTCGTCGAAGAACCGTCCGAAGGCCGGGTACATGCTGCTGCCCAGGGCGGTGCCGTGGCCGTCGCAGGCCAGGTCGATGACCATATGCTTGTCGATGGCGTAGCACAGGGCCTGCCGGACCCGGACGTCGTCGAAGGGGGGCCGGGCGTTGTTCAGGTACAGGGCCTGGACCAGGTTCATGCTGCCCTCCAGCACGTTGAGCTCTGAAAGCTCCGCCGCCTGGCTGGCGTCCAGGTGAGCGGCCAGATCGATGGCGCCGGAGTGCAGGCTCATGACCATGGCCTGCCCGTCCTCGATGATCCTGAAGGTCACCTTGGCGCACCTGGCCGGCTCACCCCAGTAGTCGTCGAAGCGCTCGATGACCACGTTTTCCTGGGGGGAGCGGGAGACGTATTTGAACGGTCCCGTGCCGATGATGCCGTCGGCGGGATCGCTGCCGTCGGGGATGATGGCGGCGGTCATATAGGCGGCGAACTCCGCGTCGGAGGCGGAGAGGGTGACGACGACGGTGCTGTCGTCGACGGCTTCCACAGAGGCGACGCCCGCGAGGGTGGCCACCAGCGGCTCGCCCGTCTCCAGACCGGCAGCGCGGCTCAGGGAATAGACGACGTCCCCGACCGTGACCTCGCTTCCGTCATGGAACCGCACGCCCTCACGAAGGGTGAAGGTGTATTCATCTGCGGTGTCGTTGACGGAGTAGCTTTCGGCGACGGCGGGGACGAGATTTCCTTGTGTGTCGGGCTTCAACAGCCCTTCATAGATGTTGAAAAGGACTTCTCTGGTTCCTGCCAGCGACGAAGATACGTGCGGGTCAAGACTGCTGTCCAGATCTGAGGCGATCCCAACGGTGATCTCCTCTGCGGAGCCATCATTTTCGGCGGCAAAGGCTGACTGGCCGCCTCCGGTGAGGAGTGCCGCCGTCATAACGACCGCCAATGCAAGAGTGAGAATGCGTTTTGTCATAGCAAAATTTCTCCTTTTTTTGGCTCCATATTCAGTTTTCTCTTGGCGGGAAGAGCATAGCACACTTCCCGCTCCGGGTCAAGAGGAAAAAACCAGGTCCTTCACGACCTCCCCGGCCAGGATGAGCCCGGCCACGGATGGCACGAAGGCGGTGCTGCCGGGTACCTGCCGGCGGCTGTCCCGCTCGTCCTGCACGGCGCTCGCCGGCTTGATGGGCTCCTCCCGGGAATAGACCACCTTCAAACGCCGCACCCCCAGCCTGCGCAGCTCATGGCGCATGGCCCGTGCCAGGTGGCACACGCTGGTCTCATAGATATCCGCCACCTCAAACCGGGCGGGGTCCAGCTTGTTGCCCGCGCCCATAGAGCTGATGATGGGCACGCCCGCCGCCTGGGCCCGGACGGCCAGCTCCAGCTTGCCGCTGACGGTGTCGATGGCGTCCACCACGTAGTCGTATACGCCCAGGTCGAACTGGTCCGCCGTCTCCGGGGTATAGAACACCTTATAAGCGTTGACGGTCATCTCCGGATTGATGTCCAAAAGCCTTGCCCTGGCCGCGTCCGCCTTGTACTGTCCCAGGGTGCTGTGCAAAGCGAAGATCTGCCGGTTCAGGTTGGAAAGGCACACCCTGTCGTCGTCGATGATGTCCAGGCATCCCACGCCGCTGCGGGCCAATGCCTCCGCCGCGTGGCCGCCCACGCCGCCCACGCCGAACACGGCCACCCGGGCCTTTTTCAACCGCTCCATGGCCGCCCCGCCCAGCAGCAGCTCCGTTCTGGAAAACTGTTCCGACATCCTCTCATTCCTTTCTGTCTGTTCAAAGCGGCGGCCCCCTCTGCCGAGGGGGCCGCTGCGCCGTCCTGAGGACCGGCGTTTATTTCATATACTTGTCCACGACGGTCTTGGCGGCGGCGCTGTCGTCGGCCACCACCATCACCACATAGCTGCCGGACTTGGCCAGCACGGCGTTCTCCAGCCGGGGCACCGCCTCGGGCACGTAGCTCTGCATCCAGGAGGTCTGGGCCTCGATCCTGCTCTTGCACAGCTCCTCCAGGTGGTCGGCGGCCTTGCTGTCCTTGCCCTGGGCCAGGAAGATCTCCTCGGCGGTGCCGGTGTTCACATAGAGCGCGCACTTGACGACCTCGCCGGCGTCATAGCCGTAGGTCCCGGCGGCGGCCGAGTCGCTGGCCTGGAACTGGGTCATATCCATGGTGAAGGCGGCGCTGGACGTGAGCTCTCCCGCCAGGGCGTCCAGATCCACGTCCTTGCCGCCGCCGCAGGCGGTCAGCAGGAGCACCAGGATCAGGGTCAGAAGGCAGATCGCGATTCTTTTCATGGTTGTTTTCCTCTCTCTATCTCTCTATATATTCTTTCTCTTATCCGGGTCTCTTTATTCCGTCTGGGCGGCGGGCTCTCCCGCCGGGACCGTTCCCTCCGACGCCTCCGGGGCGGGGGACTCCAGAGGCACGGTGGGGCTCTTCCCGTCGGGGACGTAGTGGGTCCTCATATACTCCAGCCACAGCTGGTAATGGGCGGGGGTGAAGTGGACGCCGTCGGGCGTGACGCCGGAGGGCAGAAACCCGTCCTCGCCGCATAGGGCCGGGAACACGTCCAGGTACCAGACCTGCTGCTCCCGGGCGATATCCCGGAGCATGTCGTTGAAGGAGATCACCGAGCTCTGCTTGATCCGGTTTGCGTCGCAGTAAGCGCTCACCGGCGTGACGCTGGTCAGGTAGATGATGGCGTCGGGGTGGTCCGCCTGGAGCTGGTCGATGACGGTGTTGAAGGCGGTCCGGAGGGTATCCTTGTCATAGGTGATCTCGTTGATGCCGAACTCCAGATAGATCTTGCCGAACTGCTGCCCGGCCATCTGGGCGGCGATGGGCGACGCGGCCATGATGGTCAGGGAGTCCTGCCAGTACCAGTGGCTGGTGTCCGAGGGCAGGAGCTGCTCATTGTCGTAATACCAGAGGCCGGACAGGACGGAATTTCCCAAAAACGCCGCGTCGGCGAAGTATTCCGCCGTGACGGCCTGGCTCTGCTCCGGCACGTCCGGTCCCGCCCAGGACGCGGCCGTGGGCTCCGGCGCGGAGGTGGGCTCCGGCGCGGCCGTAGGTTCCGCCGTGGCCGTGGGCTCCGCCGTAGGCGCCGGGGACACATAGCCGGCGGACTCGTTCATCTGCTCCCCCGGCGTGGCCTCTGCCGCCTCGGCCCCGCCGCCCCGCAGACCCGACGCGGCCATGGCCACCGCGGCCGCCGCCAGCGCCACGCTCACGGCCACCAGGATCAGCGCTATTGTTTTATGTCTCATATGATCTCCTAAAAAACATGAAAACCAAGGTGTTCCTCATCGGAGCTTGTTTTATGTCTACCACACTATAGCACATTTTCCCTCTCCTTGCAAGAGCCGGCGCGCAGTTTCTTCCGACCCCGGGACCGGGGCGGCGTTATGGGAACAAATGGAAAAAACTGCTCCCATTGGCCGATTGCGATTGCAAACTCGCGCCGCATAGCGTATAATTGATTAAATATGTGTAATAAAGCGGAAGGACGCAATGAAAGAACGAACATGGAACACCCCCGGGGAGCTCCGCCTGCCGGAGGAGCTGCTCAGGGCTGGCTGTACGCCGCTTTTGGCGGCGGTACTGGCCGCCCGGGGCGTCGTCACGGCGGCGGAGGCCCGGGCCTTTCTGGACGACGGCCCCTTCGAGCCGGAGGACCCCTTTCTGCTGCCGGACATGGCGGCGGCTGCGGACCGGATACGCCTGGCGGCGGACCGGGACGAGACGGTGGCGGTCTACGGCGACTACGATGTGGACGGCATCACCGCCACATGCCTGCTGACGGAGTATCTGCGCTCGGCGGGCATGCGGGTGGAAAAATACATCCCCGACCGGCTGGAGGAGGGCTACGGCGTCAACACGGCCGCCATCGGCCGGCTGAAGGAGCGGGGCGTGACGCTGATCGTCACGGTGGACTGCGGCATCACCGCCGTGGCCGAGACGGCCTATGCCGCCGGCCTGGGGGTGGACATGATCATCACGGACCACCACGAGTGCCAGGCGGAGCTGCCGGGCGCCGTGGCCGTGGTGGACCCGAAGCGGCCCGGCTGCGGCTGTCCCAACAAGGACCTGGCCGGCGTGGGCGTGGCCTTCAAGCTGGTCTGCGCCCTCAGCGGGGACGGCCCCGCCATGCTGGAGCGGTACGCGGACCTGGTGGCGGTGGGCACCATCGCGGACGTGATGCCCCTGTTGGGGGAGAACCGCCGGATCGTACAGGCGGGGCTCGAGAAGCTGCGCGCCGCCCCCCGGCCCGGTCTGGCGGCGCTGATGGAGGCCGCCGGCGTGGAGCCCGGCCGGCTTGGAGCCAACACGGTGGGCTTCACCTTAGCCCCCCGGATCAACGCGGCGGGCCGTCTTGGCCGGGTGGACCGGGCGGCGGAGCTGGTGCTGGAGCAGGACCCGGACCGGGCTGCCCGGCTGGCGGCGGAGCTTTGCGACATGAACCGCCGACGGCAGCAGCTGGAGGCGGACATCTGGGACGAGGTGGCGGACATGCTGGCGGGCCAGACCGTCACGGCCCCCATCGTCCTGGCCCGGGAGGGCTGGCACCAGGGGGTCATCGGCATCGCGGCCTCCCGGCTGGCGGAGGCATACCAGGTGCCCACGGTGATGATCTCCCTGGACGGGGACAGGGGCAAGGGCTCCTGCCGGAGCTGGGGCGGGTTCAACCTGTTCGACGCCCTGGCGGCCTGCGGGGAGCACCTGGAGTCCTTCGGCGGCCACGCCCTGGCGGCGGGCCTCAACCTCCGGCGGGAGAGCATCGGCCCCTTCCGGGAGGCCCTGAAGGAGTACTACCTGACCCACATCCCGGAGGGGGAGGCGGCCATCGCCCCGGACCTGACGGTGGATTCGGCCTCGCTTCTGACCATGGAGTGCGTGGAGAGCCTGGGGCGGCTGGAGCCCTTCGGCAGCGGCAACCCCCGGCCCATCCTGGCCATATCGGACGCGGTCCTGACGGACGTGACGGCCATCGGCGGGGGCAGACACGTGCGCCTGACATTGGAGAAATTCGGCCAGCGCTATGAGTGCGTGTGGTTTTCCCGGCGGGCGGAGGATCTGCCTGCGGCGGCGGGGGAGCGGGTGGACGCGATCTTCTTTCCGCAGATCAGCGAGTTCCGGGGCCGCCGGAGCGTGCAGCTGCTGATGGAGGGCCTGCGCCGGACGGACCTGGAGGAGCTCTGCCTGGGCATCCTGCAAGGGGGCTCCTTCGGCGACCACCGGCTGGACCGGCGGGAGCTGGCGGGCCTGTGGCGGTCTCTGACGGGCAAGTGCCCCTGCCGGCTGCGGCTGAGCAGACTCAGCCAGCTGGAGCCCCGGCTCCACCCGGCCCAGATCGCCCTGGGGCTTCGGGTACTGTCGGAGCTGGACCTGGCGTCGGTCCGGCCGGACGGGCCGGACGTGGACGTGATGCTCATCGCCTGGGACGAAAAGACCGACCTGAACAACTCCCCCACATGGAGAGCGCAACAGCGATAAACAGAAGAAAGTGAAAAGGAGCGAAGGCCGGTCAGGCCGAGCCGCCTCGTCGATGCACGCCAGCCAGGTCTCCCTTTGCCGCATGCGGCAAAGCTCGAATGGCGGCGGCATCTCCTCTCCCCAAAAGGCTGGCGAGCCTTTTGGGGACCCCAGTCCCGCGCGTGAAGTCAAAATCCGCTGTGCGACAGGGTTTTGACTTCCTGCGAGGGGGAATTCACTTTCCCCTCGCAGTTTCAATCCGAGCTGTCAAAAACTTGCTTTTTGACAGGTTTAAAGGAAGAGAGAAATATGGCACAATTTTCACCGGACAAAGCCTTTATGGAGCTGGCGGCTGTCCTGAAGGAGAACAGCCCCAACGCGGACCTGGACCGGATCCGCCAGGCCTTCGACTTTGCCCAAGCCGCCCACGAGGGCCAGAAGCGCAAGGACGGCTCCCCCTACTTCACCCACGTGGTGGCTGCTGCGGTCATCACGGCGGAGATGGGTCTGGACGACGAGTCGGTCATGTCGGCCTTGCTGCACGACACCATCGAGGACACGGACGTGACCCACGAGCAGCTGGAGGAGCTGTTCGGCGAGGACGTGGCGAACATCGTGGAGGGAGTCACCAAGCTGACCCGGGTCCAGTACAGCACCCTAGAGGAGGCCCAGATGGAGAACCTCCGCAAGATGCTCCTGGCCATGGCCAAGGACATCCGGGTGATCCTGATCAAGCTGGCGGACCGGCTGCACAACATGCGCACCATGGAGTACCAGAGCCCGGAGAAGCAGCTCAGCAAATCCCGGGAGACCATGGAGATCTACGCCCCCATCGCCCACCGGCTGGGCGTGGAGCGGATGAAGGACGAGCTGGAGGACCTGTCGCTGCTATACCTGGACCCGGTGGGCTACCGGGAGATCACCAGCATCCTGGACCGGCGGCGGGAGACTCTGGAGAAGTTCCTGGCCTCCATGGAGGAACGCATCGAGGCCCGGATGGTCCGGGAGGGCGTGGCCTGCAAGGTCTACGGCCGGCTGAAGCACATCTACAGCATCTACCGGAAGATGTACGCCCAGCACCTGGGCGTGGAGGAGATCTTCGACCTGTGCGCCTTCCGGGTGATCGTGAACGACCTGGCGGACTGCTACAACGTCCTGGGCATCATCCACGAGAT
>CANPXZ010000008.1 GCA_947587485.1 uncultured Oscillospiraceae bacterium | reverse complement strand
GCCAGGGCCATGCGGCCCTTGATGTGGTTGACCACCATGGGCTGGCAGTTCTCCCGGCCGCTGCAGCCGGTGGTGCCGTAGCGCACGTGGCCCACGGCCATGTTCCCCTCCGGCAGTGCCCGCAGCACCCGGTGGCTGAACACGTCGCTGACCAGCCCCAGGTCCTTGTAGAAGCTGAACAGGCCGTCGTCGTTGATGACGATGCCGCAGCTCTCCTGACCCCGGTGCTGGAGGGCGTACAGGCCGTAATAGGCCGTGGAGACGATAGGCATGCGCTCCGGCGCAAATATCCCAAACACCCCACACTCTTCATGAAGATTCCCGCTCATGTTAAAACCTTGATACCTCGCTCTTATGCTTCGCTGATGGTCCCTCAGCCCAAAATGCGCCGCATCATCTCGGCGTAGGCGTCCTCCACCCCGCCCAGATCCCGGCGGAAGCGGTCCTTGTCCAGCTTCTCGTGGGTGACGCTGTCCCAGAACCGGCAGGTGTCGGGGCTGATCTCGTCGGCCAGCACCAGCTTCCCGTCGGAGGTCTTGCCGAACTCCAGCTTGAAGTCCACCAGGTCCACGTTCACCGCCTTGAAGAAGGCCTTGAGCACGTCGTTGACCTTGAAGGCCATGGCCTTGATGGTATCCAGCTCCTCCGCCGTGCACAGGCCCAGGGCCAGGGCGTGGTAGTCGTTGATGAGGGGGTCGCCCAGATCGTCGTTTTTATAGGAGGTCTCGAAGGTGGGGGCGGCGAACACGATGCCCTCCTCCACGCCGTAGCGCTTGGCGAAGCTGCCGGCGGAGATGTTGCGGATGATGACCTCCAGGGGCACGATGGAGACCTTGCGCACCACCGTCTCCCGGTCGTTCAGCTCCCGGACGAAGTGGGTGGGCACGCCCTCGGCCTCCAGCAGCTGCATCAGGTAGTTGGTGACCCGGTTGTTGATGGCGCCCTTGCCGGCGATCTGGCCCTTTTTCAGGCCGTTGAAGGCGGTGGCGTCGTCCTTGTAGGAGACGATGACCAGATCGGGGTCCTCGGTGGCGTAGACCTTCTTGGCCTTGCCTTCGTATAACTGTTCCTTTTTCGTCATGGGAATATCCTCCGTTTGATGAATGTTCGTGATTTGAACTGCAAGGGGAAAGTGAATTCCCCCTTGCAGAAAGTCAAAATCCTGTCGCACAGCGGATTTTGACTTTGACGCGCGGGAATGCCGCGCGGCTCGCCCTGACCGGGCTTCGCGCCTGTCCGCTGTTGCGGACAGGCAGGTCCGTTTATCAGCGACTGCCGTTGAACCGCGCCTCAATGGCGGCGTTTTTGGCCAGGACCTTTTCCGTTCCGGCGGCCCGGGCGGCGTCCAGCCTGGCGGCCAGGGCCTCGTCCGACAGGGCCAGGATCTCGACCGCAAGCAAGGCGGCGTTGACGGCTCCGTCGATACCCACGGTGGCGACCGGGATGCCGGAGGGCATCTGCACCGTGGACAGAAGAGCGTCAACGCCGTCTAAGGCTTTCGATTTTAAGGGAATGCCCACCACGGGCAGGGTCGTGTTGGCGGCCAGGGCCCCGGCCAGGTGCGCGGCCATGCCGGCGGCGGCGATGAGCACGCCGAAGCCGTTCTCGCGGGCGCCTCGGGCGAAGGCCCGGGCCTGGTCCGGGGTGCGGTGGGCGGAGAACACGTGCACCTCGAAGGGCACGCCGTATTCCTCCAGCGTTCCCGCCGCTCTCTCCACCACGGGCAGGTCGCTGTCGCTGCCCATGACAATGGCGACTTTCTTCATATAAGTTCTCCCTTTAAAGCAGTTTGAGCAGCCCTATTCTCTCGCAAATAGAACTGCCCAGGCGCTTGGCGATATGAGTCCGGCGTCTCTGTCCGCCGGCCCATGCCTGTTTCCTTGTGTCTTTATTATAACAATAGGGGAAATATGAAGTCAATCGCTTCCGTCCTTCAGGGAAAGACAAGTTTCCGGCAAAGAACTGGGAATTTTTAGCGATTGTGCATAGTTCGTCGGCGGACGCACCGCGCCCGCCGACGAACATCGTTTTTACAGTCTCACTGCCCGCACAGATCCGCCACGGCCTGGGCGAAGATCTCGGCGGCGGTGACCAGGTCCTCCACCCTGATGCGCTCGTTGGCCCCGTGCATGCGCACGTCCTCCCCCGGCATCACCACGCCGAAGGCCACGCCCCCGGGCACGTCGTGCACGTAGGTGCCGCCGCCCATGGAATAGCACCCGCCGGCCCGGCCGGAATAGGTCTCATAGCACCGGTTCAGGGTCCGGATGAAGTTCCCCTCCGCCGGGGTGTAGTGGGGCGGCACCATGCCGCCCTCCGTCTCAAAGCCCAGGGCGGCCATGGTCCTGTCCGCCACGGCCTTGCAGTTGGCCTCGCTGGCGCACACCGGCACCCGGCAGTCGCAAAGGCCCGCAAGGCCAGTATCCGTGAAGTCGATCTGGGTGAAGGAGCAGGTAAGAGGCCCGGTCACGTCGTCTCGCTGGGCAATGCCCAGGGCCTTGCCGTAATAGTCCCCGTGGGGCAGGACCTTATCGATCCCGTGTATCGCCCGGGTGGACGCGCAGTCCGCCAGGGGCAGGCCGCTCAGCACCCGCACGAGGGCGGTGTTGGCGTTGTTCCCGGTCTCCGGCATGGCCGCGTGGCAGCCCTTGGCCGTCAGCGTGAGCTTCGCGCCGCCGGATGTCTCCTCCGCCCGGACGGACGCGCCCAGCTCCGCCGCCAAAGGCTCGGCGGCGGCCAGCAGCGCGGCCCGGTCCATGCCCGCGATCAGCGCGGACGCCTCCCCCGGCACCACGTTCACCCGGAAGCCCCCGTGCAGCTCCGCCACCCGGGGCAAGGCCGTCTCCGGCTCCCAGCGCTGGGTGAACCGCAGCCGGTAAAAGCCCTTTTCGCCGTTGCACACGGGAAAGTCGGAGTCCGGGGTAAAGGTCTGGGGCGCGGGCTTCACATGCTCGTAATAGTACGCCACGTCGCCGGAGCCGTTTTCCTCGTCGGTACCCAGGATCAGCCGGCAGCGGCCATTGACGGGCAGGCCCAGTTCCTTCACGCACCGCATGGCGTACAGCGCCGCTATGGCGCCGCCCTTGTCGTCCGCCACGCCCCGGCCGTAGACGTACCCGTCCGGCTTCACCGCCGGCTCAAAGGGGTCCGTGTCCCAGCCGTCGCCGGGACCCACCACGTCCAGGTGGGCCAGCATGTCCAGCACGGGCTCCTCCGGCCCCATGTCCGCCGTCATCACCCGGTCGCCGTGGTTGGTCACGGCGAAGCCGTAGCCGGCGCACAGCTCCATGGCCTTCTCCAGCGCCCGCTTCGCCTCCCGGCCGTAGGGCGCGCCGGGCTCCGCCGGGCCGCCCATGCTGGGGATGCGGCACAGGGTCTTCAGGTCCTCCAGGAGCTGCTCCCGGTGGGCCTCCATCCAGGAGACGATCCGCGCGTCTTTTTCCATTGTTTTCTCCTCTCCGCCCTCCGGGCTGCCAGTCATCCCCGGAGAGCGGACGCTCTCCGGGGATGCAAAATGTCGTATTATTCCGCGATGACCTCCGCGGGCTGCGCGACGTCCCCGCCGGCAGGCTGGCCCACATCGGCGGCCGTCACGACTCCGGCCGCCGCATTCGGGTCCACGGGCGCTCCCGCGTTCGGGTCTGCGGGCGCTCCCGCGTTGGGGTCCGTGACGACTCCCGCGTTCGGGTCCGTGACGGTCCCCGCGTTCGGGTCCGTGACGGTCCCCGCGTTCGGGTCCGTGACGACCCCCGCGTTCGGGTCCGCCGTAGGCGTGACCGCGTTCGGGTCCGTGACGACTCCCGCGTTCGGGTCTGTGGTAGGCGTGACCGCGTTCGGGTCCGTGACGACTCCCGCGTTCGGGTCTACGGCAGGCGCGCCCGCGTTCGGGTCATAGTTCGGGTCCTCCATCGTATAGCTGAGAGACGTACCGGCCTGAGGCCCGGTCAGATAGGTGATCGTGACAGCGATCGTGCCGTCGCCGTTGTTGACATACGACATGGTATAGTCCACGCCCTCTACCAGGCCGCCGCCGATGGGCTCCTCGGGCTGGGTGATGTCGCCATTGTTCCCGCCGTCCTCACCGTCGCCGCCCAGCGCGTCGGTATCGTCCTTGGGCGGCGCGATCCATGTATCCCCGGGGAAGATATAGACGCAGACCGCCTGTCCCCGGGTCTGCTTGAACAGGTCCCGTCCCGGACGGATCGGCACCCGGCCGTGGGCGCCGGTCCGGTAGGCCCAGTCCAGCTCTATGTCGTAGATATACTCGTCCGGGTCGATCACCCGGGTCAGCTCGTTTTTGCTCTGCTCGGTGTTCACGTCGTTATCGTCGATGTCGCCGTGGTCGATCATGACCCAGGCGTGCAGGGCGTTGTTCTCATTGACGCCGCCGCAGACGGGATATGCCTGGAAGCCCAGCCGCCGGGCCAGGTACAGGAAGGAGGCAGCCCAGAAATAGCAGGAGCCCTTCTTCGTCTCATACATGGTCTTGGCGCACTCCAGGGACCAGGTCGTACTGCCCCGGGTCCAGCCGAGAGGCCGGGTCATATAGTCGTAGTCCCCGAACAGCAGCACGTTGTAGGCCTGGCGCAGCTTATCCTCGTTGAGCAGGCTCGCGGTATCGCCCTGGATGATACCCGCCATGATGGCGTCCACGTAGCCGTCCACCTCCGCGTCGCCGGAGGTATAGCGGCCGTTCTCGCCGAAGTGGAGGTAGCCCAGGTCATAATTCGTGACGAAGGGACCGTCCGCGCTCAGCACATAGAACATGGACCCGTCCAGCTCCTGCAGGCCGGGCAGGCTCCGCTGGAGGAAGTACCCGTCCTCCGGCGCGTAGTACAGCCCGTCGGTGGCCAGACCGTCCTGGATGGTGTGGAACCCCTTCTGGAAATAGTCCAGGCGCAGTTCGGCGTTGATGTGGCACAGATGATCGTTCAGGAAGATCATGCCCTGGGCGGCGCCCTCCGCCTCGCCCATGATGTAGGAGAGCATCTCGTTGCTGAAGGCCACGTCCATGATGTCATAGTAGGCCCAGAAGCTCTGGGGCACGTCCTGATAGGGGGACGAGGCGCAGGCCACGTCGATGGCGGTCCTGTTGGGGGTCCGGCCCCGGGCCCGGTTCAGCAGCGCCACCGCCTCCGCCCGGGTCAGGGGCGCGTCGGGATAAAACCCGCCGTCCTGATAGCCGGAAAGCCAGCCGCTGACCATGGCCGCCGCCACGCTGCCCATGGCCCAGTGCTCCGCCGGCACATCCTGGAAGGCCAGAGCGGCCAGCTCTTCCTTCTGCGTCAGCCGGCACAGCAGCGCCACCATCTCGCTGCGGGTGACGGCCTCATCCGGCCGGAAGGTCCCGTCGCCGTAGCCGTTCACCACGCCCAACGCCGCCAGGCGCTCCACATCGGCCCGGATGGGGCTGTCCGCCGGCACGTCCGTAAACGACGCGCCGCCGGACGGGGCCGCCGCGTCCTCCGACAGGAGCTGGCACAGGATCTGGGCCAGCTGGCCTCTCGTCACCGGCTCGTTGGGGCGGAAATAGCCGCCCTCCGCCGTGATATACTGCACATGATCGGCCCGCATCAGGCCCGGCTGCGGGGCAGCCGTGGGCGCGGCCGCAGACGCGGTCTCGCCGCCGTCCTGGAATTGGACCGATTCGCTCAGCTGGGGCGACTGCTCCGGGCCGTCTCTTCCGATGCAGGCGGCAAGCGCGCACACCAGCAAACAAACACACACAATAATGATGACAAAGCGGGATCGTCTCATACCCTTCCTCCGACAGCGGCTATACTGCCATACCGCTCAGCCCCGGCGTACGCCGGGCAGCGCGGCCGCCTTCCAGCCAAAACGGGCTGAAGGCCGTCATGTATAATAGCCGCATTAGGGGCATTATAGCATAGCGGTGCAAATAATGCCATACTCAAATCGAAAATATCGCCCCGGAAGCCAAGAAATCCTGTACTTTTCCTTTTCTTTATAAGAAAAATGTGCTACAATAGCTTATTGGACCCGGGATCTTGATTATACCCAATATCATCCCAGGTTGTGTGAACAAAGTTTTATTTTATTCTTCACTGTCAGAAAGGCGATATACATGACAAGGATCGACATCTTTTCCGGTTTCCTTGGAGCCGGAAAGACCACGCTCATCAAAAAGCTCCTGGCCGACGGCTATCAGGGGCAGAAGCTGGTGCTCATCGAGAACGAATTCGGCGAGATCGGCATCGACGGCGGCTTTTTGAAGGACGCCGGCATCGTGGTCAACGAGCTGGAATCCGGCTGCATCTGCTGCAGCCTCACCGGCGACTTCCGCAAGGCCCTGCGGATGGTGGCGGAGCAGTACCAGCCCGACCGCATCCTCATCGAGCCCTCCGGCGTGGGCAAGCTGTCGGAGATCGTGGCGGCGGTCCAGTCCGCCGGGGACCAGTTCGTCCTGGGGGGCCTCACCACCGTGGTGGACGCGGCCAAGGCCAAGATGTATATGAAGAACTTCGGCGAGTTCTTCGATAACCAGGTCCAGTCCGCCAACTGCATCGTCCTGAGCCGGACCGGGAACCTGGCCCCGGAGAAGGTGGCCCAGGCCGAGGCGCTGCTGCGGGAGAAAAACCCCGACGCCGTCATCGTCTCCACCGACTGGGACGCGCTCACCGGCCGGCAGATCCTGGACGCCATCGACCAGCGCAGTTCCATCTCCGCAGAGCTGGCCGCTCTGCTGGAGGAGCACTACAAGGAAGAAGATGAAGAGGACGACGAGTGCGACGACCCCGAATGCGAGTGCCATCACCACCATCATCACGATGACGACGATGAGGACGAGCACGAGCACCACCATCACCACCATGACCACGACGACGATGATGAGGACGAGCACGAGCACCACCATCATCACCATCACCACCATCACGGCCACGACGCGGACGAGGTGTTCCAGAGCTGGGGGGCGGAGACCTCCAAGAAGTACGCCGCGGCGGACATCGACGCCATTTTGGACAAGCTGGCGGACGCGGAGGCCTACGGCTTCGTGGTCCGGGCCAAGGGCTATGTGCCCGCCCCGGACGGGACCTGGGTCCACTTTGACTACACCCCCGGCGAGAAGGATATCCGCACCGGCGCCGCCAACGTGGCCGGCCGGGTGTGCGTCATCGGCGCGAACCTCAACGAGAACGCTGTGAAGGAGCTGTTCGGGCTGTGAACCAGATCCCCGTCTATCTGTTCACCGGCTTTCTGGAGGCCGGCAAGACCAAATTCATCCAGGAGACTCTGGAGGACCGGCGCTTCAACCAGGGGGAGCGGACGCTCCTGCTGCTGTGCGAGGAGGGCGTGGAGGAATATGAGCCGGACAGCTTTTCCGGCAAAAACGTGTTCATCCGCACCCTGGACAGCGAGGACGATCTCCGGCCCCAGACCCTGGAGGCCATGGAGAAGGAATGCCGGGCCGAGCGGGTCCTGATCGAGTACAACGGCATGTGGCTGCTGGACGACCTCTACCAGCGCATGCCCGAGGCGTGGGTGGTGGCCCAGGAGTTTCTGTTCTGCGACTCCAACACCTTCGTCAGCTACAACGCCAACATGCGCCAGCTGGTCTATGACAAGCTGAAAAGCTGCGAGCTGGTGGTGTTCAACCGCTGCAAGCCCGGTCTGGACAAGATGGAGCTGCACAAGATCGTCCGGGCCGCCAACCGCCGGTGCGACATCGCCTACGAGGCCCCGGACGGCTCGGTGTCCTACGACGACATCGAGGACCCCCTGCCCTTTGATCTGGAGGCCCCGGTGGTCGACATCAAGGACGAGGACTACGCGCTGTTCTACACAGACCTTTCCGAGGATTTCTCCAAGTACGACGGCAAGACCCTGCGCTACAAGGGACTGGTGGCCAAGAGCCCAAGGCTTGCCAAGGACAACTTCGTCTTTGGGCGGCAGCTGATGATGTGCTGCGCCAACGACATCCAGTTCGCCGGGCTCATCTGCCGCTGGCCGGAGGCGGCCAGCCTGGAGAAGGGCCAGTGGCTGACGGTCACCGCCCGCGTGGAGGTGAAGTGGCACCGGGGCTACGGCAAAAAAGGCCCGGTGCTGACGGTGGAAAAGCTGGAGAGCGCCGCGCCTCCGGCCCAGACCGTGGCCACGTTCTACTGATAACGAAAATGGAGCACCTCGAGAGGTGCTCCATTTTTTGTCGTTCTTTCGCCTCAGTAGGCTATGCCCCAGATGATGCTGTGTTTGGCGGGACGGCCGCAGCAGGGGCAGGTCTCCCCCAGCTTCTCCTGGGCGAAGGGGATGCACCGGCTGGACACGCCGGCCAGCTCCTTCATCTTTTCCTCGCAGGCGGCGTCGCCGCACCACATGGTCTTGACGAAGCCGTCCTGGGCCTTTTCCTTGACCTCCTCCACCGTGGAGGCGGGCCAGGTGTGGCTTTCCAGATTGGCCTTGGCCTTGTCATAGAGGGCCTGCTGGACCGTCTCCAGCAGGGCGGGCACGGCGCTCTCCAGCTCATCCAGGGGGATGAACGTCTTGGCCTGGTCATCCCGCCGGACCGCCACGGCCTGGCCGTTCTCCAGGTCCCGGGGGCCGATCTCCAGTCGCAGGGGCACGCCCTTCATCTCATACTCGGCGTACTTCCAGCCGGGGCTGTTGTCGGAGAAATCGCCCTTGACCCGCAATCCCGCAGCCTTCAGCCGCTCCACCAGCTTCTCCGCCGCCTCGGTGACGCCGGGCTTGTGGGCGGCGATGGGCAGCACGATCACCTGGATGGGGGCCACATGGGGCGGCAGCACCAGGCCCCGGTCGTCGCCGTGGGTCATGATGAGCCCGCCGATGGACCGGGTGGTGAAGCCCCAGCTGGTCTGGTGGGGGTACACGGCCTGGTTGTTCTTGTCCTGGAAGGTGATGTCGAAGGCCCGGGCGAAGCCGTCGCCGAAATAGTGACTGGTGGCGGACTGGAGGGCCTTGTGGTCGTGCATCATGCACTCCACCGTGTAGGTGTTCTCCGCGCCGGCGAACTTCTCCTTCTCGGTCTTGTCGCCCTTGATGACCGGCATGGCCAGAAGCTCTTCATAGCACCGGGCGTAGATATCCAGCATCTGCAGCGTCTCGGCACGGGCCTCTTCCTCGGTGGCGTGGAGGGTGTGGCCCTCCTGCCAGAGGAATTCCCGGCCCCGGAGGAAGGGTCTGGTGGTCTTTTCCCAGCGGACCACACTGCACCACTGGTTGTACTTCATGGGAAGGTCCCGCCAGGAGTGGAGGAT
The DNA here is from genome assembly GCA_947587485.1 of uncultured Oscillospiraceae bacterium. Taxonomy (GTDB): domain Bacteria; phylum Bacillota; class Clostridia; order Oscillospirales; family Oscillospiraceae; genus CAJOIG01. Next base: position 22,786 of record CANPXZ010000008.1, on the reverse strand, counting down.
ATTCTTCCAGTGGTCGCAGAAAAGCGTCTCGCTGGTGGGCCGCACGCACAGCCGCTCGGGCAGCTCCTCGCTGCCGCCGACCGTCACCCAGGCGCACTCCGGGGCGAAGCCCTGGACATGGTCCTTCTCCTTTTGCAGCAGCGATTCCGGGATGAACATGGGCATGGACACGTTCTCGTGGCCGGTCTTTTTGAATTCGCCGTCCAGCCAGGCCTGGATATTCTCCCAGATGGCGTAGCCGTAAGGGCGCATGACGAAAAAGCCCTTCACGCCGGAGTAGTCCACCAGCTCCGCCTTGGTGCACACGTCGGTGTACCACTGGGCGAAATCCTGATCCATGGAGGTGATCTGGGTCACCTGCTTGTCGTTAGCCATAATACGATCCCTCTTTCGCTTGTTTCAATAGACCCACCTATTTTATATAGGACGCCGGTCCTTGTCAAGCCCATTCCAGCCCTCCCACAGGGACTTGACCGGCGGGCATTTTCAAAGTATAATGATTATGTCTACTTACAGGCGCGTAAGGAGTTGATCTTTTGAACAAGCCCCAATATCTTGGCGAGCTGCGCCGGCTTCTGGTGTTCATGACCTCCGCCGACCGGGACAGGACCGTCGCCCGCTGCGGCCAGCTGTTCGACCAGGCCGGGCCCGACGGCATCGATGACCTCATCGCCCACATCGGCTCGCCCACCAGAGTATCCATCCGCCTGAGCCGCACCTATGAGCCGGGCCGGCTGGACCTGAGCTCCCTGGACCTGCCCGCCCCCGCTCCCGCACCGGAGCCGGAGCCCGTCCCGGAGGCAGAACCGGAACCCGCCGTGCCGGACATGGTGGAGGGCCTGCCGGACCTGGACGTGCCCCCGCTGGTGATGGACGACCTGTCCGGCTTTGAGATGATCCCGCCCCAGGCGAACGAGCCGGAGCCGGTGGATACGCCGCCGGAGGACGGACCGGGGCCCGAGACCCCCGCCGAAGCGCCCGCGCCGGCCCCCAACCTGGACGGTCCCCGCTTCATCTCCATGCCCCTGGACCATGACGACGGGCCGGAGGATGTACCGGAGGAGGCGCCGGACGTGATCATCGAGCGGGCCATGCCCCTGTGGGTAGGCGTGCCGCTTTTCATCATCTGCCTGATCGTGCTGGCGCTGCCCATCGGGCTTATCTGCCTGCTGCTTTTGCCGGTGCTGCTCCTGCCGGGCCTGGCGCTGCTGCTGGGCACGTACCTGGCCGCCGTGGGCGGGCTGTGGTGCACCAGCTACATCGCCGACGCGCTGATGCTGTTCGGGCTGGCCTTTCTGATCCTGAGCGTGGCGCTGGTGACGCTGTGGTGCGGGCTGCGGCTGGACGTGGGCATCGTGTCGCTCTTTGTCCGGGGCTGGCAGGCCGTGAGCCATCTCACCCTTGGAAAGAAGGTGATCCCCCATGCGTAAGCTGTGGCACATCGTCAGCGGCGTGTCCATGATCTGCTTCCTTCTGGGCGTGGCCGCCATCGGCGTGGCCTTCTTCACCGGCAGCTCCCCCTCCGCCCTCCAGGCCCACGGCCACCTGGCCCAATACGGCGAGCGCCTGGCGGCCAACTGGGACATCCTGCAAAACGATCTCCGTACCCTTTGGCAGAGCGTCCTTGACCTCATCTCATCCTTGACCTGAATCGACCATGTAAAACTGCCCGGCGGATACATCCCGCCGGGCAGCTGCTTATACTTTTCACTTGTCCTCGTTGTCCCTGCTGATCTTTTCGGCCATCTGCGCCGAGAGCTCCGCCTCAAAATCCTGCTCGCGCTTTCTCTGCCTGACGGTGTGCACCACAAGAATGATCACGATGGCCGCCAACGCGGCGGCAGCGCCGATGTCCCACAAACAAAAGCCGAATCTTGTATGAAAATACTCGTGCATATGTTATCTCCTTTGCGGGCCATCCGCCGTTCACATCAACGCGGACCGGAGCTCAAACTCGATCGTCTGATGGCGCTTCCGGTCAAAGACATAGTACACCGTCACGCCCAGGGCGCACAGCATCAAAAGGAAGTGCAGGATGCAGCACTCCGCCTCCGTGGGCGCGGAGCCGAGAGGCGTCCCGTCATCCAGGATGACCACCTCCTCGGTCAGCGTATAGGTCCGGTCCTCACTCTCCGGTCCGGCGGCCTCCGCAGCCAGGACCGCTGTGCCCAGATTCCCGAACACCAGCAGAAACACCAGCATAAGGGCCACGAAACGACTGCTGCTTTTCATTGTCTAAACCTCCCCGCAGACGCCTGTGCCGGCACAAAAGGCGATCGCCCCGCATATGCCGATCCGTCCGCATACTGTCTGCGCGCATAGCTATATGCTATAACGCTTCCATTATATACAGACGGGAAAAAAGAAGAAAACGGCTCACAAAAACGGAAACTTTTTTTGCTTTTTTTGAAAAAATCCTGCTGTTTTTCTGATCCTGTCCAACGTCTATAACTTATCTTGCTCGTTTTCTTTTCAGCCCATCAGAATATATTATGCATATTCGCCGCCCGCCGCATACGCGCCCGAGGCTTCGGCCATAAAGTTCCGCACCCGCGGACGGGCCGCGGGTGCGGATATCGCATACTTCCTGATATTCCAGCGAACGGAGCGGCTCACCAATAGTAGGGCTCGCTCTCGCCCAGGACGCCGGACTTGTTGGCGGCCCGCTGGCGGACGGTGAGGGGCGTCTCCGCCTCCGGCGGCTCGTCCAGCTCCGCCGTCACCGTGTGCTCGTCCACGAAGACCGTGTCCAGCTCGTCCTCGCCCACGGCGACGCGGCTCCAGGCGGTGAAGCCGTCCCCCGTCACGGTCAGCACCCCGTCGGACCAGGACGCATCCCTGACAACGATGGGGTCCAGGCCCATGCGCAGGTCCGAGGCGGTATAGGGATTGGTCCCGCCGTAGCAGTAGAAGTCCCCGTAAAGGGTGTCGTACTCCAAAAGCTGCAGGCCGGTCTCGTAATCCGGGCTGCCGGCCATCTGCTGGTGGTACCGGGTCAGGATGCCGCCGCCGATGCCCAGCTTTTCCAGCACATGGGCGGACAGCTGATAGGCCTCCAGGTCTTTGTCCTCCGCCGGCAGACCCATGTTGTCCCAGATGACGTACTCCGTCTGGAAGATGTCCCCATTCTCCAGCTGGTCGGAGCCGATGTCGAAGTTGGGCAGATGGTCCCCGTACAGCACCAGCACCGCAGGTCTGCCCCGCTGCTCCAGCGCGTCCCGGAGCGCGCCGATGAACGCGTCCGTCTCCCGCAGCTGGCTCAGGTAATAGGCCAGGGCGTCCTGGTCCTCCTCGTCGTCGGCCCAGGTGATGTTCAGGCTCTCCGCCTCCGCGCTGTCGATGCCGCGCTGGTACTTGCCGTGGCCCTGGACGGTGATGGCGAAGACGAAGTGGGGCTCGTCGGAGCTTTCCAGCGCCTTCATGATCTCGCCTGTCAGGATCTCATCCTTGGCCCAGCCGATGGGGTTGTACTCGATGCCGTTCATGAACTCGATGGGGGTGAAGGTATCGAAGCCCAGCTGGGAGAAGACCACGTTGCGCATATAGAACGTGCCGGTGTTGTTGTGCACCGCGTGGGCCTTATAGCCCAGGTCCTTCAGGTCCGTGGCCACGGTCTCGCAGGCCTCCTCCTGGAGCACGGTCATGTAGGGATACTCCCCCATGCCGAAGAAGTCCAGACTCATGCCGCTGAGGACCTCGAACTCCGTGTTGGCCGTGCCCGCGCCCACGGAGGGCACCGTGAGAAAGCCCGAGGAATAGTTCTCCTTCAGCTCCCGGAACACGGGGATCGGGTCCTCGTCATAGGACACGTCGTCCAGATGGGCCACGTCGAAAAAGCTCTCCAGCTGGATCATGATCACGTCCGGCCGCTCCTCCGGGACGGCGCCGGGCTCCAGGCTGTCCACCAGCCGGTCCACGTCGGCCTGGGAATAGAACTCCGGCTCGTCCACGCCCCGGTCCAGGGCCCCGGTGCAGAAGCAGTACACGAAACCGTACCGGTCGTAGGCGTCCATGATGTTGGAATAGACCTCTTTCCGCTTCTCCCGGCCATCGCCCAGGAGGGTGGCCCCGTAGCACGCCGCCGCCAGACACGCGCTGGCCAGCACGAAGGCCCCCGCCCGCTTATAGTCCGGCGCGCGCTTGTCGCTGTGGATCAGGGCGGAAACGATCCACCCCACGCAGGCCAGCAGCAGCGCCGCCAGCAGCGCGATCATCCATGCGTCGATGTAGATGCCGATGATGGACACCGCCGAGGGCAGGATCGCCAGGTCCACCGCCCCCAGGGGCGTGGACCGGAAGCACTGCACCACCGCGTTGGCCAGGCCCAGCAGCAGCCACAGTCCCGCGAAAAAGGGCAGGAAAAAGTTGCGCCGCTTGAACAGGTGGCTGACGGCCAGGGTGGTCATGATGATGCCCGCGTTGGCCAGAAAGTGCACCGGGTGGGCGAACAGGAACACCACGCCCTGCAATGGCGAGTGCCGGCCCAGCATCTCCAGCGCCAGCTCCAGCACCAGCGCCAGCGCCGCCGTGCTCAGGTATGGATGGGCGGAGAAGGCCGGCCGGAGCCGGCCCGTCATCCGCCGAAGAAAATTCGGTTCCTTGGTCTGGGTCTGCAAGCGTTAATCTCCCGTTTCTTCTTCCGAGCCGGTGATATCGCTGCCGAAGTATTTCTCGGACAGCTCCGTCAGGGTGCCGTCCTCCCGCATGGCGGCGATGGCCTCATTGATCGCCTCCCGGAGGGAAGCGGTCTCATCGCCCTTGCGCATGGGGATGGCCACCAGGTTGGCCTCCTCGGTGTAGGCCACGATCTTCAATCCGGAGTCGGGCTGCTGGGTGAAGTAATCCAACACGGACACCTCCGCGTTCAGAGTGGCGTCCGCCCGTCCGGACTGGACCATCTGCATGGTCTCGCCCAGGGAGTCCACGCCCTCCACCATGGCCCCGTACTGCTCCGCCAGCTCCATGTAGGTGCTGCCGATGCTGTTGGAGGTCACCTTGCCGTCCAGGTCCTCGAAGGAGGCGATGTCCTCGTTGTCCTCCCGGACCACCAGGGCGGTGCGGATGTAGGCATAGGGGTCGGAGAAATCGTACTTCTCGCTGCGCTCGTCGGTCACGTCCACGCCGTTGATGACGAGGTCGTAGCGCTTGGAGTCCATGCCGGCGAACAGGCCGTCCCACTCGCCCTCCACGAACTGGGCCTCCACGCCCAGATAGTCGGCAATGTACTGGCCCACCTCCACGTCGAAGCCGACCAGCTCGTCGTCCTCGTCGTGATAGGTCCAGGGGGCCCAGGTGCCCTCCATGGCGATGGTCAGCACGCCCTTCTCCTGAATGGCGGCCAGAAGGTCGTCTTCCTCCTCCGCCGCGTAGGCTCCCACGCCGCAGAGCAATCCCGCGCACAGCACGAACGCCAGCGCCAGCGATACAAGCTTCTTCATCATCTTATTCATCCTTTCTGTCAAGGGAGCGGAAAAAAGTCTGTATCCGCTCCAGTTTTTGCTCCTCGAAAAACGGCCCCGCCGGCCCGAAGGCCAGGGCCCGGCCCTCCTCCATGAACAGCACCTTTGTGGACACGTTCCTGGCAAAGCGGACCTCGTGGGTCACCACGATCATGGTCATGCCGTCCTCGGCCAGGGAACGGATCACGTCCAGCACCCCGCCGATCAGCTCCGGGTCCAGGGCGGAGGTGGGCTCGTCGAAGAAGATCACGTCCGGCTCCCCGGCCACGGCCCGGGCGATGGCCACCCGCTGCTGCTGTCCGCCGGAAAGCTGGCTGGGATAGGAGTCCCGCTTGTCCGCCAGCCCCACCCGCTCCAGGGCCGCAAGGGCCCGGCTCTCCGCGTCCGCCTTGGGCATCTTCCGGGCCACGATCAGCCCCTCCGTCACGTTTTGCAGCGCGGTCTTGTTGGCAAAGAGGTTGAAGCTCTGGAACACGAAGGCGGTGTGCCGCCGGTAGGCGGCCACGTCCTTCCGGCTCACGGTGGGCATATCCATCTGTTGGCCAAGGAAGGTCATGGTCCCCGCGTCGGCCCGCTCCAGGTAATTGAGGCACCGCAGCAGCGTGGTCTTGCCGCCGCCGGAGGGGCCCAGCACCGCCAGCACGTCCCCCTTTTCCACGGTCAGGTCCACGCCCTTCAGTATCTCGGCCCCGCCGATGGTCTTTTTCAGTCCCCGTATCTCAAGCACGGATCACGTTCCCCCCGTTCATGGCGTTCAGCTTCTTCTCACCCAGCCGCTGCAGCCAGGTGATCACCGTGCAGAACAGCAGGTAGATCAGCGCCACCTCCGCGTACAGCGCCAGGTGCTCGTAGGTCCGGCCCGCCACCCGCTGGGTGGTCATGAACATCTCCGTGACGGTGATGTTGGCGGCCAGGGAGGTGTCCTTCACCATGCTGATGAGGGAGTTGGAAAGGGGCGGGAACGCGGTGCGGAAGGCCTGGGGCAGCACGATCCGGCGCATGATCTGGATGTAGCTGAGCCCCACGCAGTAGCCCGCCTCCATCTGGCCCTTGGGCACCGACTCGATGGCCGCCCGGACCGTCTCGGCGCAGTAGGCCCCCTCGTTCAGGGCGAACACCGCCACCGCGCAGGGGAACGCCGGCAGCACCAGCCCCAGGTCCGGCAGGCCGAAGTACACAAGATACAGCTGCACCAGAAGGGGCGTGCCCCTTATGATCCAGATGTAAAACCGCACGATCTGCTTCAGGCCCTTCACGTCCGCGATCTGGATCATGGCGCAGATCACCGCCACCACCATCGCCAGGGCGAAGGAGATCACCGTCAGGGGGATGGTGACCAGAAGGCCCTGGCCCAATATGCGGGGAAAGGACGATATCAAAATGTCGATGACTCTCTCGCTCAAGAAGCTACCTCTTGCCGGGCCCGGGGGCCCAAAATGTATTGTACGCCATTATAACGCTATTTCTCCGCAAAAGCAACCACCATATGACCCGGCGTTTTCCACGAAAAAACGGCCCGGAACGGGATTTTTTCTCCCACGCCGGAAAACACTTGACTATCCGGCCCGTTGTGCTAAGATGATGCCGAATTTTGTCACTTCCCCCGAAGGAGGGCGGCCCGTTGCAGACCATCCAGCGAAACGAGATCACCGAGGGCGTCATCTGGAAGCAGCTGCTGCTGTTTTTCTTCCCCATCCTGATCGGCTCCTTTTTCCAGCAGCTTTATAACACGGTGGACACCATCATCGTGGGCAAGTACGTGGGCAAGCAGGCCCTGGCCGGCGTGGGCAGCACCGGCACCGTCATCAATCTGTGGCTGGGGTTCTTCATCGGCCTGTCCGGCGGCGCGTCGGTGATCATCTCCCAGTTCTACGGGGGCCGCAATCATGAAAACCTCTCCAAGGCGGTGCACACCTCCATCGCCCTGGCCCTGGCCGGCGGGGCCGTGCTCACGGCCGTGGGTCTTGTCACCGCCCGGTTCTCCCTGGAGCTGCTGGACGTGCCGGAGGAGGTCATGGACGAGGCCATGACCTACATCAACATCTTCTATACCGGCCTGATCCCCTGTATCATCTACAACGTGGGCACCGCCATCCTCCGGGCCATCGGGGACTCCAAAATGCCCCTGTACGTGCTGATCGCCTGCTGCGCGGTGAACATCGTACTGGACCTGCTGTTCGTGGTGGCCTTTCACTGGGACGTGTTCGGCGTGGCCCTGGCCACGGTGCTGGCCCAGACCGTCAGCGCCGTGCTGGTGATGCTCCGGCTGGTCCGGACCAGAGACGCCTACCGGGTCAGTCTGCGGAAGGTGCGCTTCCACGCGGATATGCTCAGAAGGATCGTCCGGCTGGGCCTGCCCGCCGGGATGCAGTCGGTGCTCTACTCCATCTCCAACCTGGTGATCCAGGCGGCGGTGAACGGCTTCGGCACCGACGCGGTGGCCAGCTGGTCCGCCGTGAGCCGCATCGACGGCTTCGTGTGGATGGTCATGGGGGCCTTCGGCATCTCCGTCACCACCTTCGCGGGCCAGAACTTCGGCGCGGGCCAGTACGACCGGGTCCTGCGGGGCACGCGGGTGTGCCTGGGGATGACCCTGGGGACCATCCTCGCCCTCAGCATGCTGGAGATCGCCTTCGCCGGACCCATATTGCGCGTCTTCACCGGGGACGAGGCCGTGGTGGCCCAGGGCACGGCCTTCATCCGGGTCTGGGCCCCGGCCTACGCCGCCTATGTGTTCATCGAGATCTTCTCCGGCGCGGCCCGGGGCGTGGGCGAGGCATTGCAGCCCATGATCATCACCATCTTCGGCGTGTGCGTGCTGCGGCTGATCTGGATCTGGGGCGTGCTGCCCCTGCATCGGACCCCCGCCATGGTGGCGGCCAGCTATCCCGTCACCTGGGGCATCACGGCGGCGGTGTTCATCGTATACTATCTGCGGAAAAACTGGCTCAAGCGCCACATCCCCGCCTGAGCCCCGGATACAAGCAAGGCCCCCGAAACGCGAGCGTTTCGGGGGCCTTGCTTGTTTGTCCCGGTTCAGTGGATGAAGTTGGTCCACTGTGGCGCTTCCCGCTGGGGAAGGCCGTATTGCGCTTTGCCCAGGGCGATGCTCTTCATGAGGAAGGTCATGTTCCGGGCCAGGGTCCGCATCATCTGCCGGCCCTCCGCGTCCTGCTCCGCCTCGCCGGGTGCCTGGCCGTGGATGCCGTTCCAATACTGGCCGGAGGCGATGGGCATGCCGGAGATGGCGAAGAACTTGTTCAGCTCGTCGTAGGTGGCCGTGAGGCCGCCCCGCCGGGCCGCCGCCACGCAGGCCCCCACCTTCATGGTCTTGTCAAAGCTTGTGCTGTAGAAAAGCCTGGTCAGAAACGCCACCAACGTGGCGTTGGCGGAGGCGTAATAGACGGGGCTTGCCACCACCAGGCCGTCGCAGGCCTCGAACTTGGGAGCCGCCTCGTTGACCGCGTCGTCAAAGGCGCATTTGCCGGTCCTGGCGCACCCGCCGCAGGCCACGCAGCCCCGGATGGCCTTGTTGCCGATGTGCATGGTCTCCGCCTCGACCCCTTCTGCGGCAAAGACCTTCTCCATCTCCCTCAGAGCCAGGGCCGTGTTCCCGTTTTTGCGGGGGCTGCCGTTGATCATCAATACCTTCATCCCGGATATCTCCTTATCTTTAGTATGGAAGTATGGAGCCATTATAACCGTATCCACGGCCGCTGACAAGCCTTGCATTCCGGGGGATGGTATAGTAAAATTAACATAATACATCAATACATCCTGTAAGGAGGGCGTTTTCATGCTGAAGGCTTCCATGCATCTCGATCCCCATTTCCAACTGGCGGAGGTCCCGCCGGAGCTGTTCGGCTCCTTCATCGAGCACCTGGGCCGGGCGGTCTACGACGGCGTCTACTGCCCCGGCCATCCCGCCGCCGACGAGCAGGGCTTCCGGCAGGACGTGGCGGACGCCATCCGGACGCTGCGGGTCCCCCTGCTGCGCTATCCGGGGGGCAACTTTGTCTCCGGCTACCGGTGGGAGGACGGCGTGGGCCCCAGGGACCGGCGTCCGGTCCGGCCGGACACCGCCTGGCGGAGCCTGGAGAGCAACCAGGTGGGCCTCAACGAGTTCGCCGGCTTCTGCCGGGACGTGGGCGCGGAGCTGATGCTGGCGGTGAACCTGGGCACCCGGGGCGTGCAGGCGGCCTGCGACCTGCTGGAATACTGCAACCTGCCGGGCGGGTCCCACTACAGCGACCTGCGCATCGCCCACGGGGTGAAGCAGCCCCACGCCGTCAAATACTGGTGCCTGGGCAACGAGATGGACGGGCCCTGGCAGCTGGGCCACAAGACCGCGGAGGAATACGGCCGTCTGGCCGTGGAGACCGCCCGGGCCATGCGCCGGATGGACCCCACTGTCAAGCTCACCGCCTCCGGCAGTTCCAACCCGGATATGCCCACCTTCCCCCAGTGGGAGGCCACGGTGCTGGACCACGCCTATGACGACATCGACTTTCTGTCCCTGCACCAGTATCTGGGGGACTACACCAACGACCTGGGGGATTTCCTGGCCCAGAGCCTGACCACGGACCGGTTCATCTCCACGGTGGCCTCCGTGTGCGACTGCGCCCAGGCCAAGCGCCGGTCCAAAAAGAAGATGATGCTCAGTTTTGACGAGTGGAACGTCTGGTTCAAGACCAGCGGCCAGGAGGAACGCATCGAGCCCTGGCAGCACGCCCCCGCCATTTTGGAGGAACAGTACACCATGGCGGACGCGGCCGTGTTCGGCTGCATGCTCATCACGCTTTTGAACCACGCGGACCGGGTCCGGATCGCCTGTCTGGCTCAGCTGGTGAACGTGCTGGCCCCCATCATGACCGAGCCGGGCGGGGGCCCCGTCTGGCGGCAGAGCATCTACTGGCCCTTCCTGCACGGCAGCCTGTACGGCCGGGGCGCGGTGCTGCGGGCCTCGGTCGTCTCCCCCAGGTACGACAGCCTCAGCTTCACGGACGTGCCCTATCTGGAGACCGCCGCGGTCTGGCATGAGGACAAGGGCGAGCTGGACATCTTCGCCGTGAACCGCGCCCAGGACCAGCCCCTGGAGCTGGCCTGCCCTCTGGCGGCCTTCGGCGGCGGGACCCTGGCGGAGCACCTCTGCCTCTCCGGGCCGGACCCCCTGGCGGTGAACGGGCCGGGGCAGGAGATACTCAAGCCCCGGCGGGTATCCGGCGGGACCGTGCAGGACGGAGAGCTGCGGGCCGTACTGCCGCCGCTTTCCTGGAACGTGCTGCGCCTGCGCCTCGGCCAGGAGTGCTGACGCCAGCCCGTCCCCCGTTGGCATTCTGGCGATATTTCCCCTTTGTTTTTATGCAAAGCGCTGAAAACATCCCGCCGCACTTGCAAAAAACTGTCTGTTGTGTAAAAATATTTTGGATATGCGTAACACCTGTCAATTTTGAATATGGAAAGGAGCACACGACACGATGAAAGCATTTATGGACAAGGATTTTATCCTGGAGACCGAGACCGCCAAGCACCTGTTCCACGACTACGCCGAGCCCCTGCCCCTGGTGGACTACCACTGCCACATCCCGCCCCAGGAGATCTATGAGGACCGCCGGTTCGAGGACCTGACCCAGGTCTGGCTGGGGGGCGAGAATCCGGACGGCACCTTCTTCGGCGACCACTACAAGTGGCGTCTGATGCGCTCCAACGGCGTCAGCGAGGAATACATCACCGGCCACAAGCCCAACAAGGAGCGGCTTGAAAAGTTCGCCGAGACCCTGGTCATGGCCATCGGCAACCCCATGTACCACTGGTGCAACCTGGAGCTCCACCAGTTCTTCGGCTATGACAAGTACCTGTGCCCGGAGACCGTGGACGAGGTCTGGGACATGGCCAGGGACAAGCTGCAAAACGACCCCAAGATGACCGTCCGGGGCCTGATCGAAAAGGCCAACGTGGCCATGATCGGCACCACCGACGATCCCATCGACACCCTGGAGTGGCACGAGAAGATCGCCGCCGACCCCGCCATCAAGTTCAAGGTCTGCCCCTCCTTCCGGCCCGACAAGGCCATCAACATCAACAAGCCCGGCTTCGCCGAGTACATCGGCAAGCTGGCGGCCAGCGTGGGCAAGGACTCTCTGGACACCGTGGCGGACGTGTGCGCGGCCCTTACCGAGCGGCTGGAGTTCTTCAAGAAGATGGGCTGCCGGGCCAGCGACCACGGCCTGGACTACATCCCCTTCCGGCCCGTGAGCGCCACGGCGGCGGACATGGCCTTCAAGAAGGTCATGGACGGCGGCGAGGTCACCTTGGAGCAGGCGGAGGGCTATCAGACCGCCATCCTCATGCACCTGGGCAAGGAATATCACCGGCTGGGCATCGCCATGCAGCTGCACTACTCCTGCCTGCGGAACATGAACGAGCGCATGTACGCCCGGCTGGGGGCCGACACCGGCTTTGACATGATCGCCCAGAACACCTGCGGCGGCGACATCGCCCGGTTCCTGTCCGCCCTGGACAAGGAGGGGGCCTGCCCCAAGACCATCCTGTACTCCCTGAACCCCGCCGACAACGAGCAGCTGGGCACCATGCTGGGTTGCTTCCAGTCTGACGAGATCCCCGGCAAGATCCAGCACGGCTCCGCCTGGTGGTTCAACGACAACAAGACCGGCATGGAGGATCAGATGAAGTCCCTGGCCAACCTGGGCCTTCTGGGCAACTTCGTGGGCATGCTCACCGACTCCCGGTCCTTCCTCAGCTACGCCCGGCACGATTACTTCCGCCGCATCCTGTGCAACCTGATCGGCAAGTGGGTGGAGAACGGCGAGTACCCCGCCGACGAGGCCGCCCTGAAGAAGATCGTGGAGGGCATCTGCTACTACAACGCCGCCCGCTATTTTGATCTGTAAGCGGACCTTATTGACGGCCCCCTCTGACGAGGGGGCTGTCAGCGCCCCTTGGGGAGAGGAGGAGCCGCGAGCCATTCGAGCTTTGCCGCTTGCGGCAAAGTGAGACCTGGCTTGCGTGCTCCGACGACGCTGACTGGGGGAGAGACAAGTCACCTCCGGTGCCGGTGTATCTCTCCCTTCGTCACGGCTTCGCCGTGCCACCTCCCTCGTCAGAGGGAGGCGTTCGATAATGAATCCCCTCCGGCTCGCCGGAGGGGATAACATTTTTGTGTTACTTCTTATACTTCAGACTGTTGCTGGCTTTATACGAGCTCAGCATGGTCTTCTTGTCGTTCTTCACGCACCGGACCGTGAACTCATAGGTCACGCCGTTTTTCAGCTTGGACGCCGCCCGAGTGTAGCTGGTAGCCGTGGTGGTGCCGATCCGCTTCCAGCTCCCGCCGTTTTCCTTGTAATAGACCATATAGCGGCTGGCTCCCGCGACCTTGTTCCATGTCACCTTGATCCCGCCGTTGGATGCCTTCGCGATCTTCACCGTCGGGGCCGCATAATAGGTCAGGCTCTTTCCGGTCTTGTCATAGTCGCTGGTGTAGGTCTTTTTGTCGTTTTTCACACAGCGGATAGTGAAAACGTAGGTCTTGCCGCTTTTCAGGTCCTTGGCCTTGCGGGTGTAGCTGGTGGCGGTGGTGGTACCGATCTTGGTCCACTTCGAGGCTCCCTTGAGCTTGTAGAACACCGTGTACCGGACCGCGCCGTCCACCTTGCCCCAGGTCACCTTCAAGCCGCTGGCGGTGTTCTCCATCTTTGTGATCTTGGGCGTTGCCAGCTTAGCCGGCGTGGGGGTCGCGGTGGGCTTGGGCGTGGCGGTAGGCTGGGGTACGCTCCCCAAAGATTTGAAGGTATAACCCCATCTCTTGGCATATGCCTCCGCCGTAGACCCGTCATAACTGTAAATCACTGTACCATAATCGCCAAGCGTTAAATCTATGGAGGCATAATGTTCGTCGCCCTCTTTGTATGTTTCATGGCCAATGACACAGTCGGGGTTCAGGACTGTTATACTTTTTAACGTGTCTGTGTAGAACGCTTCCTCTCCCAGGTAGGTCACGCTGGCAGGGACCGTCACGCTGGTCAGTTTACAGCCATGAAACGCCCACTCTCCGATGCTGACCACGCCCTCGGGGATCTCCAAAGAGGTCATCTTGCATGTGTCAAACGCAAAGTTGCCGATGGTCTTCACGCTGGCCGGGATGTTGACTTCGGTCAGACTCAGGCACCAGTTGAACGCGCCGTTTCCGATCGCCGTGACGCCGTCGGGAATGCGGACGCTTGTGAGCTTGGTGGTATAGCTGAAGGCGCCCTCGCCAATGGTCCTGACCGTGTCGGGAATGGCATACGAGGCGGCCGTCTTGGCGCACGGATAGCGGATCAGCGTCGTTTTGTCCGCGTTGAACAGCACGCCGTCCACAGAGGCGTAGTTCTGATTGTTCCCGTCCACCGAGATGTCCGTTATGCTGTATAACGGAAACACATCCTCTCCAATGCTGGTCACGCTGGCCGGGATATCCACGCTCACCAGATTGTCACAGCGATAAAACGCATTGCTGCCGATGCTGGTAACGCCGAACTGGACGACGATTTTTGTGACCTGATCGCGCAGAGCGCGCCAGGGGGACAGCTCGTTTCCGTAATCATCGGTCGCAAAAACGTCCATCGCTCCGCTGCCGGAGATGGTGAGTGTGCCGTCCCCTGACAGAGACCAGGTGACGCCGTTCCCGCAGCTGCCGGAGGTGGCCGCTCCCTCCGCCGGCATGGGCTCGTCAATGGCCGCAGGCTCTTCGACTTCCTCAAGAGCTTCGGCCGCCTCGGGCTCTTCGACCGGCTCCTCCGTGACGACAGGCTCTTCCGCCGCCTCGACGGGCATGGGCTCCTCGACGGGGGTTGCTTCCTCAACGGGGGCGGCTTCCTCGACGGGGACCTCCGCCTCCACAACGGGCTCTTCCGCCGCCTCGACAACGGGCTCCTCGGTGACGACCGGCTCCGCCGGGGCTTCCTCCGCGAAGGCCGGGGCGGCCAGGGAGAACAGCGTCGCCACCGCCAGGAGCATGCATAAACTGCGCTTTGCCATGAGATCATACCGTTCCTTTCTTTTTGTTTCCCGGCAGTCGGGCCCGGGGCGGTCTCCCGCCCGCGAGCCTTCCCGCCGAGACAAACAAAAGACGGCGTAGGGCATTCTATCCCTACACCGTGGAACAACAGCACGACCCCATCATCCGCATAAACCGGCCTTGTAAAAGGAACGGGTTGCGGTTATAATAGGTCCGGCGCAGTAATTCTGCTGTGTAGGAGGTTACGGCTCCTGCATAGGGGCGTGAAGGACTGCCGTCTTTCACGTCCCGCCCTTTGTTTATCTCGCGCCTATATTGTAGCGCATTATTCCATGTAACGCAAGCAGAAAAATCGGCAGGGCCCCGGTTTTTCGATCTGTAAACGGCAATAGCCGTTCGTCGGAAGAGTTTTGAAGATTCGCGGTCCTTGCAGGCAAGGCCCACTCATCGGTCAAAACCCTTCCTCCTTTCCCCAACAGGCAGGCGTGCCTGTTGGGGGCCCCATTCAACAAAGTATGTGCGCGTCCGGTTTTCCGGACGCGCACATTCATCTGTCAAAACAGCGCCGTCAGCTTTTCCCAGAAGGACTGGTCCTGCTGCTCCGGCTCCGGGGCCGGGTCCTCCGGGGCCGGTTTTTCGATGGCCGGGGTACGGAGCACGAACTGCACCGCCTTCACGGTCCCGTTTTCCGCCGAGGCAAAGGATACGCTCTCCCCGCCGCCGGACACGCTGTCCAGCACCTGGCCCAGCCGGTCCGCCTCATCCTGCAGGGAGGGCCCCATCACCGCCAGCAGCGCCGCGCCGGTGGTGAGCCAGCCCGCGTCATCCCGCAGCTGCACGGTCTGATCGTAGGCGTCCCCCACCGCCTGGGTATAGTCCCGCAGGCCGCCGTCCAGGGCCTCGTACCGCTCCGCCAGGGCGTCGATCTGCGCCAGAAGCTCCGCCTCGGCCGGGTCCGACGCGTCCAGCGCCTCCGCCGCCGTTTGCAGCTGCGAGAGGGCCTCCGTCACCCCGTCGGCCCCGCCGGTGATCTCAGCGGACTGGCCCTGGAGGGTCCCAAGGCCGCTCTCCAACCGGAGGATGCCGTCGTTCAAGGACCAGATCACGGAGCCGGCCTGACTCAGGCGGGACCGGAGCGCCCCGTCCTCCAACGGCACGTCCAGCGTCAGCCGCACGCCGTTGATGGCCACCGGCTCCAGCTCGAAGTCCGTCACCCGGGCCTTCACCGTCACGTCCGCGCCCATGCCCGGCAGGACCGTATAGGTCAGCTGCTTGTCGCCGCCCACGTTGGCCGCCGTGGCCCCGGGGGCGTCGATGTCCTGGCACCGGTCCCCGTCCAGGGTCAGCGTGGCCTGTAGGGCATAGTCCTCGAAGAACGTGCCGGGACAGTCGGGGTTTTTCTCCGCCGTCAGGCGGATCTCCAGCTCGCCGCTTGCCCCCGCCAGCTCCGCCGCCGGCCGCTCCTGCCCGTCCAGGAAGTACCGCAGCGACACGTTCCAGGGGATCGCCGCGCCCTCCAGCCGGCCCTCGTAGTAGAGCCGCCCGGGCCCGGCCTGGGCCGTCACCGTCCCGTCCGTGAGGGTGAGCTCCTCCGTGCCGGTCATGTTGCGCACAGTGGCGTAATCCCCGTGGTCCACGATCCGCCCCTCCTGGGCCAGGTCGAAGATGTTCACCACGTCCACCGACTCCGCCTGCCCGGCGGAGTCAAGATTTATGTAAACCACTTCCTCCTTGCCCGCCGGCTCGGCCTCCGCCAAGGCAGCCGGGGCCAGGCCCAGCGTCAGCGCTGCCGCCAGGGCCGCCGCCAGGGTCATTTTCGCTCGTCTCATGTCCGCTCCCCCTTTTCTCCGCACAAGCGTTTTTCCGCCGTCTCCCGCCGGCCCATCACCAGCTTGTCTGTCATGGACAGAAGCCCCGGCAGTACGAACAGCACCGCCGCCAGGGAGAACAGCGCCCCCCGTCCCAGCAGCAGGCCCAGCTGGGCCAAAAGCCGGTTGGAGGAAAGATAGCCCATCAGAAGCCCTACCACCGCCAGCACGCTGCCGGAGGTCAAAATGGACACCGCCGTGCCGGACACGGTGGCGGCCAGGGCCTCCCTCCGGGGCAGAGCCGTCCGGTTCTCCCGGTATCGGTCCGTCATCAATATGGCGTAGTCCACCGTGGCCCCCAGTTGGATGGAGCTGATGATCAGGTAGGTGATGTAAAAGATGGGGGTGCCGGCGAAGTAGGGCACCGCCAGGTTGAGCCAGATGGCCGTCTCGATGCACAGCACCAGCAGCACCGGCAGCCAGGCCGACCGCATGGTCAGCAGCAGCACCAAAAACACCGCCCCCACCGCCACAAGATTCACCTTGGCCAGGTCCGAGGTGACGGTCTGCATCAGGTCATAGGTGCTCACCCCGTTGCCCGCCAGGTAGTACGCGCCGGGGTAATACTTCTCCGCCACGGCCCGGACCTGCTCCACCAGGGCGAAGGTGGACTCCCCCTCGGCTGGCACGTCTACGGTGAGGACCATGCGGCTGTAATCGTCGCTCATGAGAAGGGACAATGTGGCCTCGTCCAGGTATTCCAGGGGCACCTCCGCCCCGGCCATGTCCACATAGGAGATGACGCTGGTCACGTGGTCCAGCTCATGCAGGTCCGCCGAGAGGGCCGCCTGTACGGCGGTGTCCCGCCCCGGGACCATCAGCACATAGGTGTCGCTGCGGCCAAAGACCGACTCGATGGCGGCGGTGTCCCGGCCGTAGACGGACTGCTCGCCGTACATCTGGGCGGAGCCGTAATAGAACGCATTGGCGTTGGAGGCAAGATAGGCCGGGGCGATGGCCAGCACGAACACCAGCGCCAGCGGCGCGGTCACCCGCCGGACCAGGCGGCCAAAGCCCCCCAGCCCCGGCGTCAGGGGCCGGTGCCGGAGCTTATCCGCCAGGCGCAGCGTGCACAGCAGCAGGCTGGGCACGAAGAAAAACGCCGTGATCAGGCTGATGCCGATGCCCTTGGCCAGGGCCAGGCCCATGTCCCGCCCCAGGCCGAAGCGCATGAGCACCAGGGCCAGAAAGCCGATCACCGTGGTCAGGCCGCTGGACAATATGGAGGCGGTGGACTTGCTCAGGGCCTCCGCCATGGCCTCGCCGTCGTCGCGCCCCGCCGAGCGGCATTCCTCGAACCGGTGCAGCAGGAACACGGAATAGTCCAGGCTCACCGCCATCTGCAAAATGCTGCCGGAGGCGTTGGTGACGAAGGAGATCTCCCCGAAGATCAGGTTGGTCCCCGCGTTGATGAACACCGCCACCCCCAGGCCCGCCAGCACCAGCAGCGGCTCCAGCCAGCTTGTGGTGGTCAGGGCCAGCACCACCAGGGCAAAGGCTACGCCGAAGGCCCCGATGAGCCGCACCTCGTCCATGGTGCCCGTGGCGGAATCGGCCTGGGACGCGGCGCTGCCGGTGACAGCGCCGTCCGGCCCCGCGATGTCCCGCAGGGCCGCCACGGCCTCCACATAGTCCTCCTCCGAGACCGTGACGGTGAAAAGCGCCGCCCCGTCCCGGTAATAGCTCGCCAGGGTGTCCGGGTCCATGACGGCGAGGGGCACGGTGAGGTCCGCCGCGTCGTCCAGCCAGGTCACCGCCTCCACGCCGGGGGCCGCCGCCAGTCTTTCCTTATACTCCAGTGCCTGCGGGATGGTGACGCCGGTCACCATCACACGGGCGTTGGGGATGCCGCCGGGGAATTCCTCCCCCAGCACCTGCAAGGATACGGTGGAGGCCGTCTCCGCGGGCAGGTATTTGTTCACGTCGTAGTTGACCCGGACCATGCCCTTCAGCGCCAGGCACCCTGCGGCCGCCAGCAAAAACAGGACCAGGATGAGCCGCCTGCGGCGCACCACGCCCCGATAGAATTTCTCCACGGCGCATCCCTCCTTTCCGATCTGTAAGATTTGATTATACGCTTTTGACCGGAAAGATGCAATGGACATTCCCTTTCAAATGCGCAAAGCGCGCCGCGAAAGCAGCGCGCATCCGATCGGTCTATTATTTATTTTCCGAAAACGAGCTGGTCGATCTTCTCAAAAGACCAGTAATCATTCTGGTAGAAGGTCATTTCGTTTTTGTGCTTCCGACATATACGAAACAGCTTTTCCGTGTTGTCATAGATGTGGCATATATCACACAGCTTGAAAAACGCCGGAGCATTGGCGCGGGACTTCCAGTAGCGCTTGATGACTTTCTCTTTCGGAACATCGTGCTTCCCGCCGATCACCCGCGCCTTTACCCGCGCCACATTCAGCATCGGGTCACAGGTCAGGATATAGTAGCCCCGAATAAAGTAGCCCTTTTCTTTCGCTTTGCGCAGCAGCTTCATCTTTCTGGGCGACGACAGAACTGTCTCAAAGGTGAATGTCTCACCCCGCCGGAGGTGGTCATACATGCTCTCCTCCGCCAGCGCGGCCGCATCTAACGCTGTCAGCCCCTGCTCAGCCTGGATATCGTCCGCGTTTATGTAGTCGCCCTTTATCCACTCGCCGCCTGTGATAGTAGATTTGCCGGACCCGTTTGGCCCGGCAAAAACCACGATCTCCGGTTTTTTCTCACTTTCCATCGATATACTCCCGGCGGTTCCCCGGATACTCCAGGTATGCCTGTCTGCGCTGGGCGTCATACCGGGCAACGGGATGCCCTGACTGCTTGCTCGTCCGTACGGCATCCTGCACCGCGCGGGAGAAGCTGCGTGTCATTTTGTCTGTCTGTCCTGCCCTACAAACGCGCGTCGTCTTTGTGCTGGCCATATCCACCCTTCCCCGTTTCATTCCGGACGGTCTGCCTGTGACCTCTATCGTTATGGTGATTTTAACACTTCTTCCGGGTTTGCGCAAGGTTTTTCAACATCCTTCCCGCCGCCATGCCGTTCGCACTATCATAATGACATGGCTCCCGGGAAAAATCACACTGAACCTGTCGAGCGCCCGGATGCCTCACTCCAAATAATATTCCTCCAGTCTGGCCCGCTCCCGGGGGCCTACGCCCAGGGCCAGCTCCAGGTAGTTGTCCATGTTCCCGTACTCCACGTCGACGCAGTCAAAGTAGTACCGGGCGTTGCGCTCGAACACCGGGAACACCTCCCCCATGATCGCCAGCTCCTCCTCGCTGGCCCGGGCAAAGCGCATGGCCTCCAGCTGGCCCTGAGCGAACTGGTTGGTGAGCAGATACTCCCAAATGGCCGTCTCCCGGTCGAAGCCCAGGGCGCTCAAAAGCAGCATGGCCCCCACGCCGGTCCGGTCCTTACCCTGGGTGCAGTGCCACAGCACCGGCGCGCCCTCCGAGGCCAGCAGCTCCCGGAAAAAGCCTTCATAGGCGTCGATGGCCGCAGGATGCAGGCCCAGGAGCTTATAAAACTCGTGGAACACCTCCCGGACCTCCCGGGGCACGGTGCTCTTGATGGGGATGACCTCCTGCAGGTCCGGCACCGGCGGCAGCCACAGATTCCGCGCCCCCGGCACATCTTTGTCCGGCGAGCGCTCCCGCTCCCACCGGTCCCGCATGTCGATCACCAGCTTCACGCCCCGGTCCGCCAGGCGCTGTACGTCCGCCTGGGAGGCGCGGCCCAAATGCCCCGTGCGGAACAGCACGTTTTCTCTTATCCTGGCCCCGTCGGGCCGGGCGAGCCCTCCCAGCTCCCGGGCGTTTTCAATGCCGTCAAAGGTATAAAACATTATGTATCATGCTCCTTCTCATAGGTCTGGCACCACTGCTTCACGCAGCAGTCCCCGCACCTGGGCGCTCTGGCCGAGCACACCGCCCTGCCGTGGTACACGATCCGGTGGCAGAAGTCCGAGCACCCCTCCGGGGGCAGGATGGCCCGCAGAGCCGTCTCGATCTTCGGCGGGTCCTTCATGTCGTCCACCAGGCCCATCCGGTTGGACAGCCGGATGCAGTGGGTGTCCACCACCACGCTGCCGGGGACCCGGTACACGTCCCCCAAAATCAGGTTGGCGCTCTTGCGCCCCACGCCGGGCAGCTTCAAAAGGTCCTCCATATTGTCCGGCACCACGCCGTGGAAGTCCTCCACCAGCATCCGGGCCGCCCCCACGATGTCCCTGGCCTTGCCGTGATAAAACCCGCAGGAGCGGATATAGGGCTCCACGTCCTCCGGCTCCGCCGCCGCCATGGTCTCCGGGTCCGGGAACCGGGCGAACAGGGCCGGGGAGATCATATTGACCCGCTCGTCGGTGCACTGGGCGGCCAGCCGCACCTGCACCAAAAGCTGCCATGCCTCCTTGTAGTCCAGGGTACAGTCCGCCAGGGGGTATTCCTCTGCCAGGGCGTTCACGATATGCTCCACCTGTTCAGGCGTTCTCATCATGCATCCCACCTTTATCTTTCTGGGAGAAATCTTATCACGGCCAGTTGCAAATTCCAAGTGGATTCTCTATAATTTGTATATCTTACCGAAAAGGACTTGACGCTATGTACCGACCGTTGGCGGACGAATTCCGGCCCCAGAGCCTGGACGAGGTGTTCGGCCAGGAGCATATTTTGGGCCAGGACGGCATGCTGCGCCGCATCGCGGCCAGCGGCCATATCCCATGCATGATCTTCTACGGCCCCTCCGGCACCGGCAAGACCACCGTGGCCCGGATCATCGCCCAGCGGACGAACCGGCCCCTGCGGCGGCTGAACGCCACCACCGCAGGTCTGGCCGACATCAAGGCCATCATCGAGGAGCTGGACACGTTCCTGGCCCCGGACGGGGTGCTTTTGTACCTGGACGAGATCCAGTATTTCAACAAAAAGCAGCAGCAGTCGTTGCTGGAGTTCATCGAAAACGGCAAGATCACCCTGATCGCCTCCACCACGGAAAACCCCTATTTCTGCGTGTTCAACGCCATATTGTCCCGGAGCACGGTCTTTGAGTTCAAGCAGCTGACCCCCGCGGACGTGAAAAAGGCCATGGAGCGGGTGCTGGACCTTTTGCAGGAGCGGGACGGGGCTCCCATCCGCCCGGAGGAGGGCGTGCTGGATTACATCGCCTCCGCCTGCGGCGGGGACGCCAGAAAGAGCCTGAACACCCTGGAGATGCTCTACTCCACCGCCCGCGTGGGCAAGGACGGCATGGTCTTCACCATGGCGGACGCCCGGGCCGTGACCCAGAAGAGCTCCATGCGCTACGACCGGGACGGAGACGAACACTACGACATCCTGTCCGCCCTGATGAAGTCCATGCGGGGCTCCGACCCGGACGCGGCGCTGCACTACCTGGCCCGGTTTTTGGAGACCGGGGACCTGTTAGGGGCCTGCCGGAGGATATTGTGCTCCGCCAGCGAGGACATCGGCCTGGCCTATCCCATGGCGGTGCCCATCGTGAAGGCGTGCGTGGACTCCGCGTTGCAGTTGGGGCTGCCCGAGGCCCGGCTGCCCCTGGCGGAGGCGGTCATCTTTCTCGCCACCTGCCCCAAGTCCAACACCGGCTGCATGGCCATCGACGCCGCCATCGCCGACGTGAAGGCCGGCAAGGCCGGACCCATCCCCCGTCAGCTTCAAAACGTCCACGCCGACGGCACGGGCTTTGAGCGGGAACAGGGGTATCTGTACCCCCACGATTTCCCAAACCGC
Organism: uncultured Oscillospiraceae bacterium; assembly: GCA_947587485.1. GTDB lineage: Bacteria > Bacillota > Clostridia > Oscillospirales > Oscillospiraceae > CAJOIG01. Next base: position 701 of record CANPXZ010000008.1, on the reverse strand, counting down.
TGGGTGGCCCAGCAATACCTGCCCGACAGCCTGAAGGACGCCCATTATTACGAATACGGCGACAACAAGACCGAACAGGCCGCCAAGAAATATTGGGACCTCATCAAAGGGCAAGGTTAAAGGACGCGGCCTTTCACTGTCGAAATGATCTCTCTGGCCCGCAGCACCTGGTCTGTCCGGACGTTCAGGGTGAGCCGGGCACGGCCGGCGGCGGCGCTGGTGCGCTCCATCACCGCCCTTGAGCCCAGCACTGCGGCGTATACCTCCCCGGGCAGGATGCTGTCCGAGGCTGTCAGGCCGTAGGAGGGGTTCATGTTCACCAGGGGCATGTCGCTTTTCGCCTTCCGGTCCGGGGCCCGCATCTCCGCGATGGAATACTCGATGCCGTTGCGCCGAAGACGCATCAGGGCCAGGTCCGCTCCGTCCCGGTCGTCAAAGACCGCCGTGATCTGTGTAGTCATCTCGTCACCTCACCGGAAATTTGCTGTTAGTTTTCCCAGTTCCGGGAGGTTCATACCATGCGTTACGAAGGAGATATCAGAACCCCCGCGCTCTTTCCAAGCGGAAAGCGCGCGGGTTTTTAGATTTTAGATTGAAATTGTCGCCGTCAGACGACACCGTATCGAAAGCCTCCCCTGTGCAAGGGGAGGTGGCAGGTTATCATACGAAGTGCAACACCGTGGGAGGGTGAAAGAAAAAAG
>CANPXZ010000007.1 GCA_947587485.1 uncultured Oscillospiraceae bacterium | reverse complement strand
CCCCTTGCGGAGTCACTGGTTTTCAAGACCAGCTCCATAAACCACTCGGACATCTCTCCGCATGCCCGAACATATTACCACACAAAACCGGGCCTGTCAATTCCATTCCCCGAAATTTTTCCATGGGGCTAGGAACGGCGCAAAAAGTATGATATGATACCGGTACGCAATTATTCAGGAGGCGCCCCCTTATGATCACTGTTGAAAACCTTTCTCTGCAATACGGCAGCCAGGCGCTGTTTTCCAACGTGGACCTGCAGTTCACCGCCGGCAACTGCTACGGCATCATCGGCGCCAACGGCGCGGGCAAGTCCACGTTTTTAAAGATCCTCTCCGGCGTGGAGGAGCCCACCCGCGGCCATGTCTATATCGACCCCAAGTGCCGCATGAGCGTGTTGCGGCAGGACCAGAACATGTTCGACGCCTACGGGGTGCTGGAGACGGTCATCATGGGTAACAAGCGCCTGTACGACTGCGGCAAGGAAAAGGACGCCATCTACGAAAAGCCCGATTTCTCCGACGCCGACGGCATCCGGGCGGCGGAGCTGGAGGAGGAATATGCGGAGCTTGGGGGCTGGGAGGCCGAGTCCGACGCGGGCAGGCTTTTGCAGGGCCTTGGCATCCACACCTCTCTGCACGCAAAGCAGATGAGCGAGCTGGAGGGCCGGCAGAAGGTGAAGGTCCTGCTGGCACAGGCATTGTTCGGCCACCCGGACATCATCCTTCTGGACGAGCCCACCAACAACCTGGACCTGGCCTCCACCGTGTGGCTGGAGGATTTCCTCATGGACTACGAGGGCACCGTGCTGGTGGTGAGCCACGACCGGTACTTCCTCAACAACATCTGCACCCACATCGTGGACATCGACTACGGCAAGATCCGCATGTACGTGGGCAACTACGACTTCTGGTACGAGTCCAGCCAGCTCATGCAAAAGCTGGTCAAGGACCAGAACAAGAAGGCCGAGCAGAAGATCGCCGAACTGCAAAGCTTCATCGCCCGGTTCTCCGCCAACAAGTCCAAGTCCCGCCAGGCCACCAGCCGCCGGAAGCTGCTGGACAAGATCACCGTGGAGCAGATGCCCGCGTCCTCCCGGCGCTATCCCTGGGTGGGCTTCAAGGCCGAGCGGGAGCCGGGCAAGGACCGGCTGTTCGTGACGAACCTGTCCAAGACCGTGGACGGGGTGAAGCTCATCAACAACGTCAGCTTCATCATGGGCCGGGAGGACAAGATCGCCGTCATCGGCGCCAACGAAAACGCCATCACCTGCCTTTTCCAGCTGCTGGCCGGGGAGCTGGAGCCCGACGAGGGCGAGATCAAGTGGGGCGTGTCCACCACCCAGAGCTACTTCCCCAGGGACTTCGACCACTTCTTTAACGGCTGCGACCTGGAGCTGATGGACTGGATGCGCCAGTTCTCCGCCGACAAGCGGGAGAGCTACCTGCGCACGTTTTTGGGCCGGATGCTCTTCTCCGGGGACGACGTGTACAAGAAGGTGTCGGTCCTGTCCGGCGGCGAGAAGGTCCGCTGCATGATCTCCAAGACCATGCTGGAGGGCGCCAACGTGCTCATGTTCGACCAGCCCACCAACCATCTGGACCTGGAGAGCATCGCCGCCCTCAACAACGGCATGACCGCCTTCCCCTTCAACATCATCTTTTACAGCCACGACCACCAGTTGACCCAGACCGTGGCCAACCGTATCATCGAACTGACTGAGGACGGCTGCGTGGACCGGATGTGCACATACGACGAGTATATGCACATGATGGGCCGGGACGTGAACGAGACGGAGGAACAGGCATGATCAAGCCCGCGCATCTGCAAAAGGGCGACACCGTCGCCATCGTGAGCCTGTCGAGAGGCATGCTGGGCGAGCCCTGGGCCATCCACAAGCTGGATATCGCCCGGGAGCGGCTGGAAAACGACTACGGCCTGCGCGTCAAGGTCATGCCCAACGCCCTCAAGGGCATCGATTATCTCTATGAACACCCGGAGGCCCGGGCCGCCGACCTGATGGACGCCTTCCGGGACAGGTCCGTCAAGGCCGTATTCAACGCCATCGGCGGGGACGACACCATCCGCCTGCTGCCCTACATCGACTTTGACGTGCTCCGGGAAAATCCGAAGATCTTCACCGGCTTTTCCGACACCACCACCAACCATCTGATGATGTACAAGGCGGGCCTCGTGTCCTACTACGGAGCCAGCGTCATGAACAACTTCGCGGAATACTTCAAGATCAACGACTATACCGCCGGTATGATACGGGAAACGCTCTTCGAGCCTAAGCCCACCCTGGACATCCCCTCCGCCCCCTATTGGTACGACGACGAGGACGAGAAGATCTGGTGGAAGCCGGAGAACATGCACCGGCTCAAGGCATATCACCCGGAGAAGATCGGTTATGAGGTCCTTCAGGGCTCCGGAATTGCCGAGGGTCCCCTGCTGGGCGGATGCATCGACGTGTTCCCCGAGGTGGTCGGCACCAGCATCTGGCCGTCCAAGGAGGAATGGACAGGCAAGATGCTGTTCCTGGAGACCAGCGAGGACGATCCATCCTGCGACTATCTCACCTGGTATCTGCGCAATCTGGCCGCACAGGGGCTGTTCGATGTGATAAAGGGCGTGATCGTGGGCAAGCCCGCCCGGCGCAGCAAGTACGAGCCCTATAAAGAGGTCTACCGGAAGGTGATCGGATTCGAGGCCGGGCATCCGGAGCTTCCCATTTTGTACAACGTCAACGTGGGCCACGCGGAGCCCATCGGCGTGCTCCCCATCGGGGTGAACTGCCGCCTGGACACGGACAAAAAGACCCTGACGCTGCTGGAACCGGCCACAGCATGAAAAAACGGCGCGCTCTCAAACCATGAGAGCGCGCCGTTTTTCCGCAAACGCTTTCCGGCGGATCACTCGGTCTTTTTGCCGGGAAACAGCTCTTTGAAATCCGCTGCAGCAAAAATACCGCAGACCAGCACGACAAGCGAGCAGAGGATCGTTACCGGCGTCAAAACGCTCGTATCCCGCAGGAGGATCACTGTGAAGACGATGGACCAGGCGGCATAGGTAACATTCAGCGCCATGGCCTTTGAAGCGCCGATCTGGGCGATCGCCCGGTAGTAAAACAGATACGACACGGTGGCGAACAGCGCCGCCAGCGCGATCACCGGCAAAAGCCAGCCGGTGCCCGACGTAAACAGGCTCACGGTAAAGCCCCAACCCTTCAGGACCGGAAGGATGATCACGCCATAGACCACTGCCGACGTGGTTTGGCGGATCTGCAGCGCGTATTCATCCTTGACCTCCGGGTCCTGCATGCACTTGGCCAGGATCACCGCCTCGATCCCCCAGCCAAAAGCGCACATGAACGTACCCGCAAGACCCAGCCAAAAGTTGGTGATGTTGATCTCCGGCGAATAGCTCAGACCGTATACGCCCAGCAGCGTGGCGATCAAAAGCAGCCACCGGTACCACTGCATCTTCTCCTTCAGGAAAAAGTACGCCAAAATCGCGCCGATCGCCGGGAATACGGCGCTGGCCACCGCGCCGATGGATGCGCCCATGTAGTTGATGGAGAGCACATAGCCCGTCATGCCGATGGGACCGCCGATGACCGCCGCCAGCACTACGAACCGGCCGCCGCGTTTGTTGAATGCACGCCATACGTTCCCCAGATTCCCGCGTACGCCGTTATAGGCCGTCGCCCACAGCGCGGAGCACGCGTCATGGAGGAACGTGCTGACAAAGGGCGCCAGAAAGACCGCCTGCTCCGTTGAGACGAACGGCGTCATAGCCAGCGCGATGCCCAGTGTGATAGTCTCTAAAGCCCAGGTGATACCTGCCAAGATCCCTGCAAACATCTCTCTTCCCCCCTGTCACGCAATATCAGCAAACTGGTCAAGATTTCCTTTCAACCGTGCATAGCGCTCGGCAGCCCAATCCTCCATCGGCTGCCCGTCAAAGGGAACTCTTGTCTTTGCCCACAGGGTCCAGAGATAGTCCACATAGATCTTGCTGGCGTAAAAATGACGCCAGTCTACCTTATCGGGTTCCCGATCTAAATACCCCCCCCAGCAGCATCCGGTCACATTCTCTGTCGTATCCCGCCTCGATCGAGACGTCCGCCAGATCCCACATGCCGTCGTTCATTCCGGCGTATTCCCAGTCGATCAGATACATTCTCCCGTCCGCGCCGGTCACCCAATTCTCGCATAGCGGATCGTTGTGGCAGGGGACCTTGGCCGCGTCCACGGCCGCGTCGATCTCCGACTTGATCTGCATGACACGGGCCTTGACCGCCGCGTAGTCCTCATACATGGGCACATGATTCTTATGGATGATCGCCTCGTAATTCCCGGCCATGTCGAACACCTCAAAGGGCACGCCGGTATCCTTTCCGCAGGTGTGGAGCGTTTTGAATATCGCCGCCGCCTGCCGGATATGCGCAGGCTCCTTCATCGAGGCGGCGGACATCGTGACCGCGCCGTCGATATAGCGCGACACCTTAGATCCGTCCGGACCAAAGTACAGAAGCTCCGTGTCGATCCCGACGGAGCAGGCCAGCTCCGTACTGACCTGTTCGTCCTTTCGGACGATCATCTCCTCCGTCCCCTCTCCCGGCAGACGGACCACATACCGCTCCCCGTTATGCAGCGTCACGGCGTACGTGTGGTTGGTCAGTCCGCCCAGCCGCTCAATGTGGGCATAGCTGTCCGCATGGAGCACTTTTTGCACAAGGCTGCCGACTGCGGGCAGATCGCCCGCCAGAATCTCCTTTGCCATTGACTTACATCTCCCTCCATTGTTTGGTTTGATAGCAATACTCATACGTGCGCTGTCCGACCTGAAACCGAAAACCGGCTGCGGCGTTGTCCGTCTCCTTATACGCCTCCACCCTTCGGATGTCGCTCTCCCGGCAGCCAAGCTGCCCGGCGACCGACCGCAGGATACGCGACCGGGTATTCGTTACATAGCTGTCATCGAACGCGCGCAGCTCGTCCAGCGTATCAAACTCAAAAATCGTGGAGGGAGGATACCGGCGCATCCGCATTTTCAGCTCGTGCAGATGCGCGGAAAAAATACTTTCCCAAAGCAGGCCCTTCGTCTCCGGAAGGTCATAGATGCCGTCCAGGATCCGGAAAAACTGCCTGCTGAACGCCTCGTCCCAAAATGTATGCCCCAGCATGTACCAAGCGTTTTCACCGCCTATGGTCACGCCGCTTATGTATCCGTTTTCATCCTCCTCCATGCACCACTCTTCCGTGTGTCCCTCCGCATAGACGGCGGCGTAGTATGCGCCCTCCACTTGTTTTTCAAAGGGATTCACAGAAAAATAATTGTCAGATGAACAAATATAGGAGTTGCGAATATATTCCCGCGCGGCATGCAGGCTGCCGTTGTTGTTTCTCGCCAGGTAGTCCCTGTTTTCAACGATACGGACGCCGAATTTCTTCCTCAGGTACAAAAGCTCCTCGCCCTTATACCCTGTTACAACGATCACTTCCGGTATGCCCGCATCCAGGATCTGCCGGATCTGCCTCTCAATGAGGATCTCTCCCCGCACCTCCACAAGCGCCTTCGGGACCTCATAGGAAAGCGGCGCAAAACGACTGGACGTTCCCGCCGCCATGATGATGGCATTATCTGCTTGGTAGCTCATATCTCCGCCTCCGGGACACCGCCCTGTGATGTTCGATAAGGTATCCGTGTCACATCTTTTTTCCACGCGCGCATCAGACCATGTCCTCTGCGTCAAGGTGCTGTATGTAGATACCCTTATCCTCCGGAGGCTTCATATAGTCGCCGTAGATCGTGCTCAATTCCCTGTCCACGCAGGACGGCAAGGGAAACTGCCGGCTGCGGATCTGTCCCATGACCGCGCTGTGATAGCCATCAGAGGGGAAGAAATAAAGCCACGCAAGGGGGTAATTACCCGTGAAGAAATAGCCTGTATCTCCCCGCTCCTTCCACATGATCTTCTCCCACATCCCATAGATCTGCCGGAATGTGAAAAGCCGCCCCATGCAGCGCAGCACCGTCACCTGGAGCTTTTGCAGAAAGGAATACTTCTCGTCCTTTACAGTGAAACGGTGTGCCATTGCCATACCGTAGACGATCTTGTACCGCAGCTGCATCCAGCGCTGGGCCAGAGGCGAGGCCGGCGCCGGAAAATAAATAAAAACGTCCGTCCCTACGCGGTTCTGCATATCGCCATAAAAAGCATCCTCCGGCGTCTCCTTGCGGATCAGCCAGCGGTCGTCATAGATCCGGACGGTAAAATCGTAAAAGTGGGGCGCAAAGCTGTCTGGCTCCAGAAGATGCATATGCTCCGGCAGATACTTCTCCATCGCCTGCTTGAAAGCGGGATAATCTTCCGCCAGGACCTTGATGTCCATATCGTCATCCCAGGGAATAAAATCCTTTTCGCGGACCGCGCCGATCGCGGTGCCGCCATCCAGAAAATATCGTATATTTTCCTGCCGGCAGATGTCATCGATCACACAAAGCACATCGTAAAGCTTGTCATGGAGCTCATGGATATTCAATCAAGTCCAGCCTCTTTTCTTACGTTTCTGCCAAAAACGACAAATGGATCGCTTTCAAGCAGCATTATACCATCTGCAAAATTTTTTGCAAGCTTCCCCCCACATATTTCGTCAGATTTTTCAATATCTGCCGCCGGTCAATCCTTCCGGAGCCTGGCCCGGAAGGAGATCGCCCGGGGCGTGGGCATGGAGTCGAACAGCACCACATGGGCGCTCCGGTCCGTATCCACCTCCACCACCGTGCCGGGCCCCAGCACGTCGTGCTCCACCCGGTCGCCCACGGCAAAGGTCTCCTGCTCCAGACCCTCCGGCAGCCGCCTCTCGCTGGCGGCGATGTAGTCCCGGGCGTCCGCGATGAGGCCCTCCCGAGGCTTTTGCGTGTATTCCAGCAGCGCCGGGTCGATGTCCAGGATGAACCGGGACGGATACCGTGGCGAGCCGTCCAGATTCCGGCCCTCCGCCTCGCTGAGATAGAGCCTCTTCTCCGCCCGGGTCAATGCCACAAAGGCAAGCCGCCGCTCCTCCTCCATCCCGGGCATGGTCTTCGTCTTCCGGGAGGGAAATACCCCCTCGTTCATGCCGCACAGGAACACGTAGGGAAACTCCAGGCCCTTGGCGGCGTGGACAGTCATGAGCTTCACCTTGTCCCCCGTCTGCTGGCCGTCGGCGTTGGTGAAAAGCGCCACATGGGCCAGATAGTGCTCCAGCGTGGCCTCCTCCCCGCAGGTGGTCTCATACTCGTATACCGACTGTTTCAGCTCCGCCAGGTTATCCAGCCGCTCCTGGGCCCCCTCGGTGCGTAGGGCCAGCTCGTAGCCGCTGTCGTTCAATATGGCGCTGAGAACCTCGGACACGGGCCGCTGGGCGTAATTGGCCGCGTACGCCTCGATGAGGCCCACAAACTGGGACGCCTTGGCGCCCTTGAAGATCTCGTCGTCCAGGGTCCTGCACAGAGCGTCGTAGAGGGAGCAGCCGTATTTGGCCGAGGCTTCCTCCAGAAATTTCATCCGCCTCTGGCCCATGTTCCGCTTCGGGCTGTTCACGATCCTCCGGAAGGACAGATCGTCCTTGTAGGCGATCATGCGCAAATAGGAGAGCGCGTCCTTGATCTCCATCCGGCCGAAAAACTGCACGCCGCTGTAAATGGTGTACGGCACCTTCCGCTTCAGCAGCGCCTCCTCCACCGCCCGGGTCACGTAATGGGCCCGGTAGAGCACCGTCATGTCCTTATAGGGCACGCCGGTATCGTGGAGCTCCTGCATCTGCAGGACCATCCATTCCGCCTCCGCCTCGGCTGTCTTGGCGTAATGGCACAGCACGGAGGGGCCCTCCGGCAGTCTGGGGATCAGGTCCTTTTTGATCCGGGTCCGGTTTTTGTCGATCAGGGAGTTGGCGGCGGCCAGAATTTGCGGCGTGGAGCGGTAATTTTCCATCATCATGATGGTCTTTGTGCCGGGAAAGCGCTTGTCAAAGTCCAGCAGGTACTTCACGTTGGCGCCACGCCAGGTATAGATGGTCTGGTCCGGGTCCCCCACGATGAACAGGTTTTTGTGGTAGCCGCACAGGGCCTCCATCAGCTCATACTGGAGCGAGTCGATGTCCTGGAATTCGTCGATCATGATGTACTCCAGCCGCTTCTGCCACTTCAGGCGGATGTCCTCGTGCTGCTGGAAGATGTACAGGGTGAACTTGATCAGGTCGTTGTAATCCAGCCCGAAGCACTTCTTCTCCTGGTAGAGATAGCCGTAGAAGATGATGTCCTGGGCGGACACGGCCTGCAAATATTTTTCGTGCAGCGTGTCCAGGTCCATGCGGATCATGTCCAGGTAATACTCCGGCCGCTTGAACAGCTTCAATATCTCGATCATGTCCCGGGCGTTGGCGAAGGTCATGTCCCGCAGCGTCAGGCGCCGTTCCTCGTAGATGATCTTCAGCATGGCGTCGATGTCGGAATTGTCCAGCACAAGAAAGCTCTTGGGGTACTGGACCGCGTAGCTGTCCTCCTGGAGCACCGAGACGCAGAAGCCGTGGAAGGTGTTGATATAGCCGGTGTCGTTGTCCCCGGTCAGGTTGTGTATGCGCTGGCGCATCTCATTGGCCGCCTTGTTGGTGAAGGTGACGCACAGGATGTTCCCCGGCAGGATGCCCAGCTCGTTCACAAGATAGGCGAACCGGTGGGTCAGGGCCCGGGTCTTGCCGGACCCGGCTCCCGCGATGACCCGCACGTAGCCCTCCGTGGTCGTCACCGCCTCCATCTGGGCGGCGTTCAGCGTATGTTCTGCCATGGCGCGTCCCTCCTTTCCTGCCATTATCCACATTCGCTGTCCAAAAATCCGGACATCAGCGGGCCCGGAGCTGCCAAAAGGCCACCGCGCCGGCGGCGGCCACGTTCAAAGAGTCCACCCCGTTTTGCATGGGGATGCGCACCGTCCAGTCGCAGGCGGCCACGGTCCGGGCCGCGAGACCGTCCCCCTCCGCCCCCAGCACCACGGCGAGCCGTTCCGCCGCCGCCAGGGCCGGGTCGTCGATGTCCACGGAATCGTCCTCCAGGGCCATGGCCGCGGTCTGAAAGCCCAGCGCACGCAGCCGGGCCATGCCCGCCTCCGGCCAATCGTCTATATAGGCCCAGGGGACCTGCAAAACGGTGCCCATGCTGACACGGACCGCCCGGCGGTTCAGGGGGTCGCAGCAGCTCTCCGTCAGCAGCACCGCGTCCATGCCCAGGGCCGCCGCCGAGCGGAAAATAGCCCCGATGTTGGTGGAATCCACGATGTTTTCCAGAATCGCCGCCCGCCGGGCCCCGGCGCAGACCTGCTCAGCGGTCTTGGGCGCGGGGCGGACCATGGCGCATAAAATGCCCCGGTTGACCGTGTACCCCGTCAGAGCCTCCAGCACGGGCCGGTCCGCCGTATAGACCGGGATATCCCCGCACAGGGCCATGAGGTCCGCGCCCTGACCATGCAGGTGCCGCCGCTCCATGAGCAGCGACCGGGGGGTATATCCCGCCGCCAGTGCCACACGGATGACCTTGGCGCTCTCGGCGATGAAAAGGCCCTTTTCCGGCTCCAGGCGGTTTCGAAGCTGCGCCTCCGTCAGCCGGGCATATACGTCCAGCTCCGGGGCGTTGATATCCGATATCTCGACCACATGCGCCATGGGCGGCACCTCCGGCAATCAAATGCTCTGCCGGTAAGTATAGCGCAAACCGGGACCAAATGCAACGCGGCGAAAGCGCACCTGTAAGGTTGGGCGCGTCCGGAAACTCCGGACGCGCCCATAGTTTATTTCATCTTGCTATTTCTTGTAAGTGAAGGTCTTGCCCTTCGTGTTATAGGCGCTGTAGTCGCTCCCCTTATACGCCCGGACCGTGAAAGTGTATGTGGTCCCGCTCTTGGCTTTCGTCCAGGTGTAGCTGCCCGTCTTGACATCGGCCAGCTTTTTCCAGGGGCCGTTCCCCGTCTTATAATAGACCCGGTACTTCGTGCATCCCTTGATCGAGCCCCAATTTATGAGGATGCCCTTGTCCGTCTTCCACACGTATGGAACGCTGGGCGCCCGCACAAAGACGATGCTCTTGCCGTTCTTATCATACCCGCTGGTAAAGCTCTTGCCGTCCTTCGACACGCAGCGCACCGTGAACCAGTATGTGGCGCCATTGGTGAGTTTGTCGTTTTTTCGGGTATAGCTGGTCTTTGTCGTGTCCCCGATCTTCTTCCAGCCGCCGTTTTTGCTGGTCTTGTAATACACCCGGTATTTGACCGCTCCCTGGACCTTGTCCCAGGAGACCGTGAGCCCCGTTGTCGTTTTGGCTAGCCTCACCTTTGGCACAGCCAGATAGGTCAGGCTTATGCCGGTCTTGTCATAACCGCTGGTATAGGTTTTTTTGTCATTGGCCACGCACCGGACCGTAAAGACATAGGTCTTGCCGCTGGTCATCTTAGAGGCCGGGCGTGTATAGGTGGTAGCGGTAGTGGTGCCGATCTTGGTCCAGCTCTTGGCGCCCTTGAGCTTATAGAACACCGTGTACCGGACCGCGCCGGGGACCTTGTTCCAGGTGACCTGGATGCCGCTGGCCGTATGGGCGATATGGGTGAGCTTCGGCGTGGCCAGCTTGGACGCGGGCTTGGGAGTGGCGGTGGGCTTGGGCGTTGCCGTAGGCTTGGGGGTGGCGGTGGGTTTTGGTGTCGCCGTGGGTTTTGGTGTTGCCGTGGGTGCAGGCGTCGCAGTGGGCACAGGCGTTGGGACAGGACCAAGAGATTCAAATTCATAGCCATACTGTTTGGCGTATGCCTCTGCCGTGGATCCGTCATAACCACAAACGATACCCCAGAATAAAATACCATTAGGGGCAATATCGCATTGGGGATTTAGGATTGTTATGCTACCGGTAAGATCGTTATTATTAAATGCTTCCTTCCCGATACTAGCCACACTCTCCGGAACGATTAAATTACAAAAGAGACAACTCTTAAACGCGCCTTCCCCAATACTGGTCACGCTCGCTGGGATTGTAATCTCCTTCAAACGATCGTTCCACCAAAATGCGCCATCATCAATGATATTTACAGTATTGGGAATAACATAATAAGGGGATTCGTCACTATACAAATGACAAACCAGTTCCGTTTTATTAATATCGAACAGCGCATTGTCTACAAACGTGTAGCTTTTATTGCCATCTACAACAATGATATTTGTTATGCCGCTTAAGCCAAACGCCCACGCACCGATGTTTGTTACGCTTGCTGGAATTGTTATGCTCGTCAGATTGTAACATGTTCGAAATGCTGCCAATCCGATACTAGTCACGCCCTCCGGGATTGTTACACTCTCAAGGTTGGCACATGCGTCAAAAGCCCTAGCTCCAATGCTAGTCACACCTTCCTGAATAACAATTTCCCTGATGTCATTAGAACACCAATACCATGGTACTTCATTATAAGAATCTTCGTAATCCTTCATTTTTCCAGAGCCTGAGATTATGAGATTATAAACCGGCTTAGAATCCCACGTTGTATCAACTGTCCCGCTCTGAACAACTATCCAAGCTAGATTGGTTCCGTCCCCTTCACCCCCACAGAAACCTTCATCTAATATGACATCTATGACCTCCGGCCCGCTTTCTGATTCAACATTTTCCGGAGCCTCGGTGACCTCTGAGACCTCGACAGGTTCCTCCGTGACAACGGGTTCCTCCGTCACAACAGGCTCTTCCGTCGCAACGGGTTCTTCCGTCACGACGGGAATGGGCTCCTCAACGGGGGCTGCTTCCTCAATGGGAGCCTCCGTTGTCTCGATGGCGGGTTCTTCTGTATCCTCGACAGGTTCTTCCGTTGCCTCGACGGGAATGGGCTCCTCGACGGGAGCGGCTTCCTCAATGGGTTCTTCCGCCGCCTCGACAACGGGCTCCTCGGTGACGACGGGCTCTTCCGCCGGGGCTTCCTCCGCGAATGCCGGGACGGCCAGGGAGAAGAGCGTCGCCACCGCCAGGAGCATACATAAACTGCGCTTTGCCATGATGTTTGCCTTCCTTTCATTTTTTGTTGTTCTTTTCACGACAGTACCGGCCCAGAGGGCGCGTTCGCGCCCCCGGGCTTTCCTGCCGGAACAACAAAAGCGGCGCAGGGGATTAAGATTCCCTACACCGCATGAAAGGCTGCGACACATACCTGCGATACCTATCTGCTTTTCCCTTGTAAAAGGGAAGGCAAACGGGTATAATGAGCTGGGCGCAGATTACTGCTGTGTGGGAGACTGCGACTCTCCTGCATAGGGGCTTGGGGTGTTGCTACCACTCCAAGTCCCGCCTTTGTTATTCCGTTAGGTCCATTATAGCGCCTGCATGCACCGTTTGCAAGGTGTTTTTTCAGGGGCCGGCCCTGCCGCAGCGAATGCCGCCGGGCAAGCACTGCGATCATACGGACAAATACAGCCCCGCCAAATACCGGCAGGGCTGCTTTGTTATCCTTTTCTACGCTCTGGGATGGGCCTTGGTGTAGACATCCTTGAGCTGCTTTTTCACAAGCTGGGAATAGATCTGCGTGGAGCTGATGTCCGCGTGGCCCAGCATCTCCTGGATGGAATGCAGGTCCGCGCCGTTCTCCAGAAGATGGGTGGCGAAGCTGTGGCGCAGGGTGTGGGGCGTGATGTCCTTTTCAATGCCCGCCTTCTGCTGATAGCTCTTGACGATCTTCCAGAAGCCCTGGCGGCTCATGCGCTCGCCGCTGACGTTCACGAACAGCGCCCGCTCGCTGGGCGAGGCCAGCATCTCCGGCCGGATGAAGTCCACATAGTCCTTCAGAGCCTTGATGGCCTTGGGATAAAGAGGGATGGCCCGGACCTTGTTCCTGCCCCGGCAGTTGATGATGCCGGCGGACAGGTTCAGGTCCGACACGTCCAGGCCGATCAGCTCGCTGACCCGGATGCCCGTGGCGTACAGAAGCTCCAGCATGGCCCGGTCCCGGTACCCCTTCCGGTCCGTGCACTCCGGCTGGGCCAGCAGCAGGTCCACCTCCTGGGCCGTCAGGATCTCCGGCAGCTTGTGGGTGGCCTTGTCCGGCACCAGACGGCCGGTCGGGTTGACCTCCACGAAGCCCTGAAGCTTCATCCATATGTAGAAGTTCTTCAACGAGGCGATATTACGGGAAACCGTGGCGACCGACTTTCCTGCCTCCCGCAGATGGTCGATGTAGCCGCTGACATGCTCCTCGTCCGCAGTGACATAATCGCCGCCGTCCTCTTCCTCCAGGTACTCGCCAAACTGGCGGATATCCCGCAGGTAGGAGCTGAGCGTATTCTTGGATGCCTTCTTTTCATCGGCCAGATAACGCTCGTACTTCGTCAGGCATTCTGAATTCGTCACGGTCGTCACGCTCCTTTGTGTGCTTGACATAATCTACGTGACCATAATATATTACAAATTCAGGATGTAATCAAGAGTTTTTCACATAATTTGTCATTTTTGTTACTTTTAACGGATGTTATGTTAATTGAAATTTTAAAAAAGTTACGTTTTGTAATTGTTGAACAGGCATTATCTGGGATATTTCTCTATTTCTGGTATCATTGGTTACAATTTATGACGATATTTTGTGCTTTTGTAACTGTTTATGTGCACCCCTGCCATAGATAACGTATAGTTATTAAATCTGCCTAACGCCGCCTTTTCTTATGGGTATTTTGACGAATCGAGACCATGGAACCGGCCAAACCGCCGGCCAGGACGGCTGCGGCCAGCCAAATGAGCCAGGGACCGAAGGCGCTCCTGCTCCCGGCCAGGGCGCAGGCCAGCGCCGCCAGCAGCAGATAGCCCCCGCCGATGGCGCCGCCGGTGGCCAGGGCTTCCCTGCCCCGTCCGCGCACGATGACCGCCGTCGGGATCAGCACGGACAGGCCCGCCGCCAAGGCGCAGGCGGCAGGTCCGGCGGGCTCCGGCAGTATCTCCTTCGTGACCGCCCAGGCCAGCGGCAGACACAGCAGCGCCGTCAGTACCAGCGCACATCCCCACCCGATCGCCGCACAGACGATGAACGGGCGTTTTCTGAAAAACGTCATAATGATATCCCCCCAGAAATCAGGCTGATAAAGCCTATTCCCGGGGGGATCAAATGATGCTTGAATGTTGCCGCGTCAGTCCTTGGGCTCCTCGGTCTGCTTGCCCACGCTGGAGATGGCCCACTTCATCAGCTGGAGCCGGACCCGATCATCGCTGGTCTCGATGACGATGGCGTTCTCACGCACGTTCACGACCTTGCCCATGATGCCGCCGATGGTGGTGATGGTATCGCCCACGGCGATGTTGTCCCGCATCTGCTGGGCCTGCTTTTTCCGCTTGTTCTCCGGGCGGATCATCAGGAAGTAGAACACGGCGATCATCACGACCATCATGATGATCATGCTCATGCCGCCGCCGGCCGCCGCGGCGGTGCCGTCGGCCGTGGTCTCAGCGGGGACGCAGCCGCTCACCATGAGCGCGCCCAGCGCCGTTACGATCAAAAGGGCCAGGACCCTGAAAAGGCGAGAAATTTTCATGCGTATACCTCCAAAAATGTTGCCTCTATTATAAATGCCTTCATATCCTCGTGTCAAGAATTTTGGAATATTTTGCCCTGTATTCGGCGAAGGTCCCGGCCTCCAGAGCCGCGCGGATCTCCTCCATCAGGTGGTTATAGAACCACAGGTTGTGCATTACCGCCAGCCGCAGCCCCAGGGCCTCCTGGGCCTTGAACAGGTGCCGGATATAGCCCCGGCTGTACCGCCGGCAGACCGGGCAGCCGCATGCCGGGTCGATGGGACTTTCGTCCATGGCGTATTTCTCATTTTTCAGGTTGATGATCCCCTGCTTGGTAAAAAGGTGCGCGTGGCGGCCGTTCCGGGCGGGCATCACGCAGTCGAAAAGGTCCACCCCCCGCCAGACGCCCTCGATGATGTTCCCCGGCGTGCCAACGCCCATCAGATACCGGGGCCGGTCGGCGGGCATGTGCTCCTGCACCAGCTCGATGGTGTCATACATTTCCTGGTGGGTCTCCCCCACCGCCAGGCCGCCGATGGCGTAGCCCGGCAGGTCCAGGTCCGCGATGGCCTTCATGTGCTCCACCCGCAGGTCCGGGTATATGCCGCCCTGGTTGATGCCGAAGAGCATCTGGCCCGGGTTCACCGCGTCCGGCTCGGCGTTATACTCCGCCAGGGCCTTTTTGCACCGGACAAGCCAGCGATAGGTGCGCTTTGTGGCCGCCTCGAAATACTCCCGGGGCGAGGGGATCTTCACGCACTCGTCAAAGGCCATGGCCACGTCGCTGCCCAGATTGGCCTGGATGCGCATGCTCTGCTCCGGGCCGATGAACAGCCGCCGGCCGTCCACATGGCTCTGGAAAGACACGCCCTCCTCCGTGATCTTCCGCAGTCCAGCCAGAGAGAAGACCTGAAAGCCCCCGCTGTCGGTCAGGATGGGACGCCGCCAGGCCATGAATTTATGCAGCCCGCCCATGGCCTTCACCAGCTCGTCTCCGGGACGGACGTGCAGATGGTAGGTGTTGGAAAGCTCCACCTGGCAGCCGATGTCCTCCAGGTCCTTGGCGGACAAACCTCCCTTGATGGCCGCCGCAGTGCCCACGTTCATAAAGGCCGGGGTCTGCACCGTGCCGTGGGGCGTGGTGAACTCCCCCCGCCGGGCATGGCCCTCGTCCTGCTTCAAAAGTCTGTACATAGCTTCCTCGCTGTTTGTGTTTTAATGGATGAACATGGCGTCCCCAAAGCTGAAAAACCGGTACTCCTGCCGCACCGCCTCGGCGTAGGCGTTCAGGATGTTCTCCCGCCCCGCCAGGGCGGACACCAGCATCACCAGCGTGGAGCCCGGCAGGTGGAAGTTGGTCACCAGCGCGTCGATGCATTTGAAGCGGTAACCGGGATAGATGAAGATGTCCGTCCAGCCGCTCTCCGGGCGGAGCACGCCGTCCTCTCCCGTAAAGCTCTCCAATGTCCGGCAGGAGGTGGTGCCCACGGCCACGACGCGGCCGCCGGCGGCCCTGGTCCGGTTCACGGCCTGGGCCGTGTCCGCCGGGACGGTGCAGAACTCGCTGTGCATGTCGTGGTCCTCCACGTTCTCCGCCTTCACGGGCCGGAAGGTGCCCAGGCCCACATGGAGCGTGACGAACCGCACGTCCACCCCCATGGCCCGGATCTTATCCAGCAGCTCATTCGTGAAATGCAGGCCCGCTGTGGGTGCCGCAGCGCTGCCGGGATGGGCGGAATAGACGGTCTGGTACCGCTCCGGGTCGTCCAGCTGCTCCTTGATATAGGGCGGCAGGGGCATGCGGCCCAGCCGCTCCAGCACCTCCAGAAAGATGCCCTGATAGGCAAAGCGGATGATCCGGTTGCCGTCCGGCAGAACTTCCTCCACTTCCCCGGTCAGCTCCCCGTCCCCAAAGGAGACCGCCGCGCCGGGGCGCATCTTCTTCCCCGGCCTGGTCAGGCACTCCCAGCGCCCGCCGCCCAGGTCCCGCAGCAGCACCACCTCCGCCGCGCCGCCGGTGGCTCTCGTTCCGATAAGCCGGGCCGGGATCACCCGGGAGTCGTTCAGCACCATGCAGTCCCCGGGCCGCAGATAGTCCGGCAGGTCGTAAAAATGGCGGTGCTCCATCTCGCCGGTGACCTTATCCAGCACCAGAAGCCTTGACCCGTCCCGGCGCTCCAGGGGCGTTTGGGCGATCAGCCGCTCCGGCAGATCGTACATGAAATCGGATGTCTTCAACTCAGCCTCCGCTCTGGATGCTCGTCCCGGTGTAGTAGAACCCAAGGATGGCATCGCAGCTCTTGTTGTAATATTTGGCCATGGCGTAGGCGCCCCAGGCGCTCATCCCCACCCGGTGGCTGGCGGAGACCAGGCTGTCATAGCCGCTGATCTCGTTTTTCGCCGCCTGCTCGTAGGGGTCGGCCTTGCCGGTCAGATAGGGATAGTTGGTACCGTACACCTGCGACGCGCTCAGGGTCTGGCCCCCGTCGCAGGCGGAGAAGCTGGCCACGCAGATGCTGCCGTTGTAGGTCAGGTACTGCCCGCTGGTGGCGTCCACCGCCGCGTCCGAGGCGGAGAACCAGCCCTCGTCATAGCTCTTGGACCGGCCGTAATAGAGCTGTGTCCCGCTGCCGGTGACGATGTCCATGCCATAGGCCCCGTAGATGCCCCAGTCGTAGCTCATGGCAAAGCTCCGGCAGACGATGGCCGCCGCTTTCATCGCCTCGGCGGGCCAGCCGTTGGAGAACTCAAAGGGCAGCACGCCCTTCACATAGTCCTCCACGCCCACATAGTTCACGACCGTTATGTATCCGGGCTTGCCGGAGGCCTGAAGCAGCTCGAAGTCGCCGAAGTATTTGTATCCCTCGTTGACGCGGGTGACGGCCTTGCCGCCGCTGACCGGGTGGATGGCCAGGTTTCCGGAGGGCGTGCATATCACGTTGCCCATGGAGTCGGAGACCGTGAAGACGGAGCCGTCCGCAGTGATATTGACGGTCGTATCGGTCACGGACCCGCCGGAGACGAACTGCCGGCCGGACATGGTGCCGTACTCAAAGCCCGTCCCGTTCTCGCACCGCAGGGACACGGACGCCACGCTGGTGTCGATATTCTTCGTCCGCGCCAGCACGCCCACCCGGATCACGCCGGCCTTGACGGCCACCGTGCCGCCGGGGCGCGCGGCGGGCGTATCCGGAATGGCCGCCGGGTCCAGCGGAGAGGGCTCCGGCACGGGCGACTGCTCCGGTACGGGTGACTGTTCCGGCGCGGGGGACGCCCCGCCGCCGGAGGAAGATGCCCCGCCGCACGCGCCGGCAAAGCGCATGAGCATGGTGGCCGCCTCCGCACGGGTGGCGGAGCCCAGGGGATTGAGAAGGCCGTTGGCGTTGCCCTTGAGCACGCCGCAGCGCTGCATGGCGTCCATATCGGCCTTGGCCCAAGAGCTGATCTGCCCGCTGTCGGGGAAGGAGGACGCGCTCCCGGTCTGGCTCAGGGACAGGCCCAGCGCCGAGGCGAAGCGGTTCAGCATGGCGCACATCTGCTCCCGGGTGATGTCGGCGTTGGGGCTGAACTGGCCGCCGCCCGTGCCGGATACGATCCCCTTGGCCTTGGCCCAGGCCGCGTAGCCGGCGTAATAGGCCCCGGCGGGCACGTCGGAAAAGCCCCCGTCCGTCCAGGACGAGGCGTCGACGCCGGCATACCGGCCCAAGACCGTGACGAACATGGCCCGGGACATGCTGACATTGGGCGAAAAGGCCGTGTCGCCGGTGCCCTTGAAAAGCCCCTGCCCTACCACATAGTTCACCGCGTCATAATACCAGCTGGAGCTCGACACGTCGGCAAAGCCGGCGGCCTCCGCCGGCGCAGTCGGCAGACATGCCGCCGCCATGAGCACAAGCATGCCGGCCGCGATGAAACGCCGTATCCGCCGTGAAAAAAACATGATGCTCCTCCCCCCGTCAGGCCCGTCTGTCTGTTGACGGAAAAGCGCACTAGTGCTATACTTTACAGGCTACACTATAAACAGAAACAGGCAAAATGTCAATGATTATGTAACCTTCACACACTTTTCACGGTTGCATATACTGTTTCAGGAGGTCAAAAAATGGAAAAGCTGAAAGTTGGCGTCATCGGCGGCACCGGTATGGTGGGACAGCGCTTCATCTCCCTGCTGGCGGAGCATCCCTGGTTCGAGCTGACCACGATCGCGGCCAGCGGCCGCAGCGCCGGGAAGACTTACGAGCAGGCCGCCGGCGCGCGCTGGGCCCTGGAGGCGCCCATGCCGGAGAAGGCCAAGGGCATCGTGGTGAAGAGCGCCGTGGACGACATGGCCGCCATCGCCTCGGAGGTGGACCTGGTGTTCTCCGCCGTGGATATGAAGACCGACGAGATCCGTGCCCTGGAGGAGGGCTACGCCAAGCTGGAGTGCCCGGTGGTCTCCAACAACAGCGCCCACCGCTGGACGCCGGACGTGCCCATGGTGGTGCCGGAGATCAACCCGGAGCACCTGGACGTGATCCCCTCCCAGAGAAAGCGCCTGGGGACCAAGCGGGGCTTCATCGCCGTCAAGAGCAACTGCTCTTTGCAGAGCTATGTGCCCGCGCTGCACCCGCTGAAGGACGAGTTCGGGCTGGAGAAGGTGCTGGTGTGCACCTACCAGGCCATTTCCGGCGCCGGCAAGACCTTTGAGACCTGGCCGGAGATGGTGGACAACGTGATCCCCTACATCGGCGGCGAGGAGGAAAAGAGCGAGCAGGAGCCCATGAAGCTCTGGGGCCACGTGGAGAACGGGCAGATCGTCAGCGCCGCCGCCCCGTCCATCACCGCCCAGTGCCTGCGGGTCCCCGCCAGCAACGGCCACATGGCCGCCGTATTCGCCAGCTTCGCGAAAAAGCCCTCCAGGGAAGAGATCCTGGCCCGGTGGGCCGCCTTCTCCGGCAAGCCCCAGGCCCTGGCGCTCCCCTCCGCCCCCAAGCAGTTCCTCCACTACTTTGAGGAGGACAACCGGCCCCAGACCAAGTTGGACCGGAACCTGGAGGGCGGCATGGCCGTGAGCATCGGCCGTCTGCGGCCCGACACCCAGTACGACTACAAGTTCGTGTGCCTGAGCCACAATACCCTGCGGGGCGCTGCCGGCGGCGGCGTGCTGCTGGCGGAGCTGCTGTGCGCGGAGGGCTGGCTGGACCGCTGACCTCCTGAAATTTCAAGCAAAAGATGCCGTGGGCCGATCGCCCGCGGCATCTTCCATTAGGAGGAATTCTCTTGAAAACGCCTGTATTCACCGGCTCCGGCACCGCCATCGTGACGCCGCTGTCGGAAGGCACCATAGACTTTGCCGCCTTTGCCCGCCTCATCGAGGCACAGGCCGCCGGGGGCACCGCCGCCCTGGTCGTATGCGGCACCACCGGCGAGGGCGCCACCCTCACCCCGGAGGAGCACGAGGCAATGTTTCGCTTCGCGGCGGAAAAGAGCGCCGGCCGGATGAAGATCGTGGCCGGCATCGGCTCCAACGACACCGCCGCCGCCCTGGATATGGCCAAGCGGGCCGAGCAGGCCGGCGCGGACGGGCTTCTGATGGTCACGCCCTACTATAACAAGACCACCCAGGCGGGGCTGGTGAAGCACTTCACCTACGTGGCG
Source organism: uncultured Oscillospiraceae bacterium (assembly GCA_947587485.1). Lineage (GTDB taxonomy): Bacteria > Bacillota > Clostridia > Oscillospirales > Oscillospiraceae > CAJOIG01. Next base: position 13,849 of record CANPXZ010000007.1, on the reverse strand, counting down.
GACCGGACGGCCCTGCCCATCATCCTCTACAACGTGCCCAGCCGCACCGGCGTGGGCATCGCCCCGGAAACATACGCGATCCTGGCCGGACACCCCAACATCAACGCCGTCAAGGAGGCCTCCGGGAACATCGGAGAGTTCGCCAAGACCGTGGCCCTGTGCGACGGCGGGCTGAACTTCTACAGCGGCAACGACAGCGACACCGTGGCCATGATGGCCCTGGGCGCCAAGGGCGTCGTCTCCGTAGCCTCCAACATCGTCCCCGGCGTGGTCAGCAAGCTCTGCGCCCTGTGCCTGGCCGGGGACTACGCCGCCGCAGCCTCCCTCAACCGGGCGTACATGGACCTGTTCTCCGTCCTGTTCCGGGAGGTGAATCCTATCCCGGTCAAGACCGCCATGGCCATGATGGGTCTGTGCGGGGACGGGATGCGCCTGCCCCTGGTCCCCATGGGCGAGGCCAACAGGGCCGCCCTGGCCCAGGTCCTGGTCCGGCACGGCCTTCTCCCAAAGGAAACCATGTAACGTCAAAGCGGTCCGGAGGCTCCGGACCGCTTTTCGATTGTCAAAAAACAAGTTTTTTGACAACTCAGATTTAAACTGCGAGGGGGAAGTGAATTCCCCCTCGCAGGAAGTCAAAATCCTGTCGCACAGCGGATTTTGACTTCACGCGCGGGAATGCCGCGCGGCTCGCCCTGACCGGGCTTCGCTCCCATTCATCGTTCTTTAGCAGTCTGAAAGCGGTCCGGAGGCTCCGGACCGCTTTTCCATGCGCAATGTTCAGTCGCTGGCGGCGGACTTGGGCGTTGCAGTGGGCTTGCTGGCGCTGGTGCTGTCGTTGTTGGTGCCGTTTCCGCTGGTGTTGGTCTGATTGCGGCCGGTCACGTCGTCAAGCATGTCCTCGCCCGCGTCCATGATATCGTTCACCGCGTCCTCGCCCGCGCCGACTACGCCGTCCACGGCGTCCCTGCCCTCGTCGATGATGCCGTCGGCGGTGGTGTCGGTGGATGCGGGCGTGGGCTCCGCGCTGGGCTTAGCTGTCGCGGTGGGCCTGCCGGTGGCCGTGGGCCGGACCGTGGCAGTCGGAGTTGCCGAGGGTCTCGTCTCGCCGCTCATGTCCTTGGCACAGCCGCCCAGCATGGACAGCAGCAGCACAGCCGCGAGTATGATCGTCAAGATGGTCTTCATCTTTTTGCCTCCGTCATATAGTATTGTAACAGCACTATTATGCCTATATTTCCGCGGAAATTTCATGGCTGCCAAAAAATTTTTTGTTGCGCCGGACGGCGGCTTATGCCATAATGAGCCCATGGAACGAGAGAAAACTTGCTGCTTTACCGGCCACAGAGCCGAGAAGCTCCCCTGGCGGAACGATGACGGCGACCCGGGCTGCGTGCGGCTGAAGGCCGTCCTGGCAGACGTGCTGGCCAGCCTGTACGCCGGGGGCTTTCGCCATTTCATCTGCGGCATGGCCACCGGCGCGGATATGTATTTCGGCGAGGCGGTTGCCGCTCTGCGGGAGGAACACCCGGACGTGACGCTGGAGGCCGCCGTCCCCTTCCAGGGGCAGGAAAAGCGCTGGAGCGCCTATTGGCAGCGCCGGTATTTCCGCCTGGCGGAGGCGTGCGACACGGTCACGGTCCTGCACAGCGCCTATACGCCCACCTGCATGATGGACCGCAACCGCTATATGGTGGACGCGTCCCGGGTGCTGGTGGCCGTGTACAACGGCGAGCCCGGCGGCACCCGCAGCACCATGCTCTACGCCATGCGCCAGGGTCTGGAGATCATCGAGCTGTCCGTGGAGGGCAAGCGGCAGACATATTAGCATTTTTGCGAACAAAGCTCTTGACAGATACGAACTTTTGGGATAGAATATCACACACTGAACGGACGATTGGCGCAGCTGGTAGCGCATCCGCTTGACGTGCGGGAGGTCACAAGTTCGAGTCTTGTATCGTCCACCAAGTCAGAATGGCTCTGAAGATGTCAGGTCCCCACAAGTGGGTCCCTTCCATCGGTCAGAGCCATTCTTCCTTTTCCCCACGCGACAGGCGTGCCGCGTGGGGGCCCGGCGTCGGGACAAGCTCCACATCCCTCGCTCCGGCGGCAAGCGCCAAAGCTTGTCCGTTCCGCTGCCCCTCCTTTTTCCCATCGCAAACGCTGCGCTGGTTTGCGCTGGGAGCCCTGATAACAATGTTGCCGCCCGTAGGGCGGCGATTTGATTGGTGATGACATAGGCAAATACGGGGACTGTCAGAGCTGACGGTCCCCGGTTCATTTTTTTATGATAAAATTGACCGAAGCGCGCCTTCGGACGTGTATAGGGTGAAAGGAGGACGTTGGTATGGAAAAACCCGCGCGGCGGGCAGACGACGCGGAGACGGTCGTACGGCTATATGGCGACGCGCTGTTCCGGCTGTGTCTTGTCATGTTGGGCAGCGAGGCGGACGCGGAGGACGCGGTGCAGGAGACCGTCATGAAGTATCTGCAAAAAGCGCCGTCCTTTGAAGGACCCGCGCACCAAAGGGCGTGGCTCATCACCGTCGCGAAAAACGAGTGCCGCGACATGCTCCGGGCAAGACGGAGACACCCGCAGCTCAGCCTGACGTGCTTGGAGGACGCCTCTCTGGATGAGACGGACAGCGGGATACTGGACGCGCTCATGTCCCTGCCGGAAAAATACCGTCTTGTGCTGGTGCTCTACTATGTGGAAGAGTACCGCGTCCAGGACATCGCCCGCATCATCGGCCGGTCGCCCTCGGCGGTGAAGATGCGGCTGCAAAAGGGCAGAAAACTGCTGGATGAAAAATACAGGAAGGAGTATCTGTGATATGGACACCGAAAGATTGCGGGAAACGCTCGGAAAGCTGGAAATGCCGGAGCAAATGAAAGCGCGGATCGTGGCCGGCTGCGCCAACAAGGAGAGCCCAACTGTGAACACAACAAAAAGAACGCCTGTCAGAAGATCGGCGTTGATCGCGGCGGCCCTGGCCGTTGTCCTCTGCCTATCCGCCATCGGCGCGGCGGCAGCGGCGGCCGGATATTTTAAGGACGTGATCCGGGCGGACGGCACCGTGGTGGGGGCGGTCTATGAGCAGGCCACGGACGAGCTGACGCTGAGCGCGTCTGTGGACGGAGACCGGCTGCATGTCACGGTAACGATGCTTTTTCCCGACAAGCCCCCCTACAGCGAGTGCGAACAGCTCAGGTTCGGCGGCTGCCGGATCGCGGACATGTCCGGGAACGTGGTCCTCGAGAACGCCGGCACAGAACCGGCCCCGATCCTCGACGGAAAGGCGGAGATGACGCTGCCCCTGGACGGTTTGGGCAGCGGCCGCTATACATTGACCGTCAGCGGGTTCACCGGCAGCAAGAAGGCGGATCAGCCCCTGCCAATCAGCGGCGTCTGGCAATGCGAGTTTGAGATATAGTTTTTTCGCGCAAAAAAGAAAGGCCCGCGGCGCGGGTCTTTCTTTTTTGCTCAAATATCCAGTTTATCCAGCACCTCGGCGTGGATGTCCTCTATGGTGCGCATGGCACCGTCCCGGGTGCAGTGGACAGTGGTCCAGCCCAGCTTCTCCGCGCAGTATTCCGCCGCTTTCCGGGAACGGGCCATATAGGCCCGGTCCGCCTCGTGGATGTCCTCCCGGCTCTCGTCGCCGTGATAGCGCTTTAAGAGCAGCTTTTCCGTCACGGCGGCCTCCGTCTGTAAAAAAATCACCTGATCCGGCGCGGGGATGCCCAAAAGCTCATACTCAAACCGGAACAGCCAGTCCAGAAAACCCGGCCACTCCCCTTCCGGCAGCTTGGAGCACTGGTGCACGGCGTTGGAGGTGGTGTAACGGTCCGCAACCACCACGCCGCCGGAGCGGTAGAACGCCTCCCAGTCCCTTTTAAAGCTGGCGTAGCGGTCCACGGCGTAAAAGCTGGACGCGGCGTAGGCGTTCACGTCCCCCGGCTCCTTGCCGAAGTCCCCCCGCAGGTACATCTTCACCAGAGCCGAGGAATCGCTCCCGTAGTCCGGGAAGGACACCTGCCGGACGGATACGCCCCGGCTCATGAGGGCCTCGTACAACAGCTTTGTCTGGGTGGCCTTGCCGCTGCCGTCCACGCCCTCCAGCACGATCAGTTTTCCTTTTTCTTCCATGTCTCAGAACAGTCCGGAGATGACGCCCCTGTCATCCACGTCGATCTTCTCTGCGGCGGGCACCCTGGGCAGGCCGGGCATGGTCATGATGTCGCCGGTGAGCACCACCACGAAGCCCGCGCCGGCGGAGACCTTGACCTCCTTCACCGTGACGGTGAAGCCCTCCGGCGCGCCAAGCTTGGCCGGGTCGTCAGAAAAGCTGTACTGTGTCTTGGCAATGCACACGGGCAGGCCCCCGAAGCCCAGCTCCGTGAGCCTCGCGATCTGCTTTTGGGCCGCCGGCAGGATGGACACGCCCTCGCCGCCGTAGACCTTTTGCACCACCGCCTCGATCTTCTTGTCCAGAGGCGCGTCCAGCTCATAGCTGAAGCGGAAATGGGGCTCCTCCTCCGCGCACAGGCGCACCACTTCCCCGGCCAGGTCCGTGGCGCCGGCGCCGCCCTTGGCCCAGAAGTCGCCCAGCACGGCTTTGACGCCCAGCCTGCCGCAGCTTTCGATGACCTGCGCCACCTCCGCGTCCGTGTCCGTGGGGAAGCGGTTCACCGCCACCACACAGGGCAGACCGTAGACGTTTTTGATATTCGACACGTGCCGCAGCAGGTTCGGCATGCCCTTCTCCAGGGCCGCCAGGTCCTCGCGGCCAAGCTCGGTCTTGGCAAGGCCCCCGTGCATCTTGAGGGCCCGGATGGTGGCGACCACCACCACCGCCGAGGGGGTGAGGCCCGCGTAGCGGCACTTGATGTCCAGGAACTTCTCCGCCCCCAGGTCCGCGCCGAAGCCGGCCTCCGTGACGGTGTAGTCCGCCAGATGCATGGCCATGCGGGTGGCCAGCACGCTGTTGCAGCCGTGGGCGATGTTGGCGAAAGGCCCGCCGTGGACGAAGGCCGGGGTCCCCTCCAGGGTCTGGACCAGGTTGGGCTTCAAAGCGTCCTTCAAAAGGGCCGCCATGGCGCCCACCGCCTTCAGGTCCTTGGCGGTCACGGGCGCGCCGTCGTAGGTATAGGCCACCACGATGCGGCCCAGGCGCTCTTTGAGGTCGTGGATGGAACTGGCCAGGCAGAACACCGCCATGATCTCCGTGGCCACGGTGATGTCATAGCCGTCCTCCCGGGGCACGCCGTTGACCTTGCCGCCGATGCCGTCGATCACATGGCGCAGCTGCCGGTCGTTCATGTCCACGCAGCGCTTCCAGGTGACGGTCTTGGGGTCGATGCCCAGGGCGTTGCCCTGGTAGATGTGGTTGTCCAGCATAGCGGCCAAGAGGTTGTTGGCCGCGCCGATGGCGTGGAAGTCGCCGGTGAAGTGCAGATTGATGTCCTCCATGGGCACCACCTGGGCGTAGCCGCCGCCGGCCGCCCCGCCCTTCGCGCCGAACACGGGGCCCAGGGAGGGCTCCCGCAGGGCCAGCATCACGTTCTTGCCGATGCGCCGCATGCCGTCCGCCAGGCCGATGCTGGTGGTGGTCTTCCCCTCGCCCGCAGGGGTGGGGGTGATGGCCGTGACCAGGATCAGCTTCCCGTCGGGCCGGGAGCTCTCGTCCAGCAGAGCGTAGTCCACCTTCGCTTTGTACTTGCCGTAGGGCTCCAGATACTTCTCATCCACGCCGGCCCGCTCCGCGATGCGGCCGATGGGCTCCATTTTACAGGCCTGGGCGATCTCGATATCGGTCATAGCTTTCCTCCTTGGTAATGTGTGGGTCTTTTGTTACTTGATGGAGCTGGTGGTGCGCAGCGTCACGTCGTGATAGCCGCCCTCCACGATGCTGGTCTCGCTGACCAGGGTGAGCCGGGCGTCCCGCTGCAGAGAGGGGATGTCGGTGACGCCGCAGTTGCACATGGTGGACTTGACCTTATAAAGGGTCTTTTGCACGTTCTCATGCAGACCGCCGGCATAGGTGACGTAGCTGTCCACGCCCTCCTCGAAGCTCAGGCCCTCGCTGCCGCCCAGATCGTACCGCTGCCAGTTCCGGGCCCGGTTGGAGCCCTCGCCCCAGTATTCCTTCACATAGGTGCCGTTGATGTTCAGCTTGGGGGTAGGACTCTCGTCGAAGCGGGCGAAGTACCGGCCCAGCATCACAAAGTCCGCGCCCATGGCCAGGGCCAGGGTGATGTGGTGGTCGTGGACGATGCCGCCGTCGGAGCAGATGGGCACGTACACGCCGGTCTCCTTGAAATACTCGTCCCGGGCCGCCGCCACCTCGATGACCGCCGTGGCCTGGCCCCGGCCGATGCCCTTGGTCTCCCTGGTGATGCAGATGGAGCCGCCGCCGATGCCGACCTTCACAAAGTCCGCCCCGGCCTCCGCCAGGAACCGGAAGCCCTCACGGTCCACCACGTTGCCCGCGCCCACCTTCACGCTGTCGCCGTAACGCTCCCGGATCCATTCGATGGTCCTCTTCTGCCAGATGGAGTGGCCCTCGGAGGAGTCGATGCAAAGCGCGTCCGCGCCCGCCTCCACCAGGGCCGGCACCCGCACGGCATAGTCCCGGGAGTTGATGCCCGCGCCCACCAGAAGGCGCTTCTGATCGTCCAGCAGCTCGTCCGGGTTTTCCTTGTGGCTGGCATAGTCCTTGCGGAACACGAAGTACTCCAGCCGGCCGTCGTCGGACACGATGGGAAGGGAGTTGAGCTTGTGGTCCCAGATGATGTCGTTGGCCTCCTTGAGGCTGGTGCCGTTGGGGGCGGTGACCAGCTTTTCCAGGGGGGTCATGAAATCCCGCACCGGGATGTCCGTGGTCATGCGGCTGACACGGTAGTCACGGCTGGTGACGATGCCCAGGAGCTTGCCGTTGGCGGTGCCGTCCTCGGTGACGGCCACGGTGGAGAAGCCGTTTTTCGCCTTCAGGGCCAGGATATCGCCCAGCGTGGCGTCCGGCGTCACGTTGGAGGCGCTGACCACGAAGCCGGACTTGTAGTTCTTCACCCGGGCCACCATGGCGGCCTCGTCCTCCACGGACTGGGAGCCATAGATGAACGAAAGTCCCCCCTCCCGGGCCAGAGCGATGGCCAGGGTGTCGTTGGACACGGACTGCATGATGGCGCTCACCATGGGGATGCTCAGGGTGATGGCCGGGGCCTCGCCCTTTTTGTACTTCACCAGGGGCGTTTTCAGGCTGATGTTGTCCGGCACGCATTGCTCCGAGGTGTATCCGGGAATGAGCAGATACTCGCTGAAGGTGTGGGACGGTTCGTTGTAATAAAAGGCCATGGGAGTCCTCCTTGCAAAAAACGGGCAGCCCGTGTGATTTATTATTTTTCATTCTATCATGAAGGAAAATCCAAAGTCAACGAGCCAGGCGCATTTTCGACAAATGCGTTACCAAATGACATTTATTTTTAACTTGTATGGGGAAAATTCATAGTGTAGTATACAATTAAGGGAAAAGGCGCGATTTTGATTTCGATCCTATTCGATACTGCACCGGAGAAAAAACAATGGATACGTTCTATAAGATCATCGCTCTGCTGGGCGGCCTGGCCATGTTCCTGTACGGCATGCGCGTCATGGGCGACGGGCTGAAAAGCTGCTCCGGCAGCGCCATGAAGGCGGCTCTGGCCAAGGTCACCAGCAAGCCCGCTTTGGGCTTTCTGCTGGGCACGCTGGTCACCTGCATGATCCAGAGCTCCACCGCCACCATCGTGCTGACCGTGGGCCTGGTGGGCGCGGGCTTCCTCACCTTCCGCCAGTCCATCGGCATCGTCCTGGGCGCCAACGTGGGCACCGCCATCACCGCCCAGATCATCCGCCTGATGGACCTGCAGGCCGGCTCCTCCAGTCTGCTGTACCTGTTCAACGCGGAGAATCTGGCCCCCATCGCCCTGATCGTCGGCATCGTACTGCTGATGTTCATCCACGGCAGCTCCGCCCAAAACGTGGGCACCATCGCCATCGGCTTCGGGGTGCTGTTCATGGGGCTCATCTTCATGAGCGACGCGGTGAGCAGCTTCGGCGACGCGCTGAGCGGCCTTCTGACCGCCTTTGAGGGCAGCCACTTCCTGGGCTTTTTGGCCGGTACGGCGGTGACCGGCGTCATCCAGAGCTCCTCCGCCGTCATCGGCATTTTGCAGACCTTCGCAAGCTCCGTGGGCGTGCACCTGAGCGGCATCGTGGGCGTCATCATCGGCGTCAACATCGGCGACTGCCTGACCACCTTTCTTGTTTGCCGCATCGGGGCCAAGCCCGAGCAGATCCGCACCGTCACGGTCCATGTGATCTACAACATCTGCGCGGCGCTTCTGCTCACCGTGGCGCTGGCGGTCCTGCGCGGCACCGGCGTCGTGGGCGACGGGCTGTGGTACGCCACGCTGGATTCCGGCGGCGTGGCCAACGTCCACGGCCTGTTCCGGCTCATCCCGGCGGTGCTGTTCCTGCCCCTGTCCGGGGTCTTTGCCAGGCTGGCCGAAAAGCTGGTGCCGGACAAGCCCGCCCCGCCGGAGTACCTGGACATCGTGGAGAACCTGCGGGAACTGGACAGCCACCTGGTCACCAACCCCCGCATCGCCCTGGACCAGGCATCCCACCTGATCGGCCACATGGCCGACGTGGCCCTGGACAATTACCTCATCGCCACCGGGCAGCTTTTTGAGTTCGATCCCAAGCAGACCGAGCGCATCTCCCGCCGGGAGGCCCTTCTGGACAGGATGGCAGACGCCACCAACCAGTATCTTGTCAACCTCTCCTCCCATATCACCCTCGCTTCCGACAACCGGACCCAGAGCTACCTGATGAAGGCGCTGTCCTGCTTTGAGCGCATCGGCGACCTGGCCGTAGACATCGAGCACGACAGCCAGCACATGCGCGAGAGCGGCAAGTCCATCTCCGAACAGGCCCAGGTTGACCTGCAAAACACCATCAGCGCCGTCACGGACATCCTGCGGCTCTCCGTCAACACCTTCAAAGAGAACGATATCTCCAGCGCCAGGGCCGTGGAGCCCCTGGAGGAGGTCATCGACGACCTGATCGAGGCCATGAAGGCCCGGCATGTGGACCGGATGACGAAGGGCATTTGCGACGTGTACACCGGCATCCAGTACCAGAACATCCTCCAGAGCCTGGAGCGGGTATCCGACCAGTGCTCCGACCTGGCCGTGTACATCCTCAGCCAGGCGGACAGCGCCATCACCGGCCAGGAGCACCAGTACCTGCACGACCTGCACCACTCCGACAACGAGACCTACCGGAAGATGTTCCGGGAGAACTACCAGAAATACTTCCACCCCGCCGCGGAGGCGCCGGAGACAAAAAATTCTTGACATTCCTCCCCCGGGAGCCTATAATGCCCACAAGAGCAACGGCGTTCTTACGATCGCCGCTGCTCTTTTTTGCATCAGGGGGAAAACGATTATGTGTGGGATCATGGGATTTACCAAACGGACGCTGACGCGCGACCAGCTGCGGCCATACTTTGACCGGACCTGCTTCCGGGGCCCGGATATGACCCGGGTGGAGGAGGCCGGCGGCGGCTGGCTGTGCTTCCATCGGCTGGCCATCATGGGATTGCATCCCAACGGGATGCAGCCGTTCCACCTGGACGGGGACATGGCGGTGTGCAACGGGGAACTGTACCTGTTCCGGCCATTGAAGGCGGAGCTTGCCAAAGACTATACCTTCCAGAGCGAATCCGACTGCGAGATCATCCTGCCCATGTACCGGAAATACGGGCTGGAGATGTTTAAAATGCTGGACGCGGAATTCGCCATGATCATCTACGACAGCAAAAAGGACCGGTTCGTCGCCGCCCGGGACCCCATCGGCATCCGGCCGCTTTTTTACGGCTGTCTGGACGACGGCAGCATGGTCTTTGCCAGCGAGGCGAAAAACCTGGTGGGGCTGTGCCGCGAGATCGTTCCCTTCCCGCCCGGCCACTATTACGCCGACGGGAAATTCGTCCGCTACGCCGACGTGATATCCGTAGACCGCTATGTGGACGACGACCTGGAGACCGTCTGCCGCAGCATCCGGGAAAAGCTGATCCTGGGCGTGGACAAGCGCCTGGACGCGGACGCGCCCTTGGGCTTTCTCCTGTCCGGGGGCCTGGACTCCAGCCTGGTGTGCGCCATCTCCGCCCGCATCCTGGGCAAGCACATCCGCTCCTTCGCCATCGGCATGGATAAAGACGCCATCGACCTCAAGTACGCCCGGCAGGTGGCGGACTACATCGGCGCAGACCACACGGAGGTGTACATGACCCGCCAGCAGGTGCTGGACACCCTGGAGGAAGTGATCGCCATGCTGGGCACCTGGGACATCACCACCATCCGGGCCAGCATGGGCATGTACCTGTGCTGCAAGGCCATCCACGACACCTCCGACGTGCGGGTGCTGCTGACCGGCGAGATATCCGACGAGCTGTTCGGCTATAAGTACACCGACTTCGCCCCCTCCCCCGAGGCCTTCCAGCGGGAGGCAAAAAAGCGGGTGGATGAGCTTTACATGTACGACGTGCTCCGGGCCGACCGGTGCATCTCCGCCAACTCCCTGGAGGCCCGGGTGCCCTTCGGGGACCTGGAATTCGTCCGGTACGTCATGAGCATCGACCCGAAGTTGAAGGTGAACAGCTACAACATGGGCAAGTACCTGCTCCGCCACGCCTTTGAAAAGGACCACATCCTCCCCGACTCCATCCTCTGGCGGCAGAAGGCGGCCTTCTCCGATGCGGTGGGCCACTCCATGGTGGACGACCTGAAGGAATACGCCGAGACGAAGTACACGGACGAGGAATTTGAAAAGCGCCGCATGGCCTACGACTTCGCCCGGCCCTTCACCAAGGAGAGCCTGCTCTACCGGGAGATCTTTGAGAAATACTACCCCGGCCAGGCCCCCATGATCAAGGACTTCTGGATGCCCAACAAGTCCTGGGCCGGCTGCGACGTGAACGATCCCAGCGCCCGCGTCCTGGCCAACTACGGCGCGAGCGGCACGTGACCAAAGCATATGACAAGCCCCGGAGCGGTCAGGACCGCTCCGGGGCGTCGGGTTTCATTTTACCCTTATGGCCATCTGCACGGCGGCGGTGCCGTCCGGCTTTTGGACGAGAAAATGCCAGCCCTCCTCATCCCGCCGGCGGTAGACGGCGAGCGTCTCCCCCTCCCGGCAGGCCATGGAATAGGATACCTCCGCTTCGGCGATGTCCATCTCCTCCAGCTCCGCCACGGTGAACGTGCCCAGGAGCATGCGGATATAGGCCACGTTGTTCATGTGCCGGCCCAGGTCGATGTCCCTGGAGCCCACCGTGTAGGTCAGGCACAGGTTCGCCGGGTCCGGCTGCTCCCGGAACCGGGTGAAGGGCGTGTCGCACACCCGCTCCGTCCGGTGCTCCATGGCGAGAGGATAGCCGTAGTCCCCCACCTTCATCACCCGGCCGGTGTCGATGTTCTGGCCCACCCACTCGGTCCGGCCCTCCACCAGGACGGTATCGCCCCGGGAGACGGTGTAAAACCGGTCGCACTTCACCGCCGCCGGCTTTCCCGGCCAGGTCCGGGCCGTGACGCGCTCCATCAGACGGGGCCTCCGCCCCGCGAAGCGCACCCGGGTCCGCACCGCCACCCAGTAGGCCCGGCGCTCATGCATGGCGTCAAAGCCCACGTCCAGCTCCTCCGCGTGGGACGAGGCCATGTCCATGAACAGGTCGAATATCCCCGGCACGGACATGAAGCCCTGGGCGTCCACCTGGCTGGACTGGACGGAAAATTCCCTCTCGTATACGTTCTTCTCCATGTGTATCTCCCCTGGTAAAACCGGCCCTCCCACATCTGGAAGGGCCGGCGCGTTTTATTTTGCCATCCCATCGTCCCAGAGGACGATCTTGCCCGCCTCACGGGTCTTGTTCATGTCGATGAGCCGTTGGTTGGACGAGCCCCGAAAACGCAGACTGATGTCCTTCAGACGCTCCACAAAGGGTCCGTCCACCAGCACGTCGATCATGCCCAGCATCTCGTCCGTCACCTCGCAGCGGGGCGGCCTGCCGATGCGCAGCAGATCGTCGTAGACATATCCGGTAAAGGCCCAGACGGTCTTATTGGGATACAGGGCCTTGACCCGCCGCAGGAACGGTACCAGCGCCCGCTGATTGGCCGGCTCGAAGGGGTCGCCCCCCAGCAGCGTCAGGCCGTTGATATAGTCCGGCGCCAGCAGTCCCAGGATACGCCCCTCCGTCTTGAGGGTGAAGGGCTCGCCGTAGTCAAAATCCCATGTCTCCGGCTGAAAGCATCCGGGACACCGGTTGGTGCAGCCCGACACGAACAGCGTCACCCGCACGCCTACGCCGTTGGCGATATCACAGTTTTTGATCTGGCCGTAATTCATCTCTTACAGATGCAGGACCCGGTCCTTGATCTCCTGGGTGCGGCCCTGGTTCCAGAACTGGGTGCCGATGTAGCCGCAGGTCCGGCGGGCCACGTTCATCTTGTCCTGGTTGGTGTTGCCACAGCGGGGGCAGCGCCAGATGAGCTTGCCGTCGTCCTCCACGATCTCGATCTCGCCGTCCCAGCCGCAGACCTGGCAGTAGTCGCTCTTGGTGTTCAGCTCGGCGTAGATGATGTTGTCGTAGATGAACTTCATCACCTGCAGCACAGCCTCCAGGTTGTTCTGCATGTCCGGCACCTCCACGTAGCTGATGGCGCCGCCGGGAGACAGATGCTGGAACTGGGCCTCGAACTTGAGCTTGGTGAAGGCGTCGATCTCCTCCGTCACGTGCACGTGGTAGGAATTGGTGATATAGCCCTTGTCGGTGATGCCCTCGATGACGCCGAAGCGCTTTTGCAGGCACTTGGCGAACTTGTAGGTGGTGCTCTCCAGGGGCGTGCCGTACAGGGAGTAGTCGATGTTCTCCGCCAGCTTCCACTCCTTGCACTTGTCGTTCATCTTCTGCATGATGTCCAGGGCAAAGGGCGTGGCGGAGGGGTCGGTGTGGCTCTTGCCGGTCATGTATTTGACGCACTCGTAAAGGCCCGCGTAGCCCAGGGAGATGGTGGAATAGCCGTTATAGAGCAGCTTGTCGATGGGCTCGCCCTTCTGCAGACGGGCCAGAGCGCCGTACTGCCACAGGATGGGGGCCGCGTCGGAGAGGGTGCCCTTCAGCCGCTCGTGGCGGCAGCGCAGGGCCCGGTGGCACAGCTCCAGCCGCTCGTCGAAGATCTTCCAGAACTTGTCCAGATTGCCGCCGGAGGAAAGCGCCACGTCCGGCAGGTTGATGGTGACCACGCCCTGGTTGAAGCGGCCGTAGTACTTGTGCTTGCCCGGCTCGTAGTTGCCGGCGTTGGCGATGTTTCCGATGCCGGCGTCCGTGAACCGGTCCGGGGTCAGGAAGGAGCGGCAGCCCATGCAGGTGTACACGTCGCCCTTCAGCTCCAGCATCTTCTTCTCGGAGATGTAGTCGGGCACCATCCGCTTGGCGGTGCACCGGGCGGCCAGCTTGGTCAGGTACCAGTAGGGCGTGCCCTCCTCCACGTTGTCCTCTTCCAAGACGTAGATCAGCTTGGGGAACGCGGGGGTCACCCAGATGCCCTGCTCGTTCTTCACGCCCTCGTGGCGCTGCAGCAGGGTCTCCTCGATGATGATGGCCAGGTCCTTCTTCTCCTGCTCGCTCTTGGCCTCGTTCAGGTACATGAACACCGTCACGAAGGGGGCCTGTCCGTTGGTGGTCAGCAGCGTCACCACCTGATACTGGATGGTCTGCACGCCCCGGCGGATCTCCTCCCGCAG
>CANPXZ010000006.1 GCA_947587485.1 uncultured Oscillospiraceae bacterium | reverse complement strand
ATAAGGCCGCATACGATGCCATGGCTCACGCAGCGAATCCCTATGGCGACGGCCACGCCTGCGAGCGCATCGCGGATACGATATGTAAGATATGAATCAGGTCCGGCAGGCTTCGTATAGAAAGGAATCACAAAAGATGAAGCAGCTTTTTTTGAAAGTAAATGACGGAAGCGTGGAGACCATCGAAACGCCTGCGCCGACAGATAAAGACGGCTGCCTGATCGTAGAGACGAAATATTCCGTCGTGAGCGCAGGTACGGAGCGGACGCTGGCGTCCTTTGGCGGGAAGAATCTGCTCCAAAAGGTCAAGGAGCGCCCTGATCAGGCAAAGCAGGTGCTGGACAAGATGGCCGTGGACGGTGTGTTGTCCACGCTGGACAGCGCTTTTCACCGGCTGAACGAGCCCATGCCCATCGGCTATTCCGCTGTGGGGAAAGTCATCTCCTGCGGCCGGGGCGTGACCGAGTTTTCCCCGGGGGACATGGTGGCGATGGTGGGCCAGGCCTACCATGCGGAGGTCAACCGCGTCAGCAAGAACCTGGCGGTGAAAATACCAGAGGGCGTACAGGATTTCCGGCAGTATGCACTTTGTGCCTTGGGCGGGATCGCGCTGGAGGGCATCCATCAGGCGCAGGTCGTTTCCGGTGAGACGGTGGCGGTGATCGGCCTTGGGCTGGTCGGTCACGTGGTGGCGCGTATACTCGACGCCTATGGCTGCGACGTTATCGGTTATGACATTGCCGATAAGTCGATGCCGGGAACGCGCCTGAAGGCGTTTATTCGTTCGGATGACGAGAACGCGGCTGCCGCCACGAATTCGCTCACCCATGGGCGGGGCGTCGACAAGGTCATCGTTACGGCGGCGGCGAACAGCAATGGGCCGATGGACCTGGCATCGGCGATCGTACGCGACCGGGGGATCATATGCATGATTGGCGTGACCCAGATGAACCTGGACCGCCGTCCCTACTACCAGAAAGAGCTCACCTTTACGATCGCGCGTTCTTATGGACCTGGCCGGTATGATCCCAATTATGAAGAGAAGTCTGTGGATTATCCCATAGGTCACGTTCGCTTTACAGAGGGCCGGAACATAGAGGAGTTCGTTCGCCTGGTGAGCTCCGGCCGGGCTGATTTCACCGACCTGATCACCCATACGATCCCGCTCGAGCAGGCGGACAGAGCCTATGAGATGATCACCACGAACAAGGCTCACGAGCGGTATATCGCCATCCTGCTGGAATACCCGGACCGGGATGGAAAATGGGACAACACCATACATATCGCCCGTCCAGGGAAGAAGACCCAAAGCGGCCAGATCACCGTCGGTATCATCGGGGCCGGGAACTTCGCCAGAAATACCATGATCCCCAATATGAAAGCTGCCGGCCTGTACCGTCTGAAAACACTTGCGACGACCGGAGGCGTCGGCGCTGGTCAGGTGGGCGACGATGCGGGGTTTGAGGTAATCACAAACGACTATAAGACGCTCCTTTCCGACCCTGATGTCGATCTGGTCGCCATTTCCACGAACCACAATTCTCACGCGAAGTTCATCGTGGAGGCGCTGGAGGCGGGAAAGCACGTATATTGCGAAAAACCCCTGTGCCTTACGATGGAGGAACTGGACCGGATCGAAGCGGCCTACCGGAAGTCCGGATGCCAGCTGTTTTGCGGCATGAACCGCCGTCATGCGCCGCTGATCAAACAGATAAGGAAAGAGTTGTCCACCGATAAATCGCCTGCGGTATATGACTACATCGCCAACGCGGGCCAGATACCCGAGACCCATTGGACGCAGGACGAGAAGGTGGGCGGCGGGCGGCTCATCGGAGAGGCATGCCATTTTATCGATACTATCCAGTATCTTGACGGGAGCCAGCTTACTGACCTGCACCTGACCTATGCGGATAACAGCGCGTATCCTTGCAAGGACAACGCGCTGATCACGCTTTCTTTCTCCTCCGGGGCGATCGGGAGCATCCTGTATACGTCCATGGGCAGCAAAAAGTACCCCAAAGAGCAGCTTCGGGTGTTTTCCAACGGTGCGGTCCGTGAGCTCAACAACTATGTGGGCGTCGCAAAATATGACGCCGTAAAGACCGGAAAGATCAAGCTCCGGCAGGATAAGGGCGTCCCGGACGAATACAAGTACATCGCCGCCGTTATCCAGGGGAAGCAGAAGAACGACGCCATCGAGGATGCGTTCGTGAGCCATAGGCTGCTGCTGCGGGCGATAGGGAACGAAAAACAGAAAGCATGAATCTCGCATACAGCTGATGGAGGTATATATTCGATGGACGTGATGAAGGTCTATAACAGGCTCCCTGTTTGGGGGCAGAATATGGCCTGCTTTGCGGAAGGGATGCGGATCAGAAGGACCAGATATGGCAAGGACTTCTGGCAGGCGCTGAATGAATACGAGTCTCATGACAAGTGGAGTTACGAGCGGCTGTGCGAGTATCGGGATGAACGGCTCCGTAAAATGATCCGCCACTGTTATGACACAGTGCCGTATTATACAAAGCTGTTCAGGGACGGCGGCATCGACCCGGACAGCATACGGACCCTGGACGATCTGAAAGTGCTGCCGATCCTCACAAAAGCGGAGATCAACAGCCATCCGGAAGACTTTATCTCTACCGCGGTCCCCAAGGAAAAGATGATCACTGGACACACCTCCGGAACCACCGGGGGGGGGTTCGTTTTCAAGACGACCCAACAGGCGGTCTGCGAACAGTGGGCGGTCTGGTGGCGTTATCGCAGAAGATTGGGGATAGAGTTTGACACCTTCTGCGGATTGCTTGGAGGAAGGAGCGTCGTGCCGGTAACGGCGGGCAAACCGCCGTACTTCCGTTGGAATAAGCCGAACCGGCAGATGTATTTCAGCACCTATCACATGAACGAAGAGACGCTGCCCGAGTACATTGCGTCGCTGCGCAAATATAATGTCCGCTGGATACATGGATACCCTTCCGCGATCAATGTATTGGCAGAGTATATGTACTCGCACGGCGTCGAGCTGCCGATGGAATATGTTACTACAGGAGCGGAGAATCTCCTCCCCTCGCAGAAGGAGCACATCTCGGCGGCATTTCACGTACAGGCATACCAGCACTACGGCCTGAGCGAGGCCGTGGCGAACTTTTCCGAGGGCCCGGACCACGTCATGTATGTGGATGAGGATCTCGCGGCGGCGGAGTTTCTGCCGATGGGGGATGATGGGCAGTGCGAGGTCATCGGGACAAACCTGATAAACTATGCGATGCCTCTGCTTCGGTATAGAACGAATGATATATGCAGCGTGACTGAAACAGCGGACGGCAGGATCATCACGTCCCTGGATGGCCGGCTGGAGGACTATGTGGTGCTGCCAAACGGAACGAAGATCGGAAGGCTCGATCATATTTTTAAGGATCTTGTCAGCATCCGTGAAGCGCAGATCGTGCAGAAGAGCAGAGATAGACTCCAGGTGCTGGTAGTCAAAGGCGCCAGCTATGATAAGGACGCGGAAGAACGCCTTAAGAAGGAGATGGCGCTTAGATTGACCGGCATTGGGATAGACATCGTATATGTAGACGCTATTCCGAGGACAAAGTCCGGAAAACTGAGATTTGTGGTGTCGGAGATATAGTGAGAGGATGAGACTTCTGTTTTAATTGGGGGTAATCATGGTACTTGCGATTTACGGCGCTGGTGGTGCGGGCAGAGCGATCTTGGAAACGATCCGGCAGATCCAGGCGGCCGACCCCTGCTGGGAGAGTATATATTTCGTGGAGGACGCTGAACGACACGGAGAGGATCGGCAGATCCATGGAGTACCTGTCCTGGCTGCTGAGGACGTTATGGCCAGGTATTCGCCGGAGGAGTGTCAGTTTACCATCTCTGTTGGCGAACCCGCCATCAGAGAAAAACTGTTCAACAAAGTCAAGGGAAAGGGGTATTCTCTGGCAACGATCGTGCATCCATCTGTATATGTTCCGGACAGCACTGTGTTATCTGAGGGCGTGACTGTCCAGCATGGGGTATATTTCGATCCGGACGTAACGGTCGGAGCGAATACTTGGTTCCACCCATATGTGTCCGTTGGACATGATACCGTGATCGGCAATAATACCGTGCTTGCAGCATTTTCATGCCTTGCCGGCAACGTCGTGATCGGGGACAGGACATATATTGCTGTGCATGTGGCCGTACGTGAGGGGAAAAAGATCGGCAGCGATACGATCATCGGAATGGGCTCAATGGTACAGCGGGACATTCCGGACAACGTCATCGCGATGGGAGATCCTGCCAGACCCATGAAGAATAAAGACGGTTCCAAGGTATTTTAATAGTGGGCGGCCGCGGTACTGGCAAAGGATGACACCGTGGCGATGAAGGCCGTGGTATGCCGGTGTGGACGGATGCACAACACGCTTGCCTATCTTTGTGCATAGGTGGCCGTTTCTGCCTGAGGCGCCGTGGAAAAAACGGCTGTCATTTTGGCCGCCTCATAATCAATATCATCATTCTTTAAGGAGAAATCGACTATGACAAATCTTGAAAAGTACAGGCAGGCCTTCGTGACTGCGCTCAACGCAGACGAGCAGAAGCTGGATGACTTGAAGTATCAGGACATCCCTGAGTGGGACAGCGTTGGGCATATGAGCCTTGTCGCTGAGTTGGAGGATGCGTTCGACATCGAGATGGAGACCGATGACATCATCGACTTCTCCAGTTATCAGAAAGGGATCGAGATACTGAAGAAATATCACGTTGAGATATGACGGACAACGCACCGATCAGACTGGACCGGGAGGGCATCTATCAGGTCCTGAAAAATCGGGATCCCCTCTTATTTGTCGATGACGTCCTGGTAGAGCCGGGAAAAGGCAGTTGGATGGAGAGGACGATCCCGGCAGACGCGTGGTTCTTTGCGTGCCATTTCCCCGGCGACCCAATGATGCCAGGCGTTTTGCAGCTGGAGACACTGTTCCAGACGAGCGCTCTGGCCATCAAGCTGCTGGATGGCTACAAGGATAAAACGACCAATATCGCGCAGATCACGGGCGCCAGGTTCTCCGGACATATCCGACCGGGGGACACCATCAGCGTGAGCACGCAGATACACAGATTCAGACACGGCGTCGCCGCTATCAGCGGAGAGATACACGTTGGCGAGACGCTTTGCTGCGCGGCGGATTTTGTCTTGGCTGTCCTGGATGATATGCCGGGTATGAAGAGAGGAATGGAATGATGCTCGCAGGAAAGAATGTCGTTATAACAGGCGCCAACCGCGGTATAGGCAAAGCCATCACGGAGGCCTGTGTCCGCGGCGGTGCCGGCGTTTGGGCGTGTATGCGCACAGTGGACAGCGCGGCGCATGCGTGGCTGAGATCACTGGAGGAGGAGACAGGTCTCCCGGCGAGGGCCGTGGAACTGGACGTCTCGGAAGAAGAGAGCATCAAAGCTGCCGCTTCGCTGATCCTGGCAGATAAGCTGCCTGTCAGCGGTATCGTCAACAACGCGGGCGTCGTGGGACCCCTGTATGCCCTTTCCATGACCGATATCCAGCAGCTCAGGGAGACGTTTGAGGTCAACCTTTTCGGGCCCCTCTTTTTCACCCAGAGGCTTTTGAAAAACCTCATGCGGAACAAGGCGGGCAGTATCGTCAATATCGCCTCGATCGCGGCCCTGGAGGGCGAGCCGGCGCCGCTGGGCTATGTGTCCAGCAAGGCGGCGGTGATCGGCGCCACAAAAAAGCTTGCCAGCGAGCTGTCGCCCTTTGGCATCCGTGTCAACGCTGTGGCTCCCGGGATCATCGATACCGATATGGGCCGGCAGATCGCCTCGGAGACGGCGGAACAGGTTTTGGCGGTGACTGCGCTCAAGCGGATGGGAACGGTGGCGGAAGTGGCGGATGCGGTCGTGTACCTTCTGTCCGATCGTTCCTCTTATGTGACCGGTCAGGTCCTGCGGGTAGATGGAGGTATGCGATGAGACAAAATGCAGGGGCAGAGGACGGATACATCCGGGAGGCGGAGCTCCGGAGCGCCGCGCTGAGCGTGAAAAAGCGTATGCTCTCCATGGCCAATTCCTGTGGTCAGCGGACCCACCTGGGTGGTTCGCTTTCCATGGCGGAACTGCTGACCGTGCTGTACATGGCTGTAATGGATCACGACCCGTCCGATCCGCTTTGGCCGGACAGGGACCGGTTCATCCTGAGCAAAGGACACTGCGTGCTGGCCTTTTATGCGGTGCTGGCGGAGTGCGGCTATATCTCCGGGCAGCTCCTGGATACCTTCCAAAGGGATGGAACGGCTTTGGGAGCCCATCCGACTATGGCGCCAGAGCTGGGCATCGAGAGCTCCAACGGTTCTCTTGGGCAGGGCATCGGCATGGCCGTCGGCCTGGCGAAAGCCGCCAAGCTCAAAGGGCAGAAGCACGACGTGTATGTACTCATAGGAAATGGCGAGTGCAACGAGGGCGCCGTTTGGGAGGCGGCCATGCTGGCTGCTCAGTGGAAGCTGGACAACCTGACGGCGATCATCGATGACAACGATATGCAGAGCGACGGCAGCAGCGCCCAGATCGTCCATATGGACTTGAAGAAAATATGGGAGAGCTTTGGATGGGAAGTGCGGGAGATCGACGGGCATGACGTGATGGCGGCACTGGAAGCCTATACGGCGCCGCGGATCGACCGGCCCCGGGTGATCATTGGCCGCACGGTCAAGGGCCATGGCATATCCTTTATGGAGAACAACGGGGAGTGGCATCATAACCGCCTGACGGACAAGCTCTATGAACAGGCGTGTCAGGAGTTGGAGGCGGAAGCATGATGGAGATCACAGCGAGAAACATCCGCCAGTGGAGCCGCCTGGGCCCGAGGGCGGTCTATGGCCTGGCCCTGGCGGAGCTTATCGGACGGGATGAGAGGGTATACGCCCTGTCCGCCGACCTTGGCGTCTCGTCCGGGCTGGGACGGCTGATGGCCGAGGCCCCGGAGCGGTATCTGAATGTGGGCATCGCGGAGCAGGACCTGATCGGCGTCTCCGCGGGGCTGGCCAAGGAAGGGCTCGTCCCCTTTGCGTCGTCCTTCGCGCCGTTCATCACGATGCGCTGCGCGGACCAAGTCCGCATGAACATGGGCTATATGCACCTGAACATCAAGACGGTGGGCCTGAGCAGCGGTGTGTCCGTAGGCGGCCTGGGCAATTCCCATTTTGGGGTGGACGATGTGGCCCTCATGCGGACGGTGCCGGGGGTGGTGATCCTGTCGCCGGCCGACTGCGTGGAGGTCGTAAAATCCGTAGAGGCCGCGGCGGCCTATGAGGGGCCGGTCTATATCCGTCTCACCGGCGAGGCCGGGACCTCCGGCGTGCACACCGACGACATCGATTTTGAGATCGGAAAGGCCATCTCCCTCTGCACGGGGGAGGACGTGACCGTTATCGCAGCAGGGAGCATGGTGCGCGTGGCTGTGGAGGTAAGCGGCCGTCTGAGCGATCGCGGCATTGGATGCGCGGTGCTGGATATGCATACGATCAAGCCGTTGGACGTTGAGGCGGTGCGCCGGGCCGTGGAGCGATCGCGGCTGATCGTGACGCTGGAAGAGCACAGCGTGATCGGCGGTCTTGGCACGGCCGTGGCTCAAACCGTCGCCGGAGGAGACGTCCGTCCGAGGGTGATGACTCTTGGAACGCCGGACGGCTATTTGAAAAACGGAAGTTACCCATACCTTCTGGAGCAGTGCGGCCTGACGGCGGACGCTGTGACAGAGCGGATATGGGATGCTTTACAAGAATGAAGGAGAGACAGATATATGGGCGTGATGAATAAACCGATCGTCGTTGGAAAGGTGAACAGCTTTTATCGCAAGCTGCGGAAAAACGGGTATCAGATCGGAAACATTCCAAGAAGCCTGACCTTTGTCCATCATAACATCTGCAACTTCAGATGCGATTTCTGCTATGAGCAGAACGAGGTCAAATACAACAAGGAGCATCTTTCCACTGAGGAGATCAAAAAACTGGCGGATGAGGCAGATGAACTCGGCATCTGGGAGATCGTGTTCCAGGGCGGTGAGCTTCTCGTCAATGTGGACTCGTTCATCGAGGTCATCAACACCTTCGGGCCGGAGCGGTTCCATATGGTGCTGATCACCAACGGTTGGTTCATGACGCCGGAGGTGGCGGAGCGCCTGGCCGCGGCGGGTCTGGACAGCGTGGGCGTGAGTATCTCCAGCCTCAACGAGGCCGAGCACGATCAGTCCCGCCATGTGAAGGGATCGCACAAAAAGGCGCTGGAGGCGCTGAAAAACGTAAAGGCTGCCGGGATGGACTCCTGGGCGCAGCCTATTTTCGGGCACCACAATTCCCATTCTCCCGAGCTGTACGAGTTTTTGGATTATCTGCAGGAGAACGATTACGGCGTCTACTTTATCCTGGCGATGCCCTATGGCGTATGGAAGGATAATTATATGGATGCGGAGGACATGAGGATATTCAGCGAGCTGCGGAAAAAATATAAAAATACGACCTTTGATACGTGGGACTTTTATGATCCGAACAGGGAACGCCTTTCCGGGTGCTGGTCCGTCAACAGGCTGTTCGTCACCCCGCTTGGCGACGTTCAGCCATGTCCGTTCATCGATATCAGCATCGGGAACGTGAAGAAACAGTCCCTGAAGGAGATCGTCGATTACGGATTCAGCATCAAATACTTTGGGGAGACGTCCCCCGTCTGTCTGGCGGCGCAGAACCGGAAGTTCCGGGAGAAGTATCTGGGCCGCAGCGCCTCCATGTTCGATTTAGTCAGCGGGGGGGGGTTATTTCAAAAAGAGGATTATATCGTTTCCGGGCAGGAGGATGCCGGCCTGAGCGGGCAGCCTGAGGGCGCCAGGAAAATACAGACGTAGACGATGACTGAGTGAGCATTTGCCCCTTGTCATGTTTACGTCCAGTTTGACATGTATGAGATCTGGAGGAAACTGACAATGGGCGAAGAGAATGGGCCGATCATAGTCGATTGGAGAAATATGTCCAGGTATTCAGCCATTCCGCTTGAGTACAGTTTTATCGATAAGTGTGAGGTCATTCCGGGGAAGAAGGCCAGCGGGACCAAGGCCGCTTCATCACAGGACTGGTATTTCAAAATACATTTTCCGGGAGATCCGGTCATGCCAGGCGTCTTTCTGATGGAGGCGCTGCAGCAGACTGGGACGCTGGTGGTCACGACCATGCCGGAGATCCAAGATAAGATCATGATGTTTCAGGGATGCAGGTCCATGCACATCTATAAGCCTGTGCGTCCCGGGGACACATTCCGTACCTATGTATCTCTCCGGTCATTCAGTGAGGGGATCGCTTCTTTTCGCGGAGAGGTGAGGCGGGACGATGGTGAGCCTGGAGAATTGATCTGCTCTATGGATTTTACGCTCGCGCTGCCGGAGAAGGCCGTAAAAGTACGCGAAAAGATCGATTGGGGAGAGGTGGCGCCTGAGGTCTCGATCGGTTATAAGGATATGGATGATTTTCTGGCCGATCCCATGGAGTACAGGTTTATTGATCGTGTTTCGGTCGGCGGCGATAGACGTGTGCGGGGAATAAAGACAGCATCCACTCTGGACTGGTTCTTTAAGATGCATTATCCGGGCGACCCCAGTATGCCGGAGTGCATACTGCTGGAAGCGCTGATGCAGACCGGCGTCTTTGCGGTCACCACAATGCCGGAAATAACTGAAAAGAAAATGATCTTCCAAAGTTGTGATTCATGCGAGGTATTTGGCGCTGTAAGGCCAGGAGATACGATCATGACGCTGGCTGAGCTGAGGTCCTACAGGCGCGGGATAGCCAAATACGGAGGCATGATTTGCTCTGCGGATGGAATGCTGATCTGTAGAGCGGCATTCACTTTGGTGCTCCGGAATTCTGTGCCGCTGCCCCGGATGGGCCGATAGGGTTTTCAGAGCTCAATTGGATGAACACTACGGGAAAGGGGAAGGTAACATGGTCTGGGACCTGGAAAAATTCCATGACCACACTGCCGTGAGGGATGAGTACGGCAACGCGGTCACCTATATAGAACTTGCCGCGGAAGGGGAGCGCGTCGCCGCCGCGGCAGGCGGCCGGTGCCTGGTGTTTTGCCTTTGCACGAACACCATTGGCTCTGTGGTGGGATATGTGTCATTCCTGAATGCAGGTATCGTGCCAGTGCTGCTGAACGCCCATCTGGAGCGGCCGCTGCTGGACGGTCTGCTGTTGGCCTATGGGCCCAAGTACTTATGGATCCCGGAGGAACAGGCGGAGAGCTTTGACGGCATGCAGAGCGTATACAGCTCCTATGGCTATCGACTGCTACGGACGGGGTATCCCAGGGAATACCCTCTGTTCCCGGAGCTGGGCCTTCTGCTGACCACTTCCGGCTCCACGGGCAGCCCCAAATTCGTCCGTCAGAGCTATGCCAACATCCTGGCCAACGCCCGGTCCATCGTGGAGTATCTGGAGCTGGACGAGACGGAAAGGCCCATCACCACCCTACCGATGAACTATACCTACGGCCTGTCCATCATCAACAGCCATCTGTTAGTGGGGGCGACGCTGCTGATCACGGAAAAGGGCGTGATGCAGCGGGAGTTCTGGCAGTTTTTCAGGGAGCAGAAGGCCACTTCCTTCGGCGGTGTGCCCTATACCTACGAGATGCTGGAGAGGCTTCGCTTTTTCCGCATGGACCTGCCCAGCCTGCGGACCATGACCCAGGCAGGGGGCAAGCTGACGCCGGAGCTGCATAAGAGATTCGCCGAGTACGCCGCGGAGAAAGGCAAAAAGTTCGTGGTCATGTACGGCCAGTGCGAAGCCACCGCCCGCATGGGCTATCTGCCGGCGGACAAGGCGGTGGAGCGCTGCGGCTCCATGGGCATCGCGATCCCTGGCGGCAAGTTCCGTCTGGTGGACGCCAGCGGCGGGACGGTCACGGAGCCCCATGTGACTGGAGAGCTGGTCTATGAAGGGCCCAACGTGACCCTGGGCTACGCGGAGCGGGGCGAGGACCTTTCCAAAGGCGACGAGCACCACGGTGTGCTGGAGACAGGGGATATGGCCCAGTTCGACGAGGACGGGTATTACTACATCGTGGGCCGGAAAAAGCGGTTTTTGAAGATCTACGGCAACCGGGTCAATCTGGACGAGGTGGACAGGCTCATCAAGGGCCGGTTCGAAGGGCTGGACTGTGCCAGCGCCGGCGTGGACGACCACATGTACCTGTTTGTGACGAACGGGGCTCTTGCGGACGAGGTGAAGGACTTTATCGTGGGCAAGACGGGACTCAACCACGCGGCGTTCCAGGTGATCGTCATCGAGGAGATACCTAAAAACGACGCGGGAAAAACGCTCTATAAGGAGCTGGCAAAGTATTACGAGTGAGCGGGAGGGGGCCATGCGGCTTTTCTGCTTTCCTTTTATCGGCGGGAGCGGGTCTTTTTTCAGCGGGCTCGAGCCTTATCTTTGGCCGGACATCGAGCTGGTGAAGCTGGAATACGCCGGGCATATGGCGCGGCGGCATGAAGCGTTTTACAGGAATTTTGACGAGCTGGTCTTTGATATGTATGACCAGATGAAGGCCGGGGCCGGTCAGGAAGAGCCCTATGCGCTGTTGGGCTACAGCATGGGGGCCATAGCGGCTGCCGAGGTGACAAAGCTCATCCTTGCAAGGAAAGAAGTTACGCTGCCTGCCCATGTGTTTCTGGCGTCCCATGGGCCTTGCCCCATCCTGGTCGTGCAGGAGCATGACGCAGACACCGACGAGGCGGTCAAACGCTGGACCGTCCGTTTTGGAGGCCTGCCGGAAAAGCTTGTCAACAGCGCCGCTTTTTGGCGCGTCTATCTGCCCATCTACCGGGCTGACTATGAACTGATGATGGGCTATGACTTCGGGCGGCTGGAATATGAGACGCGCATCCCGGCCACTGTACTCTTCTCGCCGGCGGACATACCCCGTAAGAACGTGGAAAAATGGCGAAGGGTATTTGTTGGCGGATGCGACATCCTGGAATTTGAGGGAGGCCATTTCTTCCTGCGGGAGCATGAGCGGGAAGCGGCGGACACGATCAAGGAGAGGCTGACAGAGCATGACATTTGAGGAGCTTTTGCAAATACCGCCCTATTCGCTGGCGCGGGAGGAAAAGCACGCCATTTTGACCGAGCGGTTGACAGAGCTGACGGAGCACCATCGGGCCTGCTGCCCGGAGTACCGCCGTATGCTGGAAAGCGTCGGCTATGACAGCAAGGAAGTATCTGGCTATGAGGACCTTCCGTTCCTGCCGGTGCGGCTTTTCAAGGAGCTCACCCTCAAAAGCGTGCCCCAGGAGGACGTGGTAAAGACTATGACCTCTTCCGGCACGACGGGGCAGGCAGTGTCCCGGATATACCTGGACAGGACCACCTCCGCCAACCAGCAGAGGACCATGGTGAAGATCGTCTCGGACTTTTTGGGCGCCTCCCGGCTGCCTATGATCATTTTGGACTGTCCCTCGGTGGTGAAGGATAGAAATATGTTCTCCGCCCGGGGCGCCGGCATTCTGGGCTTTTCCATCTTCGGGGCAAAAAAGATATATGCGTTGAATGACGATATGTGCCTGGATGTGGATGGGCTGAGAGAGTTTCTGGAAAGGTTCCAGGGACAGGATATCCTCCTGTTCGGGTTTACCTTCATGGTCTGGCAGCACTTCTATAAAGAGTTGGCGCGCCTGAAGGAGCAGGGCGTTACTTTTGACCTTTCCCGGGGCATCCTCATCCACGGCGGCGGGTGGAAGAAGCTGGCCAGTGAAGCTGTGAGCCCCCAGGAATTCCATGACAGGCTCCAGTCGGTGTGCGGCATCGACCGGGTGCACGATTATTACGGCATGGTGGAGCAGACAGGGTGCATCTATATGCAGTGCGAGTGCGGCCATCTCCACGCCAGCGTATTCTCCGATGTGATCATGCGCCGGCCGCGGGACTTCGGCATATGCGCAGTTGGGGAGCAGGGCATCATCCAAGTGCTGTCCACCATCCCGGAGTCCTATCCGGGGCACTCTCTGCTGACGGAGGACGAGGGCGTGCTGCTGGGAGAGGATGATTGCCCCTGTGGCCGGAAGGGAAAGTATTTCAAGATCGACGGACGGCTGAAAAACGCGGAGATACGGGGGTGCAGCGATACCTATGCGGCAAAGTTTGCGTGATCTGAGCGGCATCACATATCTGGTGGGGAGTGCGGATATCGCCGCCATGCCATGTGTGCCGGCGCTGCCGCCCTTTGACCGGCGTGTGCTTGAGTTTCTGAACGCCGTGGCAAAGGCGCTTTTGGCAGACCGGGAGGCAAAGGCCTATCCCGATGTGGTCACCTATGCCTTTTGGATACGGAGCGCCTCCACGAAAAAGCTGAAGGAGAGGTTCTGTGGGGAGGGCGGCCCGTTCCGGCTTGGCCGGGGCGTGGCGTTCCACATCGCTCCGTCCAACGTGCCGGTGAACTACGCTTATTCTCTGACGGCGGGGCTGCTCACCGGCAACGCCAATATCGTGAGGGTGCCCAGCAAGGACTTCCCCCAAGTCACCATTATCGACCGGGCCCTGTCCGGCGTGCTGGCCATGCCGGATCATGGAGAGATGAGAAAACGCGTCTGTCTTGTACGGTATGGCCGGGACAGGGCCGTCAACGATGCGCTGTCCGCCATGGCCGACACCCGCATCATATGGGGCGGCGACGCCACCATTGCAGAGGTGCGAAAGTCCCCGCTGCCGCCCAGAGGCGCTGAGGTGGCTTTCGCGGACAGGTTTTCTCTGGCGGTGATCGACGCCGACAGCTATCTTGCCCGGGAGGACAGGGACCGCATCGCGGAGCAGTTTTATAACGATACCTATCTCACCGACCAGAACGCCTGCACCAGCCCCCGTATGGTCATCTGGACAGGCCGCCGCAAGGAGGAGGCCAAGGCCGCCTTCTGGGGAGAACTGTCGGACCTGGTACAGGAAAAGTATACCTTTCAGCCCATCCAGGGCGTCAATAAACTGACCAGCGCCTATCTTGCCGCGGTGAGCCAGGAGGGTGTCCGGGTGGAGCCCCACAGGGATAACCTGCTGGTGCGGGTCCATGTGCCGGCGCTTACCGATGAGATCATGGACCTGAAGGACAATTCCGGATACTTTTTTGAGTATGACTGTGACGACATCTTAGAGCTGGCGCCTCTGTGCAATGATGACCGCTGCCAGACCATTTCCTATCTGGGGGACAAGGAGATATTCCGCCCGCTGCTGGAGGCCGGCGTCCGGGGCATCGACCGCATCGTGCCCGTTGGGAGCACCATGGACTTTGACCTTATTTGGGATGGGTACGAGCTTGTCAGCCGTCTGACACGGACAGTGGTTTTGGAATAACGCGCAAACGATCAACACGATTTTAAAGGATGCTGCCGTATGAAACTTACTGGGCTACAATATATTCCAAAGGGATTATATGTTTATAATCGCTTGAAAAATACGGACAAGGACGCTTTGAAGATCGTATACCCAGGGGGGATAGGAGACACGATCCAAGCTATGAGACTGACAGAAGAGTTTTTAAGGATCAATCAAGTCAAAAAGGTCATTGTTATTGTTAAGGAAGCACAGCAGGATATACCGGACTGGTACAGCCTCAAAGCGGAGAAGATCGTTTTATCTGCGGCGGATATGAGAGGGTTGTCTCTGTATATATTGATATCTCATAAGTTTGACCAAGATCAAATTTATTATGCTTATCATAGGCGGGATAGGCTGGGGAGAGCCATTAGAGGAGGGAATTTATCGGAAACGTATTCCAACTCTGTCATGTATGTGCCCGAAGAAAAAGCAGTTGTGCCTGAGATACCGTTTGTAGAATGTAAAGAATATATGGATACAGTTTTATTGGCGCCGTATTCATATTCGATGAAAGACGTCCCCCTTTCGTTTTATCAGAAGCTGGCGCATGAACTCGCAGACAGGGGTTATACGGTATACACCAATGTCCACCGGGCCGAGAAGCCTCTGGATCGCACGACGCCGTTATATTTGACGTTGTCAGAATTGATGAGATCAGCGCCCAATTTTCGCCTGATCATCAGCAGCAGAAGCGGGCTCTGCGATGCTCTGGCCCTGTGCAAATGTGATCTGGCGGTCATACATCAGAAACACTATGTTGACGCGGAGAGCGGCCGTTTTTCGAATGACATATCTGATTTGTATGGATTCAAGACGGTGACCAATTTGCTGTACAGTCCGGATAGCGAGTCGTCTTTGATACAGACATGTTTGGAATTGGTGAAAAAAAGTACGGAGATACATAAATCATGAAATTTGACTACATCATCGTCCAAGCCGGCGGGCGAGGTACCAGAATGGAATCGCTCACAGATAACAAGCCGAAAGCGCTGATTCCAATTGATAACCTACCGATGATATTTCATTTGTTCCGGAAATACCCAGATAAGAAATTTGTTGTAGTTGGGGATTACAAGTTTGACGTACTGGAGAAATACCTGCATGCATTTGCCGAAGTAGATTATTTCCTTGTCAATGCTTCAAACGGTAAGGGGACATGTGCAGGACTGAAGGAAGCGCTAATGTATGTGCCGGACGGAGAATCGTTTATGTTGATTTGGTCCGACCTGATATTACCAGAAGAGTATGAATTTCCGAATTGTAAAAATAACGTTGTAGGTATTTCAAAAGGATTTCCCTGCCGCTGGAAATATGAAAATGGAAGATTTAAAGAAGAACGGAGCTCAGATCGCGGGGTAGCAGGTTTATTTATATTTCATGACAAGACCTTGCTTGCAGATGTGCCGGGCTCCGGAGAATTTGTGAAATGGCTCCAAAGCAAGGGTTATGTTTTTGATGAGCAAGACCTTAATTGCACCCGTGAATATGGGGTATACCAAGAGTGGGAAAAACTACCTAGGCGACGTTGCAGACCGTTCAATCGTGTTGAAGAACATGACGGAAGAATAGTAAAACTTGCTGTGGATGAGCAGGGTAGGGAGTTAGCAAAAAAGGAGGTTTCATGGTATAAAGTTCTGGAGGGTTCAACTTTCAGAAATACTCCTAAAATATATTCTTATGAGCCGCTCTGTATGGAGAAGATCGAGGGGAGGAACATATATGAATATGCTGACTTTTCGGAAGTAGAAAAGAGAGATATTATATGCAAGTTGATTGGCTGCTTGCGAAGCCTCCATAACCTCAAGTGTGCCCCGGCAGACAGAAATAGTTATTATGAGGCATATATTGCAAAAACTTATGATCGTCTACAGAAAGTTCGTGATCTGGTTCCCTTTGCTAACGATCCAATCGTGGTCGTGAATGGGCGCAGATGCCGGAATGTCTTTTTACATCGGAAGCGGCTGGAAGAATTAGTAATGAAGTATTTTCCGGCAGAGTTTCATTTGATCCATGGAGACTGTACGTTCAGTAATATTCTTTTGCAGTACGATAGTATACCCATGCTTATTGATCCACGGGGGTATTTTGGAACGACTGCTCTATATGGTGATGTGGCCTATGATTGGGCAAAGCTGTATTATTCGCTGTTTAGCAACTATGACCAATTTAACTTAAAGAATTTCCGGCTGCATATCAAACAGGAAGAAGTAGAACTCAAGATTGCCTCAAATAAATGGGAGGGCCTGGAGGGGTACTTTTTCGAGCAATTGGACGGGGAAGTGACAAAGGAGCAGATGAAAACCCTGTTAGGGATCATCTGGCTCAGCTTGACGACATACGCATGGGAAGACTATGACTCGATATGCGGTGCATTCTATAATGGCCTGTATTACTTAGAGGAGGTACTTTGATGGAAAGTGCCTATTCGTATTTCTCTGACGACATTGAGATCATCATGCACGCTCTAAAGACAATTGACAAGGCCCAGATGGATCAGTTGATTGAAGAGAGCGAGAAGACGATCCGTGCCGGTCAAAAAATCATCATATCTGGCTTAGGAAAAAATGTGTCGATCTGTGATAAAGTTGTAGGAACGATGTTATCGCTCGGTCTAAACGCATGCTTCCTGCATACGAATTCCGCAGTTCACGGAGATATGGGGATGATCCATCCCGGAGATATGGTTATTATCTTAACTAAGAGCGGATCGACAGCTGAGTCGATTTATCTGGTTGACCAGTTGGAGAAATACAAGCAAGTCAATATGTGGCTGCTGAGTTTCTATGATAATAGTATTTTGGCTGACCGAATGGAAAAGAAGCTGATTATACACATGGAGCATGAAGGAGACCAATGGAACGTAGTGCCCAATAATTCGGCTGTTCTGAATCTGATCGTTTTACAGAAGATGGTCATGGAATTAGCAAAAAGGCTGGACCTGTCGCTTGAAAAAGATTTTAAACCCAATCATCCCGGTGGGGCAATTGGGCGTTATTTGAGCCATGAACGATAAAACTGTGAAAATACTCGGGTTATCCGATCTTGGGCACACATGGATATTAGACCTGGATGGAACGGTCGTCAAACACAATGGGTATCTGATAGACGGTGAGGATACGTTACTTGATGGAGCTAAGACATTTTTAGATGGTATACCGCAGAAGGACATGATTTTGTTTATCACGTCACGGAAAGAGGAATTCCGGGATGTCACGGAGAGATTCTTGCAGGAAAACAGTATTCGATATGACCATATTATCTTTGAGGCACCATACGGAGAACGAATACTGATCAATGATGATAAACCCGGCGGACTTAAGACGAGCGTGGCGATTTGCGGGAAACGCGACCAATGGTGTGGCATTGAGGTTCACGAAGTTATTTCTAAATAAGAAGAGCGAGTATGTGACGCTCAGAATAAGGAGAAGTTGATGGGACCTTCTTTTGCTTTTATTTGTACTACGCCGCTGCAAGTTTTCAATGTCGTTGATTTTGTGATGAACGATGTAATGGGCAGTAAGGACAGGTCAGATATATATATCAACGTGAATATCCGAAACAGTCGGGAGATCGCGAAAAGAGTCAGTGAGCTAAAGGCTTTTCGAACTGTTTACCTGTTGGAACTGGCGTCCGTCAAACACAGACTGTATAGATTATATGCAGCCTCATATCTATTTTTCCCGAGATCTACGATGAAGCGATGTGTCGTTCCGGCGCCTTCCCTGGATAGGCAATACAGTTATGTCTTTGCTTCCAGTACGACGATAGATCTTCTCTGCATTAAGCGTGCTTTCAGGGCGGAAAGGTTTTTGGGGTTCGATGATGGGCTCGGAAGCTATAGCGAGAATGTTTTTCTTGATCATGAATCCCCGCGGGTGAGAGTTGTTGATGTATTGTTTTTTGGGGGGAAGCTGCAGCAGTCACCGGAAAAGCTGTACTTATATCGTCCAGACCTGTATAACGGGACCGTAAATTGTGAAATAGAGCTTTTGCCTAAAATATCTGTCGACGTACAAAAGGCATTAAAGTATGTGTTTCAGTATCAGGATAATGAGTTGTATCGGACGCACAGAACGGTGTATTTGTCGCAGCCGCTGAATCTGCAAGAGAGGCGTTTGTTTGACAGGGAGCAGGAAGTGCTGCGCCTGCTCCAAGAGGCGGATAAAGACCTGCTCGTGCGCATACATCCGAGGCACAGCGCGGAGAATTATTCAGGCTGCAGCATCGACACGGTCAACAATATGTGGGAGCTGGAATGCGTGGAGCAGATCACTGACGAGAATATACTTATCTCTGCCGGCTCGACAGCACAGGTGTTTCCCAAGCTGTTGTTCGATAAGGAGCCCAGGCTCATCTTTTTGTATGAGCTGTTGGTGGATGAGGATAAAGACTCCAACTATGTGCCGATGCGGAACGCAGCCGAAATGGTCAAACGGCTGTATCGTGATCCTGAGAGAGTCTTTGTTCCTCGAACGATGGAGGAGTTTAAAGTGATTATTCGCAACGATTTCCTCGGCGAGGAAGAAATATGCAAGCGTCCTGAAACCACGGGGGGGGGTACATTTATGAGCTGATAGCGGTTCGCGCCATTGCCTCCTGCACGCTGCCTGCGCTTAGGGGGGTGGCGTGAATGAAGCGGCTGAGAGATATTCCGCTGATACGGGCGATACTCATGCCGCTCAGTGACGCCAAGAACAGGCGCGAAGCAAAACACTGGTTTAGTTCCGGTAACGAATCGAGTAAGCAGACAAAAAAACCGGATGATCTACAGAGCGAACAGACCTTTGCTTTTGTGTGTGCTTCGCCGCTGCAAGTTTTCAATGTCGTTAATTTTGTAATGAACGATGTAATGGGCAGTAAGGATACTTCAGATATTTATCTTACAGCACAACTTCAAAATGCATGCAGCGCGGCGGAAAAATTGCAAGATCTTAAAATTTTCCGGAATATTTATATAACAGCGCTTATACCGGAAACACAAAAATCTGTCAAGTCTTCTCTGCCTGGCAAATTATGTAGTGTAATGGACTTTCGTTTCCCACGATTTGCGCTGAAACGACATTCTTTTCCTACGATTTCTTTTGATAGGCCATACAGTTGCATTTGTGCATCGTATTTGACACTTACTTTTTTATGTATAAAGCGCGCTTTCAGCTATGATAAGTTCATTGGGTTCGATGACGGCCTCGGGAGCTATACCGGAAATATGTTTCTTGACCATATGACACCTCGCATAAGAGCTGTTGATGCGATCTTATTTCACGGGAAACTGCTGCAATCACCGGAAAGACTTTATTTGAACCGACCGGACTTTTATGAGGGGAACGTGAATTATCAGATCTGCAGCTTGCCTAAGATTTCCGGTTTGGTGAGAGAGGCCCTGAAGTATGTGTTCCAGTATCAGGATAATGAGTTGTATCGGACGCACAGGACGGTGTATTTGTCGCAGCCACTGAATCTGCAAGAGAGGCATTTGTTTGACAGGGAGCAGGAAGTGCTGCGCCTGCTCCAAGAGGCGGATAAAGACCTGCTCGTGCGCATACATCCGAGGCACAGCGCGGAGAATTATTCAGGCTGCAGCATCGACACGGTCAACAATATGTGGGAGCTGGAATGCGCGGAGCAGATCACTGACGAGAATATACTTATCTCTGCCGGCTCGACAGCACAGGTGTTTCCCAAGCTGTTGTTCGACAAGGAGCCCAGTCTCATCTTTTTGTATGAACTTTTGCTGGATAAGGAAAAAGCAACCGATTATACGTCGATGCGGAATGCCGCAGAAAAGATCAAACGGCTGTACCGTGATCCTGAAAGAGTCTTTATTCCTCAGACGATGGGGGAGTATAAAGAGGCTTTAACTTGCATTTTTAATTATATATTTTAAGGATTAAGTATATGTTGCAGTTCAAAACCAGACTTAGAATTTCAGAAATGCTCTATCTGATATATGCAGTTCTTGTATCTTCATTGATGCTGCTGAACGCGATCAGTGATTACAGGGTCAGCATGTATTTGCTTGCGATCACTTTCATATGGATCGTGATTCTTACGCTGAAGCATAGGAATTTATCGCTGTATCAGTTGTTCCTGTTTACATATTTTTTCTTTCTCTTATCAAGAGTTTTTTTGACTATCTTTGGTTATTCCGATTTTCGTCTCTGTGAGTATATGCAGGTCAACTACATGAGTCCTGAGTTAGCGCTTCGTACTCTGAATGTTTTAACGGTATTTCTGATTGGAACATCTTATGCATGGCTATTTTATTGTGGCGACAAAAGATGTGAGGAGAGATATTTCAAGCGAAAAGTTATAACTCCATATTTTGATCATGCATATAATATGGCGTTCTATATTTTCTTCTTTATGTGCCTAATCAAATACATTTATATAATTCGGTATGTACAGTCACACGGGTATCTATCCATGTTTAACGGCGCCAATTTAAATTTTCCTGTGATTTTGACTGGCGCGACAACATTGTTTGAAGGTTTTTTCCTTCTGATGACATATTATCATAGAGATGTAAAATCCATCAAATTCTATTTCTCGTTATATATACTTTCTGCTATAGTCAGAATGTTTGAGGGACCGCGTGCGTTTGCACTTGTATTGATATTATATACCATTTATTTTTGGTCACATTATTATTCTGAGATCAAGTTTACTAACTGGAAAATAGTATTGCTGGTTTTGTTGATACCATTTGTTATAACTATTATCGGTAGTTTCAGAAGTGGTAACGGGTTGAAGGCTCTGTATGAAGATAATATTTATCTTGAATTATTACAAAGACAAGGTGTTTCTATTTCGGTCGTGTCGAATACCATCCGATTAGGCAAGAAATTTACAAATAGGATTCCATTTTTATTTGGTTATTTCACTGACATCTTTTTGAAGCTCCCCCCTGGACAGACGATAGAAGATATTACACAAGGAAATTATCTTGGGCATCATTTGTCATATCTTTTGAATCGAAATAGTTTTTTAAACGGCGGCGGCATCGGCTCCTCTATCGTAGCTGAAGTCTATGATTCGTTCGGTGGTAATTTACTTTTTGTCTTAATAGCTGCCATTCTCATAACACTGCTTGTCTTCTATGTTGAAAAGATTGCATACAAGAGTTTGTTTTCATATGTTATATCATTTACGATGCTTCGACAATTCATTTTCTCGCCTCGAGATTCTGTATTTAAAGGGTTGAATATGATCATACCTGAACTTTTCATGTGCTTCTGTGTTGTTGCACTTGAAAGTACTGTCGCCAAAAGAAAGCGACGCAAAGAGATGATCCAGCCGAGTGACGATGTTTAACTGAATGAATACGTTTGAGATCGTACAGAGGAGGAATTTTATGTACAGAAAGCCTTATATCATCGCGGAAGCGGGCTGCAACCACATGGGCAGCATGGAGATCGCGAAAGAACTCATTTACGTTGCCGCATGTTACTGCAAAGCAGATGCGATCAAGTTCCAGAAGCGCTGCCCCAAAGAGCTCTTGACGCCGGAGCAGTACAACGCGCCGCATCCGAATCCCGTCAATTCCTATGGAAAGACATATGGGGAACACCGCGAGTTTCTGGAGTTCACTGTTGAGCAGCACGCACAGCTCAAAGCGTGGTGCGAGGAGGCGGGCATCACCTATGCAACGTCCGTCTGGGACATGACGAGCGCAAAGGAGATCGCGTCTCTTAAACCCCAATATATCAAGATCCCATCAGCCTGCAACACGCATTTCGAGATGCTGCAATGGCTCTGCGACAACTATGAGGGCGAGATCCAGCTCTCTTTTGGCATGACGAGCCACAAGGAGGAGGAGCAGATCGTACAGCTGTTTGAGCGGAATGGGCGCGAGAAAGACCTGGTACTGTTCAACTGTACCTCCGGGTATCCGGTGCCCTATGAGGACATATGCCTTCTGGAGATAAACCGCATGCGGGAGATGTATGAGGACCGGGTAAAGGCGATCGGCTTTTCGGGCCACCATCTGGGGATCGCGGTGGATGTCGCGGCGTATACCCTGGGTGCCAGTGTTATTGAGCGGCATTATACCCTTGACCGCACCTGGAAGGGGACAGACCACGCGGCGTCCCTGGAGCCGGATGGTATCCGGCAGCTCGTGCGGGATCTGAACGCCGTCCATGATTCACTTACATACAAATCCTCTGAGATCCTTCCCATCGAACAGGTGCAGAGGGACAAGCTGAAATATCGCAAGCATTGAGATATATGGACTTTTCACATATTGATCTGCTCATATATGACTGTGATGGGGTACTGACGGATAACCGGGTCATCGTGTCCGAAACGGGGGAAGAATCAGCGGTTTTCAACCGGGGCGACGGCACGGGCATACGGCTGCTCAGAGAAGCCGGGATCCGACAGGTGATCATTTCCACAGAAGTCAATCCCATTGTTGAGCACCGGGCGCGAAAGCTGAATATCGATGTACTTCACACGGTGAAGGATAAGCGGCAGGCGGTGCAGGAATATTGCGGGCAAAATGGCATTTCATTGCAGGAGACGATGTTCATCGGCAATGACGTCAACGATCTGGAGGCCATGAAGGCCGTGGGCGCTTGCGGCTGTCCAAAGGATGCGGAACCGGAGGTACTGGCGGTAAGCGGCTGGATCTCTGAGAAAAACGGCGGAGCCGGCGTGATCCGGGAGCTTTGCCGGGAGATTTTGAACGGACGAGGGAGCGCTGGGAAATGAAACCGATCCAAAAAGGTCTGGTCTACGCTATCGTGCCGGCTCGGTCCGGGTCCACAGGTGTGAAGAATAAGAACATAAAACCTTTGGCGGGGCACCCGCTCATGGCGTACAGCATCGCGGCCGGGAAGCTGACGCCGGGCATACAGCGGGTCATCCTTTCCACCGACTCGGAGCAGTACGCGCAGATCGCGCGGCGATATGGAGCGGATGTACCTTTTCTGCGCCCTGCGGAACTGTCCGGAAATATGGCAACGGATCTTGAGTTCATGCTTCACGCTATATCATGGCTGGATGAACACGAGGACAAGCTGCCGGAATTCTGGGTGCATCTGCGTCCTACAGCCCCACTGAGGGATATAAAGGTGATCCAAAACGCCATAGAACAGATGACGGCGGACCCGACTGCGGACTCGCTGCGCTCTGCCCATAAGACAGATGTATGCCCATTCAAATGGTTTTGGAGGTCAGAGGATGGGTACTACCAGACCTTTAATGGCATCACATTGGATGAGGCAAACGGGCCGCGCCAGGGCTTCCCGGCCATGTATATCCCGGACGGTTATGTCGATGTGCTGAAGACCAAATATATCGTTGAGCATCAGCTTCTGCATGGTGAACGCATGATCGGGTTTGAGGTGCCGGATACAGTCGATATCGATACCCAGCGGGAGTTCGAAGAGGCTGCGGGTGTGATCGGTGGATCGGACAACAGGATCATGCGGTACCTGGAGCAGTGTGAGAACACAGGGGGATCGATGTGAAGATACTGATGATCGGCCTGGGAAGCATAGGCCAGCGCCATCTGCGCAATCTGAGCGCGTACCTGGGCGACGAAGCGGAATTTCTGGCGTACCGCGTCCGGGGCCTGCAGCGCACGTTTTCCGATACGATGCGGATCCGGGAGGGCGTCTGTCTGGAGGAAGAGTTCTCCATCCGCAGTTTTTCGGATCTGGATGAGGCATTGGCCCAGAAGCCGGACATCGCCTATGTGACGAATATCACGAGCCAGCATATTCCCTGTGCGCTGAAGGCTGTTCGGGCCGGATGCGACGTGTTTCTTGAAAAGCCAATATCCTATGACCTGTCGGGTGTGGATGAGCTGATGCAGGCGGCGAAGGACAGCGAACGCATCGTATTCGTCGGGTTTCAGAACAGGTTTCATCCATGCCTGCGGAGAATGAAGGAGCTTGTACAGTCCCAGATGATGGGCCCTATCATATCTGCGCGTTCGGAGATAGGTGAGCGGCTGACCACGATGCACAGCTATGAGAATTATGCCGACACATACATGGCCAGAAAGGACCAGGGCGGCGGCGTGATCATGAACCAGCAGATCCATGAGCTGGATTACCTGCAGTGGATATTCGGGGAGCCGAAGGCGGTCACGGCGTTTTGCGGTAAGAACAGCGGTCTTGACATCAGCGTGGAGGACTACTGCGAGGCAGTCTATTGGATGAATGGGCCGCTTGGCGCGTTTCCTGTCAGCGCGCACGCCGATTTCTTCCAATACCCACCGCGCCGGTTTTGCCGCGTAGTCTTTGAGAACGGCTGGGTGGAGGCCGACCTGCTGGCGGCGACCGTGACCGTGGCGCGGGGAGATAAGGTGGAGCGGGAAGAGTTCCCCGGCTTTGAGCGCAACCAGATGTTCGTAGACGAAATGAAAGCATTTCTGACCTGCGTCCAGAGCCGGCGCCAGGAGATGCTGACGCTGGAAGATGGCGCTGTGAGCCTGCGCATGGCCTGCGCGGCCAAGAGAGCGGCACAAGAGCAGCGGCTGGTAGACTTTACATTTTTATCCAGAAGATAACTATATTAACTATATTAAGTTTAAAGGAGAGAAACACCATGTTAGACATCAACTTTTATATTGCTTTCCATGGGCTGATACAGGAATTGGAGAGAGAGAGAGAGAGAGAGAGAGAGAATGGCCGGCCGATGAGCTGATGGAGCGGCTGGAGTCTATACGCAGTAAGGACCCGGTCATTTATAACATCGAAACAACAAATCGCTGTAATATGCGGTGCAAAATGTGCCCCCGGACAACCATGATGACCCGAAAAAACGAGGACATCAGCCGCGAGACGTTTTTGAATGTTGTCGATCAGATCCGTCCGCACACGGCGGAAGAATGGGAGCGCTGGAAGACGTTCTGTGAGGAAACGTATGGTATTTATGAGGATGAGATGAGTGAGAATCACTTTTTCCTCTACGTCATCCCAAAGGTCATCCAGCTCCATGGCTATGGAGACCCATTGCTGGACGTTCATATGGGGGAATACGTAAAGATCCTGCACGACAGGGGGTTTTATTCCTATTTCAGCTGTAATCCGGCAAACATCGATCTGAACAGGACGTATGAGATGCTGGACAACGGTTTGGATTATATCAAATACTCGATTGAGAGCGTTGATGACGAGGAGCACAAAAGGATCCGCGGTCAGGCGTCCAATTTCAGCCAGAGTTATGAAAAGATCATGGCTGTCCTCGAACATAAAAAGAAGTACGGTTTGTCCACGACGATTGTTATCACGATGCTCGACTTGAACCGTACGCACCAGAAAGAGGACTTCGATAAGCTTCTGGACGCCTTTAAGGACCTGGATGTTTACATTTACCTTAAGAGTGAGGATTGCCAGTGGTACAGAAAGGACTTTCACGGGACCAAGTCCATACACTGGTCTGAGATATGCAAGCATCCGTGGATGACTATGACGGTCAAATCCAATGGTGAAG
Source organism: uncultured Oscillospiraceae bacterium (assembly GCA_947587485.1). Lineage (GTDB taxonomy): Bacteria > Bacillota > Clostridia > Oscillospirales > Oscillospiraceae > CAJOIG01. The sequence goes on along the minus strand of CANPXZ010000006.1, from coordinate 8,933 downwards.
CCACTATGTGCATGGAGGACTTCAATAACGAGATCGTCTTAGGAGACACGACAAAACAGTCGCTGCGGGACATATGGAATGGAGATACATACCGGACGTTCCGCTATCAGCATCTGTTCGCAAAGGACAGGATCAAGTGCGTAGATCAGTGCGATATGAAGCTGATGGGAGACTGTTATAAAGCCTTCTGACCGTTGAACTGTTTTCTGCACCTCGTAAAAGATATGATGAACTGCCGGTCGGCTTGCTGATACGACGGTCAAAATACATCGGAGGTGCAGAAATGAATAACGAACTTTTTTCCATTCAGGACAATGTATGCGTCGTTACCGGCGGCGGAGGGCTGCTGGGGAAGAAGCACGCTGAGGCCATCCTTTCCGGCGACGGCGTGGCGGTATTGCTCGATATATTCCCCGACGGCATGGAGCGGACCAAGGCGGACCTGGAAAAGGCGTATCCCAGCGCTCGGATCGAGACATTTGTCACGGATATCACAAGCAAGGATGCCCTTTGCCAGGTCCGGGATGCACTGCTTGAAAAATACGGGCACATAGACGGACTTATCAACAACGCCGCCAACAATCCAAAAGTGGAGGGAGGCTCAAAGAACCTCGGGGGGGGGTTACAGTTTCACAACTTTCCTGTGGATATGTGGAATGACGACATAGCCGTCGGCCTTACCGGCTCGCTGTTGTGTGCGCAGGTATTTGGCCAGCAAATGGTCGAGCAAGGGAAAGGCGTCATCATCAACATCTCCTCTGACTACGGCATCATCGCGCCCAACCAGAGCATCTACCGCAAGGAGGGGATCCCGGAGGAGCAGCAGATCGTCAAGCCGGTTTCCTACTCCGTGGTAAAGCACGGGATCATGGGGCTCACAAAGTACCTTGCTGTCTACTGGGCAAAGCAGGGCGTACGGGTCAATACCCTCTGTCCGGCCAGCCTCGAGAATGGGCAGGACCCGGCCTTTATCCAAAAGATCTCTGAACTGATCCCCCTGGGAAGGATGTCCAGGCCGGACGAGTATGTGGGCACGGTGCTCTATATGCTCTCTGATGCCAGCTCCTATATGACAGGCGCGACCGTGGTGCTGGACGGCGGAAGGACGATTTGGTAAACGATAGGAGAATACTTCTATGCATGGGAGATCTGTCGATAAGCGGATGAACTGGCTATTGGACATATTGATCGTTGCGATCGTTATAGTTGGGGCCCTGTTTCTATGGAATATCCCCAAGTATTCCCGCCAGACGCTTTTCTATGTCTATGACAGCCAGGACGATACGAATTACAGGATCCCCGGCATAGTCGCCCTTGATGACGGCACAGTTGTTGCCTATTGTGAGAAGCGGCAGGGGGCAAGCGACTGGGCAGATATCTGCATTGCCTGCAGGGTCAGCAAGGATAGGGGAGCGTCATGGAGTAGGGAAATGATCCTTGCGGGAGACTCCGATACCGGGACCTACAACAATCCCATCATGATCGCAGACCAGCAGGGAACACTGCATTGCCTCTACTGCAAGGAATACGGCCTGGAAGAAAAAGACGGCGGTGTATACCACATCATGAGCAGTGACGGCGGGCTTACTTGGAGCGCCCCCGAGAACATATCGGAATGTACGCTGCCGTCGTATAGAAATGCGTTTGCGCTGGGACCCGGACACGGCATATGCTTGGATGACGGGACCCTGCTCGTCGGTGTTTGGATGGTCCCGAAGGAATATGGCGCGGAGCTTGAATCCCATGCTCCTTCGGTCATTTCGACCCTATACAGCAAAGACGGCGGGGAAAACTGGGAGCTAGGCGAGATCCTGGAAGGGACCGAGGCCATAAAAAGTCCCAGTGAGGCCGCGCTCGTGCAGCTGGCGGACGGAAAGGTCCTGCTGAATGTGAGGAACGTAGGGGAAGAGAAGTATCGTGCTGTGGCGGTCAGCCCGGATGGCATATCCGGTTGGAGCAGATTGGCCCTGGATGAAGATCTGCCGGACCCTACCTGTATGGCGGGTATGGCGCGGTATGATGATTCAACGATCCTGTTTGTAAATGCGGCGAACCAGAGCGCCCGGAACGATATGACGGTTCGTATGAGCCGCGATGACGGAGCCTCGTGGAACACAGGTAAAGTTCTTATTTCTTCTGACGGCGGGTATGCAGACATCAATGTCGGGAATAAGTTTCCAAGAAAAATGATATATGTTTTAGCCGAAGAACATGACGCAAACGGAAAGTTTATGTTGGTGCTGTACTCTTTTACGAAGAATTGGCTGTAGCAAAACAACGGCGTCAGACAGCGGCGGCGCCGGCGCCGCGCGGACAAGACCGGACCGGTAAACGATAGGGACGATAAGGTATGACAAAGTATATGATCGGTGCAGCGGCTACGCTATATGAGGCCCTGGACCACATGAATCGAAATAAAGTCAAATTCCTGCTGGCGGTAGACGCGGAAGAGCGGTTGACCGGCACGCTCACGGATGGCGATATACGCCGGGCCGTGCTGCGCGGCGCCGGGTTGAGCACCAGTATTGATGCGGCCATTCATAAGGATTTCACATCTGTTGGGCATCAGGCCGATTTGAAGCAGGTGCTGGATGCATTTCGTGATCCCCGTATCGAGTTTTTGCCCGTGCTGGATGAGGACGGGAAGCTGTGCAACTTAGTCACGCGCAGGGCGCTGAATGTGCTCCTGCTTCAAAATCAGAGGTTTCAGATCGATTTCGATTTTGACTCCATCGATGAGGATCGTCTGGAAGGCGAGATATTTGCCCGCCCCTGGGGCATCTATAAGACCACTGTCTTGAACGATATGTTCCAGGCGAAGGTCATATACATCATGCCCGGGCAGGCGCTCAGCCTCCAAAGCCACAGACATAGGGAGGAGTATTGGATCGTCATCCATGGATCAGGCGATATCCAGCTGGACGGATCCATCCATGGCGTCACACCGGGGCAGAGTTTCTTTATCCCCAAAGGCTGCAAGCACAGGATGAGCAATACTTCTGAGACGGAGATCTTGATCCTGAACGAGGTGCAGCTGGGCGATTATTTCGGGGAGGATGATATACAGCGGTATGATGATCGGTATGGGCGCCCGTGCAATGCTGAACGAGAGAAGGGACTTGATTGACCAATAACGCCCGAGACGTGAAAAGAATTCTGGCCAACACCTTTTGGATGCTCTTTGACAGAGTATTTCTGCTTGTGCTCAATCTGGTCGTCACGGTTCGCGTTGCAAATCATTTCGGCGCGGCGGGATACGGCAGCTATGAGTACGCGGTAAGCATCGTTGCGATCCTGGAGCTGCTTGTCACATTCGTGGATGGCCGCGTCGTAAAAAAGCGCTATCTGAAATATGACGCGAGTACGCTGGTATATAACGCCACCGTGTGCCGAGTGATTTTTTCCACGGTCTCGGCAGTGATCGGCGTCATCTATGTTCTCGCGGCGGGGAGAGGAAGCGACTTCTCGCTCATGTTCTCCATACTGTTGGTGAATTCTATCCTTACCAACTTGCGGTTTGGCATGGCAAACAGGTTTGAGTACCAGCTGAAGGCCAAGAAAATCGTGCTCGCGGCGGATATCTCCGCTTTTCTCGGCGGTTTGCTGCAGTTGGCGGCAGTTGCGATGGATAGACCCATCATCGCTATCGCAGTCATTGCGTCCATCACATCAACTCTGAATCTGCTCATCGTCTTTATTCAATACCGTGTTGAATTTGGCAGAGTGCGAAAAGGAAAACTGGATAAAGCGCTTGTGACGGATATGATAAAAGAGAGCCTCCCGCTCGCTTTGGCGGCGTCATGCGCTACGATCTATTCAAGATGCGACTCGATCATGCTGGGAAATATGCTGACGGATGCGGAGGTCGGCATATACGCTATTTCCCTGAAGCTTATAGCGGTGGTCCAGATCGCTATCGTGGCCATACGGGAATCTGTCTATCCCAACTTGATCTCTCTGTATGCCACCGACAAAGAGAAATATGCACGGCAGTATGTGCGCATCACCAGCTGCATGACCTGGCTCTGCATCGTTGGCGTCTCCGCTTCCTTTTTGATCCTGCCCTATATCTTCCGATTCTTGAGCAAAGATTACATGGATGCGTTTCCCGTCTATAAGATACTCGTGATCGAGACGTTATTTATGTATAATGCTACGCTCCGGGCCGGACATTATGCACTGAGCGGCCGTGGAGATATCCTGCTGCGCGTTCAGCTGCCTTGCGTGGTGCTCAATGTCATTCTTAACTGGTTTGGGATCAAAGCCTGGGGTATGTATGGGGCGGCTGCTGCAACGGTGTTCACCCAGGGGGTCTCGCTGTTCTTTTCCAACCTTTTTGTCGGACCGGATGGTAGGGAGGTCTTTATGTGGCAGCTGCGAGCATTGAATCCTGTCAATATATTCAGATAGCCGGTTTATGAGCAGGCCATGTGGCTTCCGCTGTCCGCCGCGAGCGTGTCTGGATGGCAGCATAGGAGTGACTTTGGCGTTGCAAGAATGAAACATCACGTGAAAAGACTGCTCAAAGTCCAGAACTACCGTACTACGGATCAGCCAGGAACAGATGGCCGCTAAACTCCATATGAGTGTCAGGCCCTATTCACATCTGGAAAGCGGTGCGTCCTGTTACAGCGCTCTTACGCTTGTGCTTTACTTGCTCTACTACTGTCTGGATGTATCTGCCATGAGACGCCGGGGCGGGAGTTCATGGCGTACTGCGACCGTTGCGGCCAATGCCTGGACTGGAAGGACCTGAGCGCGGGCGACATCTATAAGCGAGTCACATCTAAGGTCATGCCCGGAAGCATAATCCTGTTCCACAACGCTGCCAAGCATACTCCGGAAACGCTGGCGGGCATCATCGAGTACCTGCTGAAAGAGGGCTATGAGATCGTGCCTGTATCGGAGCTTCTGCTGACAGGGGAATACGACATCGACAACACCGGGCGCATGACGCCCAAAGCGTGAATCATAATGTCCCCCGGCCGCGGCGAGTTGAGCCGCGGCCGGGGCGTTTTGTTTGGAAGCCAGGGGATAATTGATTCCTTGACTTTTTTGTATCGAGCATTATAATTTAAACTTGTTTCAACTTGTAAACAACGAGGTCATTCGGGAGGAGATCGCATGGCATCACGTCATGGGACAGGAGAGAAAGCCCGCCTGCGGGATACAGGCGAGCTCATGCGCATATTGAAGAACTCCAGGCGGCTGACGACGGCCCTGGAGACCATGGAAGGGGACATGGATGCGCAAGGCTTTCCAGAGCGCCTGTCGGGATATATGGCGAAACGGGGGCTGAGCGTGGGGCAGCTGAGCGAGGCGGCTCTTCTGAGCCGGTCGTTCACCTATCAACTGTGCAGCGGTGAGCGTGCACCCAGCCGGGATATGATCCTCCGCCTGGCGCTGGTGCTGGAGCTGTCCGTGGACGAGACGCAGGACCTTCTGCGTTCGGCTCAGCGGGGAGAGCTCTATCCGCGGGTGGAGCGCGACGCGGTCATCATCTTTGCGCTGAAAGAGCGAATGGGCGTTCTGGCGGCCGACGAACAGCTGCTCATGCGGGGAGAGGAGACACTGCTCTGAGGAATGGAGAATAACGATATGGAGCGGTATATGCCGCCGGAACTGTCGGAAGGATTTGAGCCGCTGGCTGTCCTAAAATGCAATCCTGACCGACAGACGCTGCTGGTGAGGGAAAAGAATGGCGGCGGCAGGTTCATCCTCAAGCGCGTGTCGGAAGCGCCGGAGGAGGTAGTGAGAAAATACCGCGCTCTGGCGAACATGGCGGGCGACGGTATCCCCCAGATGTATCAGCTTTTCCGCAGCAACGGGGCCGTATATATGCTGCGAGAGTATGTGCCCGGACAGACACTTCTTGACTGGGTGCAGAAGCGAGGAGCCCTCTCTGCGGAGGAGACGGCCGGCATCGGCCTGGCGATCTGCCGGATGCTGAAAAAGCTCCACGGCTGCCAGCCGCCTATCATCCACCGGGATATCAAGGCGGAGAACATCATCCGCACCCCGGAGGGTCAATATGCGATCATCGACTTCGGCATCGCCCGGTTTTATGACGAGCAGGAGAGCCGGGACACCCAGCTGAAAGGCACGGCCTTTTCCGCGCCGCCGGAACAGTTTGGCTACCGCCAGACGGACCCGCGGGCCGATATATACGCGCTGGGCGTACTGCTGCACGAGTTGAGCACCGGCGAGTGTCACCTGGAGCAAGGGGAGACGCCGAGGCCTCTGCGGACGGTAGTGAAGCGATGCACCCGTTTCGACCCGGCGGACCGGTACGGGAGCGTGGCGGAAGTGGAACGTGCTTTGCATCCCATAGCGGCAGGCCCCCGGGCCCGGCTGCGCCGGGTGGCGGTCGTCGTGGGTATGGTGCTGGCACTGGGTTCCATGACGGCGGCGGCACTGATGGGGCGGCAGCCCCAGTCGAGGATGGTCTACACTTTCCAAAGCCCCGTCATCGAAGCGGAGGTGTGCCGGCAGCTGGACAAGGAACCGGGCACGGTCACCTACGGGGACCTGACGCGTATCGGGTCGCTGCTGCTGTGCGGGGACGAGCCCTTTGAGAGCTGGACGCAGATGGACGTCCACGGCGCGGAGATAACGATCGGCGGTGTTTCTCACACTGCAAAAGGCACCTTGGACACGCTGGAGGACCTGCGTGCATTCCCGAATCTGGTGGAGCTGGCCCTCTGCAACCAACATATCACGGATCTGACCCCGTTGGAGGGATGCGATCTATGGCGGCTGTCGCTGCATGGAAATGATATCAACGACCTCACGCCTCTGGCCCAGTGCCCGAACCTTACGGAACTCGTCATAAGCAATAACCCAGTGTCCGATCTGTCCGTACTGGCGCCGTGTACTTCCTTGCGGAATCTGAACGCGGGCGGCACCGATATAGCGGACCTGAGCGGCGCCGCGGCCATCCCGGGACTGGAATACCTGGGAGTTCATGACTGCCGGTATCTGAAGGACACCTCCGCGCTCTCCGCCATCGCGGCGCTGAAGTATCTGTCCATTCGCCCGGTCGATGACGACACCCTGTCGCTCATCTGCGGCATGAAGCAGCTGCAGCATCTGTACATCTGGATAGACGAAAGCGATATCACGGACCTGCGGCTTCTGTCAGGGTTGACGGACCTTACGCGGCTGTTTGCGGATATTCGGAACATCCAGTCTCTGGAGGGCGTGCAGAGCCTGACGGACCTGCGATACCTGGACGTGCGCTGCAGCGCCAGGCCCGACGCGGCGCTGGACCCGGAGCCTTTGCGAGGCCTGACGGCCCTGGAAGAGCTGAATGGCTGCTTCCTGGAAACGGACGAGCTGGGGGACATCCTGGCCTCACTGCCGGCGCTGCGCCATATCAGCTGCTATGCCAATCAGAGTACCGCGCTGAGCCGGCTTTTGGCGGACCGGCCGGAGGTGGAGATCACCTCCTACTGACAATTAAAAATGTCTGCAACCTGCGTACCAAAATCACCCTGAAGTCATCTATAATGGCTTCAGGGTGTATTTTTTGCACAATGTGTGAGAAAACAGAGAAAAGGTGACGGGATTTTGAAGCTGAAAATATGCTCCAACGGGCATTTTTACGACGGCGACCGCTCCGCCGACTGCCCTTATTGCGCCGCGAAGAAGCGGAAGAAGGAGCAGGAGAGATATATTCCGGAGCCGAAAAACGTGCTGCCGGAATGGCAGGACGCGATGAAGGAGCTGCCCCGGCTGCGGGAGGCGCTGGACCACGGCGGGAAAGAGGCGGAGAAATATAGGGAGCGCTTCCAGCACTTGCGGCCGCAGGTGCGAGCCTACGTGACATATGAGCTTGCCCGGCAGGAGACGCCCCAGGGCACGAGCGGTTTTCATATGATGGCATCCGGCGGGGTCTTCTGGTCTTGTTCCTGGGCCAGGACCAAGCCGGTGGGCGGCGTGAGCTTTGCCATCGACCGGGCCTGTTTTGCCGGGCGGGAGCCGCTGCTGTTCTATGTGGAATCACGGATCGAGGGCGGGGAGACACTGGCCGAGGCGGATACTTGGCCCGCCGGCTGGGCCGGCGAGGTGTGGAAGACCATCGATGGCTATTCCAGCGGCATCCGTGTGGAGGGCTTGCGGGGACGGGTGATCCTGTTCCGGCTGGACGCGGCGAAGATCAAAAAGCTAGATATCCTCTACGGCGGCTCGGGGGAAAAGGATCAGCCGGACTATGTGTTCACCTGGCCGGGGGCCGGGGAGTTTTGGTGTACGCTGGGAGAGGTGCTGGAGGACCGGCTCGTCCCCTTGCATCGGGACGATTTCTGCATGAAGTGAGGATGCTTTCCAGGTGGAGACAAAAAGGCGAGGCGTGACAGAGGAGAGAAAGCGGTGTGAGAGTGTCAAATGATTGGCTGGTCGTGGCAGAAGGCGCCATGTTCTTCGTTGGCGACTTGCTGATAGTTCTAAGCCTCGTATGGACAAGTAGGTCTGGCAGGAGAAAAGATATGTTTATTTTCAAATTGACATGGGCGGGGCTTCTTGGTCTGGCTGTTGCCATATATGGGCTCGTCGCGCAGGATGTGCTGGGCATATTGGCCGGCGCTGTCTTCTATGTGGCCTACGTGGTGATCTTCCGCACGCTGAACCCTATCAAGCCATGGATGAAGGGAAAAGACAGCGCCGTCGAGGAGCCCGTGAAGCCGGAGGAGCATAAACAGCAGGTGGTGGACTTGCGAGGCAGCGCGATGGGGCAAAAGACGCCGGTGAATGAGCAAAAACAGCCGGTGAACGTGCCTCAGCCGCCTGCGGTCCAGCCTAAGCCGGGAAAGCCTGTGGACCTGAACAAGCTGTGTCCGGGCTGTATGACGAGCCTGGATAAGCCGGCGGCGGTGTGTCCCCGCTGCGGGTGGCCGACGAGAGCATCCGCTTCGCGGGCGAGGCGATGCTGCGCG
>CANPXZ010000005.1 GCA_947587485.1 uncultured Oscillospiraceae bacterium | reverse complement strand
TTGTAAAGATGGTTCGGATCGGCGTGCGAAACGTCTGTCAAATTGCCGTGACGGTATGAAGCAGGACCAGATGGCCGCTTCGGTTTTCGTTAACAGGTACCCGCAGAACAGGTTTCCGGCTTTGTCGAATGTTGACTTGAGGCCGGATAAGACTTTCGGATATTTTTCGGACCCCATGAAGCCGGTGCCGCCGGATTCCATCCTGAAACTGTCGCATTTGGTTGAGCTGATGGACGATGATCATAATGATGTCGGGCCGTGCCTGGATGGACCTTGATAAGGGTTTAATATGGCAAAATAAAGTGTTTTTGGAGATTAAACGAATGGAATTTAGAAATTTATTGAAAGTTCAAAACCGAGATGAGTTGCGAGAATGGCTTCTAATAAATCACGATAAAGAAACTGAATGCTGGGTTGTCGTCAAGCGTGGTTGCCCTGTTGATAATAAAACATTTTGGTACATTGATGCGGTGGAAGAAGCCATGTGCTTTGGCTGGATTGACAGTACCACAAAGAAAATGGATAATGGTGTTACAGCACAAAGATTAGCTCCTCGAAGGAAAGGAAGTTTATGGTCAGAGCTGAACAAAGAACGCTGTCGCAGAATGGAGCGGTTGGGGCGAATGACAGATGCAGGACGCGCTGTGCTGCCGGATATGACGGAGAAGGGGTTTGTGATTGACAGTGATATTTTGAAGGCATTGCAAGATGATGCAGAGGTTTGGCACAATTTTCAAAGTTTCCCCCTGCTATATCAGCGCGTTCGTATAGATACAATTCAAATCAAAAAGAAGCAGACAGAGCTATTCCAAAGCCGATTGCAAAAGTTGATTGACAATACAAAAATCGGTGTGATGTATGGCGAATGGAATGATAACGGAAGATTGATAAACTACTGAATTTTTCAGGTGAGCATCTGTATGATCATTTCACTAAAGAACAGATCGTGATGTTTTGATCAATGATGCTATTAAGAACCACACTCGTGATTTTTTGCCGGATGAACTTGTCCCTGAATATGATATGCGGGTGGCAAAAATTTGACGGAATAAAGAATCTGGATAAAAATAAAAAAATCCCCGTCCCGAGGTTGATAAAAATCAACTTCAGGGCGGGGATGTTTTTAATCTTCCACGACGCCGGACAGGCAGCCGTCTTCTTCGGTCATCACGGGGAGGTCTCCGTGGGCGGCATAATAACGGCAGACGCCATAGTGATTGAACGCGCAGGTTCCCGTGTCACAGTCAAATTCCTGGTCCGGGCCTTCGGCCATCTGGGACACGTCGATCCGTGTTTTGCCTGCGGCCTGGGATTCGATCTTTGCGAGATGTTCTCCGGTCATGTCTTTTCCCTCCCGTTCAGATGTTCTTCCCGAACCAGAAGTCGACACGGGTGATGCCGTCCCCCAGGGTGAACTTATAGTCCCGGTCCGGGTTCCGTCGGTTCACGTTGTCCATGATCTCCCGGACCGCGTACTGGAACGGCTCCAGGTCCCAGCCCAGGGCCGCGCACAGGCTCTTGTTGATGAACCCGACGGCCTTGGTCCCGGTATTCGTGTTCGGTATTGTAATAAAGAGCAGGTCGTTGCCCGTTGAGACTGTTTTATCCGCCAGTTTGGCGATTTCGCGGCGGGACAGGCCGCTCTGCAGGTCTGTTTCGACCAGCGATGCGAAAAATCCGTTCATGTTTGCTCCTTTCCCGGTACTCCGTCCGGCAGGCTGTCCAGCTTCACGTACGGGAATATGGACAGGACCTCGCACACGGTGTTCAGGCATTTTCGGAACGTGGCGAAATCGACGCCTTCCGGGCAGTCCGTGTTGCAGACGACGTGCATTTGTATTGACTTTTCCTTGCTTGCGATATATGATTATCTTGTAATTTTGGAAGCGCCTTATGTGAGGCGCATGGATTGAAATTTAGATCTCGTCCCGCTCTTTGACCCGGATTGCCGTCCCGGTGCGGGTCACGATGCGCTCGATGCCGCTGTTCAGGATCATGCGCCGGCAGATGGGGCAGGGCTCGGTGTTGTCCAGGATGTTGCCGCTGTCGGCGCTGATGCCCACGAGGTACAGCGTCGCGCCGATCATGTCCCGGCGGGGCGCCGAGATGATTGCGTTCTGTTCGGCGTGGACGGCTGGACAATCAGAATAGTCCCCGGAGTTGTGCGCCATGTGGGCGCGGGGGCATGTTTGGTGTATGTCGCAGCAGTTGGCTTCGCCGCGGGCGGAGCCGTTATAGCCGGTGGCGATGATCTCGTCGTTCTTGACGATGACGGCGCCGTAGTTCCGGCGCAGGCAGGTGCTGCGAGCGGCGACTTCCCGGGCTATGTTGAGATAATAGGCGTCCTTGGAAATGCGGCTCATGGTTTTTTTCACCTCGTTTATTCGATCTCAGTATGATGATATTTTTCTCCGTTGTCACAAAGCACCGTCACGGTTTTCGGCGTGACGGCCGTTTCGACGACGGAGAGGACCTGTCCGGTCTTTTTTACCCGGACTTGGTCCTCGTTGTGCAGTTTTTTGGCGTCCCGGTATCTCATGCCCGGATCACCTCGTTGAAGCCGATGATCCTGAACGACGCCATGGCGCGGAGCAGGTCGCCCTGCGCGAACGTGTCATTTTCGAAGTCCAGCTCGGTCATCTGGGATGTCTCAGAGCAGACGACGATCTTGTAGCTGCCGTCCGGGTTTCTGGTCACGTTGGGGCAGTCGGCTTCCAGGGCGGCGAAGGGGTCGTCCTCGATCTCGTCGATGATGTCTTTTACAATATCGGCAAAGCTCATCGAATACGGGCCGGCGGTCTTGATATGCTTCACATACGGGAAGAACCAGCCGTCGTCGAAGACGAACAGGACCTCGACGTCCAGGTCCGTGTCTACGTTGACGGCGTTCGAGATCGTGGCCTTGACAGTGGGTTTGAATATCACGGAGTCCGGGTTTTTGCACATGATGATGTGGTCCGTGACGTTGACGAAGTCGTTGTCCTTCATCACGCAGCCGTCGTGGCGGCCCAGCTTGACCTTGGGGTCGTTCAGGATGGCGTGCGCCATGGAGAACTGGAAATCCAGGCCCTGGTCGTCCTTGAAGAAGCTCTCGGTGTGGCCGTCGGGCCAGGTGCGGGCGAAGACAAAGCCATGATACGCGATGTCGGCCGGCTTTTCGGTCTCGGCGCGGAGCGCGACGTGGCAGCCGTGGGATTCGACTTCGGGCGGGGTCGTGAAGATCGTATCAAATTTCTGCTTGCTCATGGTTCTTATCCTCCTTGTTCTGTTTGTTCCGTAGTTTTCCGGATTCCACCGGATCGAATGCCAAAACGCTGAAGGCGTCGGCGTCTCCGTATACCGGTGATGCGCCGGCCCTGTTCACGACTTCGTCATAGCCGTCGAACGTGAATGCGAAGCGGGAATAGACGACGTCCGCCCTGGGCTCTTTGCAGGATACGGTGTATGACAGGTGTTTTCTCAGGACTCCTTTGTCTACCTTGGTCCATCGGATGGCGCGGGTGACCCAGAGCTCGCCTGTGAACCAGGCGTCCGGGACCTGCTCCACGCTGGGCTGCCATACGTCCTCCGGGTCGGCCCATGCCTCGTAGACGTAGAGCGTTTTGGGCCGGCCGCCCAGGATCATGTCGTCGTCAAAGAAAAACTCCCCGGACTGCAGGCATCCGGGGACGTTCAGGCAGGCACATACGCGCGGCGTGTGCTCGTCCTCGCCAAAACCTGTATTGGCGGGGACGTCTGGGGTCAAAAACACTTCCGGGCCCAGGTCGGTCCGGCTTATGTGATACAGGTGAATCTTTTTCATGCCCGTCACGCTCCTATTTCGCGGTGGTCCCGTTCCAGAATTCTTTCAAAATTTTGTCCGTCTCTGCCAGGTCGGACAGGAAGTCGTCAAAAAGCCCGTTCAGGCGCTGGGACAGGGGCCCGTAGTCAACCTGGGTCGAGAGGATGAGTTCGGGGTCGACGCTTTCTGTGAAGAGTTTGATCGGGATGCCGAGCTTGATCGCCGTTTCGATCTCGCCCTTCATGCCAACTGAGATCACGTTTCCGAAGATCCAGAGTTCGCTGCACATGCGTAGCCAGAGCTGGCCTTCGGACAAGCCGATGGCGCGCTGTTCAGGATCATCGTCATCCATGAAGGCCGGGAAATAGACGTGGGGTGCGTATGGGATATAGCCTTTTCCGGCGGCGAAGCGGCAGTATTCTGTCGCCATGGCCATGTTGTGCTTGATATTGCCGGAAAGCGGGCTACAGATATAGACCCGTTTCTTGATTTCGTCCATGTTCGTCTCCTTTTTTATTCACTGGGGTGTAAAGTTATTCGTCCGGGTAGTTTCCGTCCTTGTCCCGGTACCGTACGGGCGGCCGGTACGTCAGCAGGGCCTTCAGGATCTTCCATCCGTCCCGGAACGTGCTGAGCTTGCTTTCACTGCCCGCCGGCCGCGGATAGTAATTGCAGTCCACATATCCGACGTACCAGTTTTTGATCCCGGACATGACCGTCAGCTCGATTTCCGCCTGGAACCCGTCGTACATGCCCCAGATCGCGTAGTCGTAGGCGACGTCGCGGTGCAGGACCCGGTAGCCGCTGAGGCAGTCCTTCACGCGGGTCCTGGATTTCAGGCTGGCCAGGATGTCGAACATCCGGTTGCCGAATTTGTGGAGCGGGGGCTGGTTCTGCCCCGTCAGGTGCCGGACGCCGACGACCATCGACGTCTCGCCGAGCGTCCCCGCCTTCAGCAGCATCTCATGGACCGCGTCTGCCGGGTATGTGGCGTCGCCGTCCACGAGTATGTACCATTCGGCGTTTTCTGATAAAATAAGCTGGCGCACGCAGGCGCCTTTTCCCTGGATCGGGCATGTGATGACGGCGTCCGCGCCGGCCTCCAGGGCTTTTTCTTTTGTCCTGTCCGTCGAGTTGTTGTCCCCGACCATGATCTTTGCGTCGGGAAGGGCGTCGCGGAAGTCCCGGACGACCCTTCCGATGGTCTGCTCCTCGTTGAAGCAGGGTATCAGGACTGCCACGCAGTCCGGTTGACGTGTTTCCATGGCATGTACCGCCTTTTTATTTTATTTGGTTCCAGACGATGCGGTCCGGATATTCGAGCCTTGTCCAGTACGGAGAGCCGTCCAGGTATCCGGCCAGGGCCGGCGCTTCAACGGTGGATCTTAGAATTACGGCCGTGGCGCCTGTGCGCTCCAGGAATTCTTCCGGGTTTTCGGAAGCGGATACCGGAACGACGTCGATCCCGTGGTACCCGAGCCATGAGGCGTCGTTCTGGTCGAGCGCCGGGGCGACGAACCGGGCCACATAGTTTTCAAGGCCCTCGACGGCCGGCAGGGTGCCGACGCTGGCGTTTCCCTCGTAACCGGAGATCGACATGGTTGTCCCAATGCTGTGATTCGTGCCCATGTAGACGGTCGTACTTACGCCGGCAATGATCGATACCACCGTCAACCCGATTGCCAATGCTTTTACGTCGTTTTTCATGGATCCTGTGATGTTGGGCGCTTTGATGGCCTGGAACAGTGTGATGACCGTCGGCAGCATGAGGGCAGCGATGAAGAACGCTGCGTCCGGGAAGACGATGACCAGGATGATGGCAATTGCCATGGAGATCTCGCGCTGCGTCCCCGTGTGCCTGATTGACTCGTAGACCGTGATGGCCGTTGTGACGACGATGATCAGGAATGAGAACGACAGTAGCGGTATGGACCCGTTCTCCAGCACAGCCCCGGTGACCAGTTCCGGGTTGAGCAGCGCGTATATGCCGCCCGGGGAGAGCATCATGGGTACCGCGATGGCGGCGCATCGCCGGATCCGGCCTTTCGTGTCCGTGACGCCGTAGTTGGCCAGCGAGAACAGTGACAGGGCCGCCGGCGTCCATATGTTGGACAGGAACAGCGAGAAGAAGAATAGGGCTGGGATCTCTTTTCTGTTGCCGTTCCGGATGGCGTTCCACGCGATGAGCAATATGATGAAGGCAGCCGCTTTTGGTCCGGCGTAGATCAGGTCCACGCTTCCGCAGGCAAAACAGGCGAGGGCTGCGGCGAGGCCGGGCCAGAAGCGCCCGTTCCCGGGCTCGTAGAAAAGGCTGGCCGCGAAGGCGGTGGCCAGAGGCATTTGTACCAGGGACAGGACCAAGTATAGCGTATGGTGCGACAGTTCGTCAAGCGGCGATGCGATAATGCCGTAAAGCCACGTCTGCATGGCCAGGGCCGCGTCGTCCGGCGTGCCGTTTGCAAGCATGTGCCGGCCATACATGACGGTTTCCCGGTATTCCGGATGGACGTTCATGACGGCGGCGATGGCCAGACATAGGAACCCGATGGCGGTACAGACCAGGAGCGGCATGTGCTTTGTGTTTTTGAGCGGTTTTTTGAGCCAGTTTTTCACTGCTTTGCCTCCTTTCTGACCCAGACCGTGTAGGGGCAGTCCGGATCTATATCTGAAAGGACGAATTTATCCCAGTTCCCGGAGCCGTCCAGCCAGCCGTCCAGGTATCCCGTGAAGCCCATGCTTTCGTCGTCGATCACGTATTGGATGTCGTATTTGTCCAGATAGGCCTGCGGGTCGGCATTGTACTCCCGGACCACGAATTCCGACGGCGTGCAGCCGCCAAGCCAGTCCGCGACTTCTTCTCCGTGATAACCGCCATTGACTTTATAGTATAAAAGCTCGGGGCGGGTGTCGGCAAATAGGCCCTTGTAGCCGCAATATTCGAGGTAGGAGCCGGTGTCGATGTAGTTTACGATGTTTCCGGCCGGGCGCTGGTCCAGGAATTGTTTGACTGCCCATGTGTCCCGGTAGATGTCGGCGGAAGGCAGCTTCCTGGCGCCGATGACGCCGGTCAGGAATACGAGGAAGCACAGGGCCGGGATGCCGATGAGCCGGAAGTTTTTTCTGTACTTCGCTATAAATGCTGATATTTTTTCCCCGTCAATTCCGGGTATGATCTTCTGTAGGCACAGGCAGGCCACCAGCGGCAGCATCATGTTTCCGTGATAGCTGGTGAAGGCCAAAAATGTGAAGCCCAGGCACAGGTTCAACTGCGAGGACTCGAAACGGCGTTTGGCATAGACCCATGCAATAGCGCATGTTACGCATATCAGCATGATGCCGGGAAAGCTCGTGATGCGGACGAAGTCCTGCTCCCGCATCATGATGTGGTCAAAGATCCCCATGGAGTTTTTGGCGTACAGGATCCCATTAAGCCCATACGGGTTGAGCGCTGCCGATCCTACGGATAAGACGATCATGGCGGCCAGGAACGGCGTGAATTCGATCCGGTTCGACTTGACCCTGCGGTCCGGCAACTTGATACAATAAGCAGCCAGGATACAGTAATGAAATATGACCATGGACGCGTGGACGTTGGCTTCCAGGAATGTCAGGACGGGGATCGTGATGAGCCACAGCCTGTTCTTTGTGTCCCTGTATTTTTCCAGGGCATGGCATTGGAACAGCAGCATGAGCATGGTCAGGTTTTCGGGCCGCAGGCTGATATGGTATGCCCGCACGATGAAGTACATCAGGACGATCCCGGAGAGCATCGATATGGTCTTTTGGAACTCCGTTTTGGCGTATTTTGAGATGATCCTGACATAGGCGGCGTAGACCAGCATGGCCTGTGCGATCATCAGGAAATAGAGCCCAAAGTTGTACGGTATTTTTGCCGCCAATGCCATCAGGATGCAATAGGGCGCCTGTTGCAGTATGATGTTTAAGCCGGGTACGTAGGTCCAGTTGTTTGTATGTGGGATCCCGGAGTCCAGGATCTCACGCCCCTGGGCGATCATATAGTAGGCGTCGATGTCCAGCGTGTCGCCAAGCCAGGTAAGCGTGAACAGGCATGCGGCCAACAGGAATATCACGCGGCGCCAGGTTTTTTCTTTCATGAAACCGTTTCCTCCTGTTTCTCAAATCGTTTCCTGTATATCATAATATAAATTTGATACGTTGTCAACGGGTCAAATCGACATATGTCGTTTTAATCCGTTTCAGACGCTGCTTTTTTATGAGGGGGTTGACATTTTCATTCCGGTCCGTTATAATCGGTGTTAGTATGAGAAAGGAGGTGTATCCGGAATGAGCGAGAAGATCCTTTTTGCCAACGACCTGGCTGACAGCCTGCAGGACAAGCTGCCCAAGGACGTTGTCTCCAAGGCTGCTGCGCGCCGCATCGTCGACGCCATCTTCGACCAGATCAGCGAGACCGTCTCCGAGGGCGGTTCCGTGCGGATCAGCGGTTTCGGTACGTTCGAGTGTGTCGAGCATGCCGCCCGCACCGCCGTGAACCCCAACGACCCGTCTCAGAAGATCAACGTCCCCGCCAAGCGCAAGCCCAAATTCCGTGCCGCCGGCGCGTTCCGTGCGTCCGTTGCGGGCGAGTAAGCTCGCTGCCGTGTGCATGGCCGTGATCATCAGCGTGATGTGCCTGTCCGGGTGTTCTGCCGAGAGTATGAGCGAGATCGCTGATTCCCTCGGTTCCCTGTACGATACGTACGGGCCCGGGCAGGTACTCATGTCTGAGGATGACGCGTATTATCTGTACAGGCGTACCATGCACCATGATGCTTTTAAGGGCGAGGCATACGCCGAGCTGAACAACAACGTCCCGTTTGGCGGCATTGACGGGATCCCGAATGATGTTTTCAACGCGGAGACGGTTCTGAAGCGCGCCGGTTACGGCTCCGTGACAGTTGTTTCCATTAAAGATCCTGAAGTACAGCCTGCCGGGCTCCTGGATCCTCCCGGGTTTGAGCAGGGCAGTTATCCCGGCGTTACGCCGCAGGGTTCGCTTTACGAAAAGGTTCAGGTCATACCTGATATTTTCGGCGGGGAATGGGTCCTGTACAACATCACGACCGGCACGGAATACTTAAAACACAACCTGGACCGGTGCTGGGATGAGGTCTCTGAGTACATGGCCGGCTTGTCCGGTGAAAACGAAGGAATTTACCTTCGTGTCACTCCGGTCTATTCCGGCACGAACGATGTCTGTGAGGGCGTTTTGGTCGAGGCGGAATCGTTCGGCACGAGCGCTGTCCGGTTTTGCCGGTATTACTACAACGTCCAGCCTGGGATCCGGATCGACTACCTGGACGGGTCGAATGACCTGGAGGCGGTCCCTGTTCCGGTCGAGAAGAAGGAGGTCATCAGCGACTATGGAACCGACAGTGAAAAAGAAGAAGGCTGAACCCGCATGGGGCGTGACGCTTTGGTCCGGGGCAGCCTGGACCGCGGTGTTGGCCATTATCGGCCATACGCCCTTGATGTTGATCTTCACAGCGCTGTTTGCCAGCGGCGGGATTTACCGGATCATCAAACGTCATAAAAAGATAGGGCAGGCGTGACGCCTGCCCTATTTTAGTTTGCCCACTTCCGCTCGGTCAGCATCTTCTTAAATGCAGCCTCCCCGTCCAGTACGTATCGGCCGTCGTACAAAAACCAGTTTTCCGAGATGTGCCGGATGTTCACGCCGTCCGGCAGTGTTTGGTCCTGGATCATGGACAGCAGGGCTTTTTGGCGGGCAAACCGCCAGAAGCCCTTTTTTGTGACGACGTAACGCTGACCTTTGAATTCTACGAGCCAGAAGAG
The DNA here is from genome assembly GCA_947587485.1 of uncultured Oscillospiraceae bacterium. Lineage (GTDB taxonomy): Bacteria > Bacillota > Clostridia > Oscillospirales > Oscillospiraceae > CAJOIG01. Next base: position 30,697 of record CANPXZ010000005.1, on the reverse strand, counting down.
GCCGAATCTTTTGACCGGTTTGACGCCGCCCGGGTAAGTCCGTCCGATGGTCGGGCGTGCCAGGGTGTCCGTTTCAGAATACAGGCTGCGCTCTTTCCGGTTTGCGTAGGTCCCGTTGTTGATCAGCCAGTATTCGAGCATGGCTGCCTGGCATGGGAATTCATTGCCTTCGAAGTCCTTGGACGGGATCTTGTGCAGGCTGTCCGCCGTGAGCGCCGTTTCAATGTCGCAGCCGCTCTTGATGCGGTGAGTGTAGGTTGCGTATGAGACGCCGTGGGCTTCCAGCATGGCCTTTTGGGAATTGAATTTTTTGTTCTCATGGTCCTTGGACTTGATATAGTGGTTGTGGTTTTCCGGATTTTCCAGGATCTCGGCCAGTGTCCATCCGAGTTCCAGGCGGGATCTCAATGTCGTCTTGGTGATCCCGTAGGCTCGGCAGAGGGCATTGATGGAGTCGTATTCCACGCCTTTGTGGTCTTTTGGCCGTTCCGGCTTTTCGGTCTTTGATGTGAGGGCGTCTTGGACGGACAGGTTGTTCCGGATGTTGGTGATATACTGCTGTTTCGTGATATCATAGGCGGCGCACATGGCGTCCAGCGATTCATAGTCGTTTCCGAGTCCGTCGCTTACGTGGCGGGCTGTGGTCCGGCGGCGCTTTTCGATCGGCGAGAGGCATTTTTCCAGGCTCCAGCCTTTGGAGCGGCGCTGGAAGAACGTGGTCCGCGGGATGCGCCAGTAGTCGCACATGGCCCGGATGGATTCGAACTTGTTTCCGAGATGGTCCTCGCATTCGTGCGCGCCGGCCATATCAGTGTCCATCGGGGGCGTTTCCAGCGCGTCTTTCATACTCCAGCCTTTTACAGCTGTGCGATAATGATATATCGTCTGGTTCGTCCCCCAGTGGCGGTACATTTCAGCATATGACTCGAACTGGTTGCCGAGATGGTCCGTCACCGGCTTTTTGATGCCCACGGCCGTCAACCCGCGTTCCTGTCGTACAGGGCGCCCATGAACCAGTTTTTGAAGCTGGCCGATTTGGCGTCCGTGTCGATCAGGAACTTGACGGTCTCCATGTTGGCACGGATCTTGTCAGGCGTGATCTTGAGGCCGTAGGCGTCAGGCTGGATATAGATCTTGCTCAGGGTCTTGCAGCGGGACATGGCTACATAGAGCTGGCCGGCCATGAAGATCTCCGGGACCAGGTTCATCTTGTCATAGGTCTGGCCCTGGGCCTTATGGATGGTCACGGCGTAGCCGATCTTGAACGGGAACTGGCGGACGTGGCCGATCTCCACGGGCTGGATGTGCCCGTCGTGGACCGTGTAGTCATAAAACGGAAGGTCGATCTTGCTGACCCAGACGGAGATGCCGGTGTCGAGCCTGATCTGGACTGCCTCGCCGGAACGGGCGCGGGCCGTGATCGTGCCCAGGCTGCCGTTGTGGTACGACATGGAATGGCCTTGGGAACGGGGCTCCTGCATGCACATGACGACGCGGGCGCCGATCTTGTAGGGCAGGCGCTCGGCAAAATTCGTCTGCTTCACATTGGCCTTGCCGGTGACCTCGGCGTCGCTTTGGTACAGTTCCCCGGGCAGGTTACAGATACCAAGGGCATTCTTTTCAGCGGCCGTATTGTTGTAACCGCAGAGCCAGATGCCGCCATCTTGGGGCTTGTCCGCGCTGTTCTGGTTCAGGTAGTCCATGTCGGCCTTGACGCCGATCTTGAGGTTGTCCAGGGCCTTGCAGAAGGCCATGTCAGTTTGGCGCATGGGCTGGGACAGCAGGATCGGTTGGAAGTCGAACTCGGTCCACCAATGGGAGTTGTAGCAGCATCCGTTGCCGATGTCGCGTCCTGTGACCTCGGAATACAGCTCGCGGTCCTTCTGGGTGATGACAGGCATGAGCTGGCCGAAATCGCCGCACAGGATGACCTGGATCGGGTTCTTCCCATTCTTTGCACGGTACTGGCTGGCCGAGCGGACCTGGGCCATGGCGTTGCCGAAAATGTCTACACGGGCCATGCTGACCTCGTCGATGAAGATGATGTCGGCGTAGACCAGCGTCTTGTACAGGTTGGCATATTGTGATCCTTCGATGCGGTCCGTCAGGACCGTCAGCGGCAGCTTGAAGAGCCGGTGCATGGTGACGCCGCCGATGGCTGTTGCCGCGACGCCGGTGGGGGCGCATTTGAGCAGGTTGATACCGTTCATGTCGCAATATTTTGTGAAGACGTCGATCAGGTAGGATTTGCCGGTGCCGGCGTCACCGGTCAGGAAGAAGTTCTTACCGGAGTCATAACCGTAGGCCAGCGCCTGGAAGGCGTATTTCTGGTCGTCGTTGAGTGTGCTGTAATCAGCGGGGAACTGTCGAGTTTTCATGCAGGGCCCTCCTTATCTCATTATTTTCTTGTAAGCCCGAAGTTCGAGTCTACGTGGATCCGGATGATGGTGTCATAGTCCAAAACGTATTGCGTGCTGTCCATCTCGCACAAAAACCATGGGAAGCCTAAGTTTTTGAGTATTTTGACCTTCTGGTTTTTCGCACCGGTCTCACGGACTGGGATGAAGTCCTGGGAATCGTGATAGATTTTGAGCAGCATTTGGTATGGGACGATGACATCGTTGTTTTTGATGGATGCCAGGAACCAGGGCCATGTGAGTGGCCGCAGGTTTCTGTATTTGCCGCAGGATGTCCCGGACCAGGTTTGCCGGATAAGCCTTATGAGGTGTGATCTGGACAGGTCTTTTCCCTGGACCGCGTATTTTGGCAGCCGGTGGTACTCGGCCATCAGAAATGTGGCCGGGAAGGACTTTCCGAACATGTCGGTACACGGCTTCGCGTTGATGACGAATGGCTGCGTCGCGGCGTCGTGCTCGTCCCACCCGGCACGGATGCGGCTCAGGTACATGGTCCGGCTGATATGGTTTGCCCGGCACATGGCATTTACGGACGGGTAGTTTTTGCCGTCTGGGCCAGGGACTGGGCGCGATTCGATCTTTTTGCGTTCAACATGGCCCGTCAGGGCTTCTTCGATGGTCCAGCCGCGCTTGATGCGCTCCCGGAACGTCGAGAGGCCGATCTTGTGATAGCGGCACAGCTCGCTGATGGAGTTAAAGACCTTGCCGTTGTGGTCTGTGACCTGTTTCGCGTTTTTTGCGATGGTTTGGAGCGGCGTGGTCAGGATCTTTTCCAGGTCCCATTTCAGGATGCGCTTGCGGGACCAGTAGACTTTTTCAGAGATCCCGTAGACGGCACACATGGCACCCACGGTCGGGTATTCAACGCCTTTGAAGTCTTTTACAGGCTTGACAAATTTGTGTTTCGGCCGGGTCGTGTCCCGGGGCGTTGTCAGGGCCTGTTCCAGGGTCCAGCCGCGTTTGAGCCGGTTGTTGAACGTCGTCATCGGGATGTTGAAGGCATCGCACATGGCCTTGACACTGGGCCAGGCTCTGCCTGTGTGGTCTTGTGTTTGGGCCATGCGCGACGCCTCCTTTTTTTATTTGTTCTTGATGCCGATCGCGGCTTTCGCCTGTTTCAGCGTTAGGCCGACGAGGCTGACGACCGGCATGGATCTTGCTTTGGACAGGTCGATCTCGCCGTGGGTTCCGTCGTCATAAGTAAGTTTCAGCTTGTTCTCGTTCACGTCGTCATAGACGTTTTTAATGCGTTTCTGGGCCACCGTTTTCTCCTTTCCTGGATATTTATTTTACAACCGGAGGTTGTAGACATAGATGTTGGCCTTTTGGCCGGATAAGTATTTGTCGATGATGGGCTTGACATCACGGGGGCGGAGGCCTCCGTTTCCGCACCCAGGAGCGGGCATGGCCAGGGATTTGATATCCGGGTTCAGGATCAGCCAGGAGCTGAGCTCCATGATGCCGGTTTCCACCCAGCGCAGGCGGGACGGGTCGCGCCAGTGGTTCTTGGTCGCCATATTGACGATGACAGGTGCGTTGTCACACTTGGTCACGAAGATGCCGCCGGGGGTCAGCTTGAACTCGTCGTCGCGGAAGCAGGCATCCCTGTAGAGCCAGTAGTTTTCCGGCCAGCGGTTCTTGAACTGGAGGGCGACGCCCTTTCCCATGACCCCTACGCAGTTGACCGTGTTGACGTAGGCCTGGTAATCAATGGCGAACATGTCGCCGGTCACATAGTACAGCATGGTGTCACCTCGTTATTTTGCGTTATACTGTTCTTTCCAGGCAGCCTCCAGGGCGTCCATCTCTTCGGATGTCGCCATTTTGAAGGACTTGTCCCGCTGTTTGCAGTCCGGGTCGCAGCCGTTGCACATGCCGCGGTTGCCGCAGTTGAGGCAGTGCAGCGGATTATACATGGGCTGGCGCAGCTTGGCTTTATCCAGGATTTCGTGCGTGACGGGGTCTTTGAGAATAATCCCGTCATGGGATCCCGGATAGAACAGGTTCAACCTGGCGGCGCCGGCGATGGTTGACTGGTCGTGCTTGTATGGGATGTATGCTGTCTTGCCGTCCCGGACGAGATAGGTCCCGGTCTCATACCAGTAGAACGTAGTTTTGTACACGCGACATTGCTCGTGCAAGAGCCAGACCCAGTCATAATCACATGGACGGGGATTGTCGTAGTTTTCGCCGCCGGCGGATACTTCGCATATCTGCCCGGATTTCAGGGCCGGCGTCAGGTCGATCATGGATAACAACGGTGCGCAGCAGATGCCTTTGGCTGCGGCGGGGATTTTTTCAAAGATCGGCCAGCGTTCGTCGAAGGCCCGCTGGTTTTCGCAGGTGATATTTAAGAACACGTTGGGATACCCGCTACCCCAGTCGTCCGGCAGGCACTGTTCGATCCTGGGGATGCGCTTGGTCAGCAGCCAGAATTCCAGGTCTGAACGGGTCTTGATGATGTTCCAAAATTCGTCCCGCCATTCGTCGGCCTGTTCCAGGAATGTATCAGAGGTCATGTTTGCCCGGATCCGCTCGCCTGGACGGAGCTTGTAATTGCCGTTCCGGTCCTTTTTGAGCGGGTAGTTGAAATTGTTCGTCCTGTAAATATCGCTGGAGGGCCGCTCCACGCCACGGCGATTGTCCAGGGCATACATGTAGCAGTTCTGGCAGCCTTCGGAATACTTGATACACCCGTGCCACGGGTTCCAGATGTCGCGCATGGGACGGCACCCCCTCTCTTAATTGAAATCCACCGTGCCGCCGGTCGGGACAGCCTTATAGGCCGTTTCGCTGTCTGTGACTGCCTTGTTAAGAAGGTGTGACACATAGCGGGCGCAGCGCTCGGTCATGTTTTTGATGTAGGGACGGGATGACGTTTCATTGGCGTGCGTCTCGTAAAGATCGTAGGCCAGCGTCTCGGAATCCCTGATGCACAGGTCGGTACAGGCTTGGTTCACGAAGTACTGGTGGATGCCCTGGCCGGCGTAACGTTCGTCCGCGATGGCGGCGTGCCGGACATCGTCCGCTTTGATCCAGAGCAGCGTGCGTGGCGACCGGTCCAGCTTTTGCCGGATGATGGCCCTGTCGACCTGATCGGTGGCCTGCGGATCTAAGATGCCATAAAAGAAGTGCATGACGGACCCGGGGCCTTCCAGGGTGTTGCTGACCGTGCCCATATGCATGAGCCGGGTCTGGTCGATGCTGACACAGATGTCTTTCACGAAGGCTTCCTTCACGGCTTTTTCCGGTTCCGCGCTGTAGTCCGTAACGAGGGCCGTAAAGCCACGCAGCGACGCGGTTTCCGGGCCGGCATGGGTCTTCTCAAAAAGCACGGTCTTCATGTCATGGCTGAAGAGGTACACGGTGCTGTAGTCCTGCATATGTGAACTGTCCTTTCTGTGTCGCGCATATTTTATGCCAGTTTGTAAGAATGAAGGGTACCGGCCACGGCCATCTCTATGACCTCGCGGTCCGACAGCACCTTCCCGACGCTGCGCATTTGTTCCGCTTCGGAACAGGTGTTGATACGGGTGTGGTGCATGGCCTCCCACTTGGTATCGTAATATCGGCCGTTGCTGGCCTTCCAGACTGTGCCAAGCCCGTAAGGGATGCGCTTGATGTTGGTGTCCAGGGCGTAGCCCGTATCGCCGGAAGCGGCCTGCCACGCGTAATCGTACAAATATCCGTCTGTTCCCTGGTAGTATCCGTTGGATAACTTTCTGTATTTTTGGTCCATAAAAATTCTCCTATATTTCTATTCAGTTGTCAAGGGAAAGGCCCCCGCCCTGATTTTCGGGCAGGGGCCTTTTGAAAAGCACGTATCAGCGCATGTCGACGTCGGTGCCGAGCCAGACCTTGACGGTCATACTGGCCGACTGGTCGGTGTAGGCATGTACGTGGGCGCCGTCGTTCTTTTGCAGGCTGAGCCTGTCCAGGGAGGCGGCGATTGCCCGTTCCAGGGACGCCTTATCGGCATGCGTGATGACATCGCTGCGGACCAGGCCCATGGCGTGGTACTTGCCGGTCTGGGACACTGCTTCGATCGTCTCATAGACGCCGTCCTGGCCGATCTTCTGGGCGAGGACTGTGAGGTCTTTGACCGTAACGCCCTGCTGGGGGAGTAGGAGCAGCATGGCTGCCTGGGCGTCGGGGATGGCGAACTCCGCGATGCAGGTGTCCTTGTCTACCGTCACGATGACTCCGAAGGCGCGGTCGAACACGGATTTCTGTACCAGGAGCTCGGTCCCGTCCTGGTACTTCAGGTGCACGGGGCGCTCCTTGTCCGTCTCATCGTAGTTCCAGGAATCGATCATGACGGACTTCTTTTTCTCTTCGGACATGGGTGGCTCCTTTCTTACTGGGCTGCTTCGGCCATGAGGGTTTTGATTTCGGCGAACACGGGTGCCAGCTTCGCGGTGATTTCGTCGGGGTTGGCGTCAAAGCCGGAGCGGGCCAGCTTGAGCTTCACCTGGAGCGGCAGTGTGATCTCAGGGTCGTCCGCCTCGCGGATGGCGTCCAGGCAGGGCGCGATGCACCCGGCAGGGACCTTGGTCCGCATGATGTGGATGATCCTGGAGGCCGCGTTGTCTGACTTGGGCGGTTCCGGGTCTTTCGTTTCGGGGACGGGATCCAGGTTTGCCTCTCCGTTGGGCTTGACCAGGGCCTCCTCCATGAACTCCGGTTCCGAGATGTCGGATACGTCCGGTGTTTTGGCGGGCAGGTCTTCGCCGAGCATCTCAGCGACCTCGTCTTTTGCCTGTTCGGATTTTGCCGGTTCGGGTTTGGCCGCCTTTGCCGGTTTCGGTGCGGCAGGCTTCCTGGCCGGGGCTTTCTTGACAGGCGCGGCGGGCTTGGTGCCGGCGGCGACCAGCCGGACCGTCTTGCCGGTGTCCGGCGCGGGGTATTCCACGCTGCAGAGGGCGTCCAGGACGGACTTGTCGGGGCAGGCGATGAATACCGGGCTCTGTACCGTCGGGGTGGACAGGATCTTCTGGGCGATGATGATGGCGGCTTTGCTGGCCATGTTTTCGGACAGCTTTACGACGGACACGTCGTCAGGGTAGGCTTTTGCCGCCAGTACGTCCGCGGGGACCGGGACGATGGCGCCTTCCTGGACGATGAGCAGCGTGCAGCGGCCGAGCATTTCGCCTTTTGCCCCCATGAAGACCTGGACGGTCAGGTTTTTGGGCTGCTGTTTCTCAAGGTTTACCATTGGATTCGTTTTCTCCTTTCGTGTGTGATGTATTCAGTTGTTATCTGACACGGCGTTTGCCGGTGTCGCTTTTGTGTGTCAGAAAACCAGCGGCATGAGGAGCCCGAGGAGGACTCCCGCGCCTGTAATGATGGCTTTCAGTGCCGCCGGGCGGCTCCAGTTGGCAAAGTGGATCTGGTTCCGTTTCAGAATTTCTGACATTTTCTGTACCTCCGAAGAATTTTGGCTTCAGTGATCGAGTTCCGGGTCCGTGACGAGGAGCTTGTAAGCCTCGTCGTAAGGCTTCATATAACCGGCGGCGATGCCGTCGTCAATGGCGCTTGTGGTGTATGCGACCGGGTGCGGCCGTCTGTCGGCCCGGACCTGGTACAGGTAGATGTAATGATCATGGCGGATGGCCACGATGCGGGCTACCGGGCCGCGGGCGCGCATGCCGCCGTATGTCTCCATGCAGAGCCTGCAGGATTCGTTGGTGGTCCTGGCTACGATGTCGTCCCATGTGCTGTAATCCGGTGCGTAGTCCGTGCCCTGGAATGCCATGGGGCCGGCTTTGAACGGCTGGACCTCGATGCCGTGTGCCGCTTCGTCGATGCTGTGTTTTTTCGTAAACCTCATATTACCTCCATTATGTCAGTGGCTGCGGTTGAAACGGTTCACGCGTGGCGTGTCTTTCAGCCGCTCGATCAGCTGTTTTTGAAGCTCTTCTTTGCTTTCGGTTTTCGTGATGCCCTTTTTCTGGTCCCCGGTGCGCCGCCTCATGAATTCGGACAGGTCCTTTGAGCTGCCGCCGAACTGTATGTACTGGATGTGCCGGACCTTGTTTCCGGGTAGCGCGTCGTCATGGAATTCGATGTCAAAGATGTCTGTGCCGGCGCCCTGGATCGTGGCATAGGCCGAACTGACGGCGTTGACGAACTTTCCGGATGCCGGGGAGCGCAGGCGGACCATGATGGCGGAGCCGCGGTCGCCGGCCATGATGGATTGGACCAGCTTGCCGATGACGGCGTCCAGGAACGTGAACAGCGTTGGTTCCAGCAGATTGCCTTTCAGGTTCAGGTCCGGGTTGAAGTAGTAGTCTACGACCAGGATGTAGGGCCACGGCCCAAGCATGGCGGCCTGGTCACCGTATCCTTCCCGCAGGTATGGGTTGAAGGTCATGATCAGCTTGCCGTTGTAGGTCATCTCATACCAGGAGCCGGACAGCCTGTCGGGTGTCGCTACCATGAGGCTTTTATCCTCGTAGCTCAGCCTTCCCCCGAACATCAGGAGGTTTTCAAACGTCGCCTCGGGACGGAGTTTCTTGATGTTCACGGTCATCGGCAGGAAGGCGATCTTGCCGCTGTTCATCATGACCGGGCGGTTGACACGCAGGTCGAACCAGTCGACGACGAACAGGTTGTCCATGTCCAGGAAGTCGTCCGCGGCGACGTAATCGTTGAAGAGCTTTTCCAGGTCGGCCTGGTGGTCCTTGTCCAGATACGTGTAATACTGTGCCGGCGGGATGATGTCGTCAGATTTTGCCTTGTTGCAGGTCTCGCACAGGATCACGAAGTTTTCTTTTTTGTTGGTCCCGCCCTTGGACAGGGGGATCACATGCTCGATGGTCGCTTCCTTGAAGTCGAGCTTTTTTCCGCAATGGGCGCAGATCCTGCCGCACCGCTTGTAGATCTCATTTTTCGTGTACCAGTCTATGGGTTCTCGGTTTTCTGACCGGGTCCTTGCCATGGCGTCACCTCCTTTTGCCTACTTTTACGGCATGGTTTATTCAGTTGTTTTTGGCTTCATCGTGTAACGGATGATGCGGACCTGCAGGCCCTTGCGCTGTGCGACGCGGATCATGTCGGCCGTGCCGTGGGATTCGCTGTCCCAAAATGCCACCAGAGCGTCTGCACAATCCGCCATCTCGGCGTTGCGGATGTAGCCTGCTTTCCTGCCGAGGTTCTTCCAGTCGGCCGGGTGCAGTTCGCTCTTGATGCCGATCTCTTTGGCGTACTTCTCGCCGAGGATGTCGGCACCATGGGCGTGGCCGGAGATGATCGTGACGTCTTTATCTTTTAGGACGTTGGAGAGGATCTTGTCCAGCTTTTCTTTTAACAGGTTGTAATTGTTGAAGTCACGGCCGCCGGCAACGATAACACGGAACGGCTGTTTTACGGTATTGGACATTTTCTGCCTCCTTTATTATAGCATACGTTGTAGACGTATTCAATAGATGCTTTGTTATTTTCCATATAAAAAATAACAATAATATAAAAACGTGTTTCTGGAAAAAAAGGACTGCCGTACCAGCGCTTGATACGGCAGTCCTGGACCGGCGTCCGGCCCATATTATGAAAGGACGGTTTATGCGAGTTCAGATCTGACTTTCATGAGCAGCACGCCGAGTCGGTTATAGCCCCAGTCCCGGCATATGCCCCAGTAGGTATCGTTCCAGTCGTTGCCCTCGATTAGCGGGCGTGTTCCCGTGGCGAGGAGCATGCCGGCCAGTTCCGGGTTTCTGAATTTGATCCTGAGCAGGTCCAGCATGATGTCTTCCTTCACGTCTTCCCAGTCCGGGCGGAGGTCCAGTTTGCGTCCCTGGCGCTTGGCTTTTGACGGGTCGGCGCAGATCCCGTTTTTCTGGAACGGCACCCGTGCATAGGCGTCCAGCGTCTTGGCAGCCTGGAACGCGGCTTCTACGTTGGTATACTCTTCCCCGTGATAGATGATCTTACAGGGATAGAAGTTAGACAGGAACCTTTCGGTGCCCTGGAATTCATAAATTGGTGTCAGGGATCCCCTCGGTATCACATAGTTTTGCAGCTTCTCCTTTTTCAAACCCATATTGTTTCCTTCTTTCCTACGGTCCTACGGAAAGGGCGTGCCTGGCTTTTGGTTTTGCCCGCGTCTTTCCGCGTCAAAATCAAAAACCCCTGCATGCGCGTCAGCGCGTGCAGGGGTTGCCCCGGTCGCTGGAAAAACGCCTTTCATGGGCAGGGAACTCGATCGGCCGTTTTTGTCAGCTCTTCTCGTTCCGGGCCATGGCGCGGCGCTTTTTCCGGCAGGCGGGGCAGCGGGCGGGGATTTTGAGGCCGCGGGATTCGTACCAGTTGGCTTCCCCGATGGTGATGATGAAGCAGGTTCCGCAATCCTTGCAGTTCCGGCGCTCCCGCACGGCGTCGTCCTGGTGCTTGCGGGCGTCGATCTCCGACGTGAGGTTCGTTTTGGGCATGTCGCACACTCCTTTTCGCTTGGATTTACAGTTGCCATTATACCACACGGCGGGATGTTTTTCAATCCCGCCGGGGCGGCCGTTGCTTAATTTTTGAACGCGGATCCGGGGTCCGCGTCCCTGGCAAGCCAGGACGTGACCAGCGTCGACAGCCCCTCGTTGGAGCTGAGGGTGTAACCGGCGAAAACGTCCTTGGACACCGGCTCAGGACGGGGCTGGGGGTCGTCGGGCGTGTTGAGCCAGACCTGGATGTGCCCGTCGGGGAACAGGTTCACGATGTGCATGCGGATGCTGCGCTCGATGATCCCGATGACCCGGTTATGCGCCCGCATCAGGTTGCTGAATTCGATGGCGGACGTTTTCAGGTCCTCCAGCCCCTGGGGGCCGTCGTTGTACAGGATGTAGGGGGAGCAGCAGTTCCTGGCTCCGCCGGAGATGTAGCCCGGGCGTTCATCGGACAGGTGGGACTCGAAATCGGTGAAGCGGGCCGCCTCTGCCGCGTTCCGGGCATTGAAGGTATCCAGGCCGCCGGGGCGCGTTTTGCCGCGTTCCGTCCTGGCCCCGTCGCCGGACATGATGTAGACGGGGGTGACGCAGAGGTCAGGGAGTCCCCTGCAGAGCTCCTTCAGGCCGTCCGGTTCCAGGATGATGAAGTCCGCCTGGTCCAGGGTGGACGGGTCGCAGAAGTATTCGTAACCGTTGTCCAGGGTGGTCTTCAGGAATTTGTGGTCCTCGGGGATCGAGGCGGCCTTTTCCTTCGAGATGAACATGTATTTGTCGTCCCCCGGGCCGCGCTGGGGGCGGGTGGTCCAGGTCATGGCCCGCTTCATGCCCAGCTTCTCAAGCTCCGAGGCGAAGGTGTCCTTGCCGGAACAGGTCCGGCCCATTATCACGTACATCATGCGCGCTTTTCCTCCTCCAGGTGTTCCGGGTGTGCCCTGTGGTCCCAGGGGCGGTACTGCGCCAGCTCGGTGTCCACGTAGACCAGCTTGGTGGGCGCGGGCCTGTATTCCGGCAGGACGGTCCCACGCATGGGCGTGAACACGGCCGCGATGGGCGCGTCCGTCTCGATCTCGGCATAGCCGGCGTACAGGCGGGCGACCGACGTGCCGGGGTAGTCGTCGTTGGGCAGCTCGGCGTTGGCCAGGTAGATGGTCCGGCCGTGGGCGTCGTGGGCGTCCAGGGCGACGCCGGGGTATTCGGCCTCGTGGACCGGTGCCGAGGCGGCCAGGTCGTTCCCGTCCTGGGAGATCTTCAGGATGACGCAGTCGGTGTCGTCCTTGCTGATTTTCATGATATCCAGGAGCGTGTCCAGGCTGATGCGGTGTTCCATGTGATCGTGCGTGCGGACCGTGATCGTGATGTTTGCGGGCTGTTTCTTTTCAGTCATCTGTGTTGTCCTCCTTGTCTCTTACGATAAAAAGTCAGGATCTGAACGACTCGATGAACTCCTCGTCGTCTTCCTCCAGGATGTCCTGGACGCCTCCGACGTCCATGAAGTCCAGGATCTCGCGGGCCAGGGACTCGTCGTTCTCGAACTCGCCTTCGGGGTCTTCCAGCTGCCCGCCGTCGATCTCGGTCAGGTGCTGGCCGTCGTAGATCGTAAAATCCCATCCACCGTCGCATTCCTGGACATAAAGATAAATGGACGACGTGCCGGGCGCCAGCCTGATGTTCGCCTTTTTACGGTCCAGTGAAATTTCATACATTTTTTCCATTCGTGCCATCCTTTCTTAAAGCCCGTATGGGCCGAGGAACGTGCGGCCCATGTGCTCCATGGCTGACATGGTGTCGGCCAGTTTCTTCTCGGCGCTGATGCGTTCAAACAGGTCGTTCCGTTGCTGCGGGGTCAGTTCCATGAGCTCCGACAGCTTTACATTCTCAGCGCGGAGCTTCTCGTTTTCGGCTTCCAACTTCCGGTTTTCGGCCGTTGTCTCGGCGTCGTGCTTTTCGGCGGCGTGGCGGGCGTCCTCGGCAGCCCTGATCTGCCGGTTCAGCCGGATCTCTTTTTCGTGGAAGTGTTTTTCCGCGGCGTCGAATTTCTTCCCTTTCGGCACATCATGCGCCCCCTTTCATGTCAGCGGCCTCGATGGCGTGGCGGACGGAAGCTGCCGTGTAGAGGCGGTACTCGTTGTCGGCGGGGAAGAAGATGCGGATCACGTATTTACGGCGTCCCGGGACGATGCCGCGGATCCTGGCGGCCCGGCCGCCAAGCATGATCTCCCGGTTCCAGTCGTCGGTCCGCAGGCCGTAACGGTTTGCGGAGGCGTCGAAGGCCGTCTTGTATTTTCCGACCTCGTTTCCGCAGCGGTCGTCGTCCATGGAGAAGACGGCGTTGACTTGTGTGCCCGGCTGCGCAAAGGCGATGAATTCGGCCAGGGTCTCGTCGCCGTTGCCGGGAAGTTCGTCCCAAAGCCGCTGCCCGTTCACAGTATAACAGATGATCATTCGGTTGTCACTCCTATCTGTTCGTTTTTGATGGCTTCCACGATCTCTTCGACCGAGCACATGCAGCAGCGGTTTGTGTCCGTGTTGGACACCATGACCCTGTATTTGTGCGGGCGTGTCTCGATCTGTTTAATGCGGCCGTGGAATACGCCGTCCAGTCTGTGCCGTTTTCCGTCCAAAGCCACGCGGCGGAGCCAGCATTCCGGGCCGAGGCCGTATTTCTTGGCCGCTTTTACGAAGCGTTTGCGGCGTTCCTCCAGGGCTTCGTTTTCGACGCCATGGATGCGTGTTCCGGCCGGCATGGCATCCAGGAATTTACAGACCGCTTTTTCGGCCCCGTCTACGTCGTTTTCCTGTACGTCCACGTTCAGGATGAAGCTGCATGTCAGTTCAGGCATGTCCATCAGCAGCAGGTAAGGCGTGGTCTCTGTCATGTGGTCGATCGTCGGGTCGAGTTCGTATAGGATCCTCATGTCGTTTTCTCTTTCTCCAGGCATTTTTCAGCCATGGCATGGATATCCTGGAACGGGACCAGGGCTACGAAGCGCATGGTCCAAAGTTCCCGGTCCTTGCGGTATTCAAATTTCGAGATGCGGCTGCCGGGGAAGAATTGCTTGAATATGCCGGCAAGGCTGTCACGGTTATTGTCTGTAGCCAGCAGGATGTCATGGAACTGGTCGTTGTATTTGTCCAAGGACGTGATCTGGTAGCAGATGCCGGACATGCGGTCGAACAGGTCCTTTGGCGCGCAGTGGGCATCGGGGGCGCCGGGTTTTTCCAGCTCGTCGTCGAAATCGGCCTGTAGGCACCAGGGCGTGAACGAGGTGCTTGCGTAATGGAACCCGGCGCGTTCGTACCAGGCGCGGAACAGACCGTCGTAATAGCGCATGCCGGCGGCCAGGGCGTCACCGGTGAGGGTCTGGCCCATCTGCTGTTCCAAATCCCGGATGTGGCCGTTCGCCTCCCGGAGCAGCTTCAGGGCATTGTCCAGCTCGGCAGATAGGGTCATGTCTGCGTCCAGGTCTTTGGACAGGTCGTTGAAGGCTGATTTCAGCAGCGACAGGTGGGTTTTGACGGAAGACCTGGTCAGCTGGTCTTCCCGGTTCAGTTTTCCGAGGAAACAGAGTTGGTCGATGGTCCGGCCGATGCAGGCGTTGACATTGGCCTTGATAAGAGGGTCGAGGCTGACCGGCCCGTCCAGGTTGGCGTTCATGATCGGGTTGTTCTCGTCTTCCAGAAACATGTCATATTCTCCTTTTTTATGTCCGGATGTCGTCCAGGTCATCGTATTTAAGCTCAATGATGCCGGAGGGGCCGTTGGTGAAATAGATCCCGTTCGGCGTGAACCCGAGGATCATGCCAGCCTCCATGGGATCGTCGGCGTGCGGGATGGGCCGGACGGCCTGTCCCTGCCGCAAGTCCAGGATGCGCCCGTCGTCCAGTTCCAGATGGGCCTGGGCCGCGTTTTGAGTTGTTACGGTGTGTCCGTTCAGGCGGATGCCGGTCTGTCCCCAGGATTCCCACAGGTTTACGGGCGTGGCATTTGGGTCGCCCTTTTGGGATAGGAAGGCCTGGATACCGGCGGTGGGCGTCAGGCTGCACAGGAACACCCTGCAGATGGACGGCCTGGCCGGGTATACGGCGCAGGATGTCGTTCCGCCCTTGTGCTTTTTCAGGTACGGGCACTGCAGGTAGACCAGGTTCGCGTCTTTCGGCAATGCCGGCTTATAGCCGTGTGTGACGGCATAGTCATGGGCTGCGGCGATTTCCTGGTTTGTGGCCGGTATTATGGACGCGCAACAGCCTCCGCAGCGGGAGCATTGTCCGTTTTTCGTCAGGTCGATGGATTTTTTCATACCGGCATTCCCGTTTCATTCAGGTCTTCCAGCATTCCTGTGAAATCCACAGACTGCAGGAGCGAGATGAGCTTCTCATAGCGAGGGCTACGGATGGCTGTCATGGCGAAGGCGTGGGCGTCCTGGCTGTAATTGTATCCATAGGAGCGGAGGTGGTCCTCGCAGTCCTTGTGGGTCAGGAACAGCGTGTCGGGCACGATGCGTTCTCGGTGCAGGGCGTAGACGACCCTGAATCCGCCCCAGATGCCATCCTCGTCCTGGTCTTCGATGTGGTCCAGGAGGCTGTCGAAGTCGTCCCATGTGCCAACGGAATATCGACCGTTGCCGTCATCATCGTCATAGTAGACAGTCAGGGCCACGTCGTAGAGTTCGGCGGAAAAGTCCCCATCATAAGTGTCGTTGATATAATCTGCCACGTCCTTCAGGGACCGCATGAGCGTCTCTTCGCGCAGGAGCAGTTTTTCGTCCCAACGGTCCTCGCTGCCGAGAGTCTCCTCGGTCTCTTTAATGGCCCAGAAGAGCGGGTCGGCGTTGCCCATGTTGTCCTGGGTGTTGAGTTCGGCCTGGAGTTCGATCAGGAATTTCAGGTCTTCGTGGGTGATGCTGTGTTTTTTGACGGTGTCGGCGTGCGGCCTTGTTTTCTGGAAAATGGCCATGGCGGTCCCTCCTTTATCTTTTATACATGAAAATTCGCGTTATGGACGTGGTTGTTTTTGTCTTTGAACAGCATGTCTTGCACCTCTTTTTTATGTTTGACATTGTTTAATTTATGTGCTAATGTGGGCGTAGAGAATTTTGAAGCGTACTATTTATGTGTCGCATGGGTTGAAACATACATGAAAAGGCCGCCGGATCGTTTCCGGCGGCCGTATGTGCCTGTTTTTGATTATGTCGCGTATACCGGTTCCAGTACGGGGATGGCCGGGAGCTTCACGTTGCGGATCACCAGGCCCGTCAGGCAGTCCATGATGGTGTAAATGGCGTTGACGTGGTCGGCCTGGAGGACGACGATCTCGGCGCCGGTCTTGATCTCACCCCGGGGAGACTCGTAATCCAGCGGGGACTGGAAATGGGTACCGATGTCGTAGGGATGCTTGGGTACGCGGGGCTTTCTTTCTTTCTTTGCTTTCATCTTTACGTCGCTATCCTTTATTATGAAATTGGATGGTCCAGGTGTTTCCTGTTCCTGCCTATATCATAACATCGGCATCGTGATTTTGTCAATTGTGGATTTTGATTTCGGATTTATTTTGTGCAAAGTGCTCAAAAATACATGGTTTGGTTTGTTGGTACAAAAATGGAGCGTATGGAACATCATGTTGTTGCAAACACGTCCAGGACGTGCTATAATGATGGCCGGAGGTGTTTTGGATGGCTTTTGTGATCGATGATGGGAAGCCCATGCAGAAGCGCGGGTTTTCGAAATGGCGGATCGCTGCCGCGTGCGTGCTGCTTGTTGGCGCGTGTTTCGGCGGCTGGAGATATTATGAGTTCAGGCATGAGTATACGGTGGCCGGCGATGAGTACGCGTCGCTGCAGGCGTACAAGCCCGTCCCGAAAAATGATACGGATGCCATTTTTGGCGGCGCTGATTCCGGGCAGGAGCCTGTGTTCGTGGAATCCGGTTCCGGCCTGGATATTGTGACAGGCCCTGACACGGGTGAGGCCAAGGTCGAGGACCAGTCCGTCGTCCCAAATGACGAGACGGCACCGGGTGTGGGCGGCACAGATGGCGGGATCACCGATGTCAACGCCAGCTATGTTTGCTGGATCGAGATCCCCGGTACGAAGGTCGATTACCCAGTGGCGCATGGGTCCGACGATGTTTATTATTTGAGCCATACGTTTTCCGGGACGTACAACAAATGCGGGTCGATTTTTTTGGCTGCCGGGAATACGGGCTTTGATGACCGGCACGTTGTCGTGTACGGGCACAATATGTTGGATGGCTCGATGTTCGGGGAGCTGAAAAAATACGGTGATCATGATTTCTGGGCGGATCATCCTGAGATCCTGGTATCTTTTTCTGATGGCACCGTCCGCAGGTATGAGATCTTTTCGTGTTACTTGACGGACCCTAATGACGCGGTTTATGGGACATCCTTTACGGATGTCGAGTACAAAGACCTGCTTGCCGATATGTCGGAAAGGGCTTTATACGACACCGGTGTGAAAATTGGGGACGGCGTCCAGACGCTGACCTTGTCCACCTGCGCGAACAGCGAGACAAAAAGGTTCACGGTGAACGCCGTCCCGGTGCCTTAACAAAAATAGGTCCCGTTGAGGGAGCAGATATAGTCGCCGATGTCGATATGGAAATCGTTGACGGTCTTCATGAGGCCGGCGGCGTCAAGGATGTCCTCGAACTCGTGCTTGATGTCCTCGAACTTGCCGTAGGCGGCGGAGAAGAGGGACGGTTCCTTCCTGGCAGCGATATAGCACAGGAAGTCGTCATCGAACGTGTAGTTGCAGGTTTCCTGGCCGTTGATGGATTCCGTCTCACCTTCGAACTCGGAGCAGTGGCAGAGGTTTTCCACGTCGCGGTATTCCATTGCGTCATAGGCGAGGCTGTCGTCGCCGTAGGTCCTGATGAACGTCTCGTCGTCCATGACGGTCGGGTCCGGGTCGCCGTTGATCATCCAGTCGATGGCGTTGATGGCCGCGGCCAGTTTGCCGTGGATGAGCAGCACGGCTTTTTCCTGGATAGGGTAGGTGTTCATGCTCATTTGTCCCACCTCCTTTCTTGTTTTTTGATGCTCAGTCTTCGTCGTCCTCACCGAGGTCGCCGATCCCGTCGACGAAGATGTTGGGTGCGTGATACGCGTAGATGCCGATTTCGTTCAGCGCATGGACGGCGCTGTCGGGGTCGGTGATACAGAAGTCGTGCAGGTGCTGCGCGGCTTCTTTTAATTTTGGCGCGGGGACCAGGACGGTCCCCAGGTGGTCCTGGTTTTGTTCCTCCAGGACGATGACGGCATAGTCCTGCATGGTCACACCTCCATTTCGGTGCAGGGGATCGGGACGGCGCTGCAGCCGTTCTCGCGGAGCAGGCTGTAGAGGCGTTCGTGCCCCTCGTCGCAGTCAGCCAGGTATTCGTCCCGGACGCTGTCCAGAACTTTCCGGAACTCGGCGGGTTCGCGGTCGGAACAGACCATGTCCAGGATGCCCTGGGCATCGCGGAGCAGGTAATAGCTCAATGTCGGGATGCGGCCGTGCAGGCTGGGGATCTGCATCTCGCGGAAGCCGAGTTTCGAGGCGGCGATGTTGACCCAGCAGGGGACGTCGCCGTCACCGGCGTACCGGGCGCTGTTGGTCGGGGCGTTACGGACCATAGCCGTGCTTTCCCACAAGAGCTGTTCGCCAGCATCGTTGGCCGTCGGGATGTGGTTCGCCTCCAGCGATGTGAGCTCGGCCGCGTAGAAGTACAGGACGCAGCCGTTGTCCGCCGGATGCTCCCCGCAGTCGTCGGGCAGGGAGGTGAACCCCAGGAACATGAGGCGTTCGGAGCGCAGCTCGACGCCGGTTTCCTCCCGGATCTCGCGCAGGGCGCCGTCGATGGCAGGTTCGGCGCTTTCGATCTTGCCGCCGACGCCGTTGAGCCTGCCCTTGTAGGCCGTGTGGGTCTTTTTGACCATCAGGACACGGTCTCCGCCGGGGGCGAACAGGAAGCATACGGTATATTGTTTTTTCATCGTGGTACTCCTTTTCCGAATTTTGCTGACCGGCGGCGTTCGTAGGCTCCCTGCGCCTTGAAGTCCCGGACGAAGTACGGATTGCCGTCTGCGTCGTAGAGCAGCGTCAGGTAGACGCGTTTGCAGTCGTATGAGCCGGGGACGGGAAGCAGGGCGTAAACGCTTTCGTTTTGGAGCGTCTTCACTTTCGTGTTCCGGAGCCGCTTCATCAGGTATGACCACCTCATGATGACACCTCCATGTTTGACGGGATCTCGTGTGCCCAGGGCCATGGCCCGTTCACAACGAAGTCGTCCAGGAGCGGTTTGGTCTTTTTGTAGACGGCCGGCCCGTTTTCCTTTCCGAGCTTCTTGATGAGGATGGAGCGGTACTTGGGCGCCCTTGCCTTGGCAGGCATTTTGACACATACCGCCATGGCGGACGAGATCGTCTCGGCCCATTTGCCGTAATAGCCGGTGATGCCGCGGATGCTCTTCTCATAGTCCCTGCAGCAGTCGTTGAAGGACTTGATTCCGCGTGCCGGGCCGTCGTCCGGCTTCTTGCGATGCTTATCTTTTTTCGTGTTGTTGTGGGCAGTTATCTGCGGGTTTGGCTGTGCCTGGGCTGTGCAGGCGGACGGGTCCTGGAATGGCGGGATGTCCTGCACGAGGTCTGGGACGGCTTTTTGTTCTGGGCCGTATAATTCGTCGCAGAGGCCGTCGATGTCGTCTATGTCGTCCTGGTCGTCGGCGACCGGCCTGATGACCGTGACCTTGTATCCATAATCGGCCCAGAATGCCCGGAGCGGGTCGTACCCGCGGTCGCCGCTGACGATGACGTATTCGTTTGGTTCCACACCCGGTTTTGCGGCCGCCAGTTTTGTGGCGGCCAAATCAGCGTAATTTTCGCGGATCAGCCAGCCCAGGTAGCTGGACAGTTGGAAGTCCAGCGCGTTGTGCCCGGATTCACAGGCGATGACCTTGAGCGACGCGTCGATGCGTGAGATCTTTTCCAGGATGGAGAACCTGGCCTGCATGGACAGGGTGTGTTCCGTGCAGAACAGGATGAGCTCGTCGCCGGGTTTCAGGTTCGGGATGACCTGCTCGTATGTATATTGGACGTTCTCGGTATCCACCAGGTATATCGTCTTTGTCATTTTGCGCGTCCCTCTTTCCCGTCAAGACCCACGGGCATGATGCCCCGGCTGATGTCGCTGTTGAGCAGCGTCGTGAAGCCTGTTTCCAGGTGCTCCCTGCTGCTGTACAGGAACCGGTTGAAGCTGGGGATCGCCGGGTCGTCGATCTGTGCGCCGGTCTCGTGCGGGTAGAGCACGACGGCGTATTGCCAATCTTTACGCTTCTTGTCCTTTGTGTCGAGGGTGAGCCGGTAGGTCCCCCGGTTTGACATGGGGACGCGGATCTGTTCGAAACCGTTGATGGTTTGCGGTTCCAGGTGCAGGATGCCTTTTGACAGCCTCAGGTCCAAAGCTGTCAGGGTGTCTTCGGTCATTGGCACTCCCATAGGATATGCCTCCTTTCTTTCAGGAAAAGTCAATGCGGTTATCGCCATCATAAAGCTCCACCCAGTCGTAGGGGGTGCCCTGCGCGGTCTTGATGTTTTCTGAATGGATGAGGGCCGCGAAGAAGGCCATGACGCTCCTCGCGGTGTATTCCGAGAGCTGGAAGTTCGTAAGGTTGCAGAGCGTGTCCCAAACGTCACGGTCCTTGTCGTAGGCCTGGATGGTGTAGGCATGTGCGTTTGGCATGGAGCGTGCCTCCTTTTTTTACTTGATCGGCAAGACGGTTTTCTGGCTTATTTTTGTTTTTCTGTAATGATCATTACAGTTTCTTATTTGCCGGCCATTTGCTGGAGTTCCGGCGGGATGACGACGCGGAGCGAGCGGTCCGCAACGCCGGCGATGACGCGCCAGTTGGCGTGTTGTGCCTCCAGGCGCCGGTTGATCTCTTTTCTGTAACGGTATAATGTGCTGCGCGAACAGCGGCCAAGGGAGACGGCCCCGTCAAGGGCCAGCTCCTCAATGGTCATCGCGATGTTGTCAATGTCAGGCATCCCGGTTGTCCACGCTTTCTTTCGGCATGATGCGGAGCAGGTCGTCTTTCTCAATAAAGGCCTTGCCTGCCTCAAGGATGTGTTCCGCGGCCTCCGGCACGAAGAGCTCCTGGATCAGTTCCGGCTTTACCACGGCGTAATACGGCTGCGGATAGATCTCAATGCCGGTGGCCGGATCCGTCTGGACCGGCGGCATGCCCTCGATGAAAGGCCGGTTGCTGCAGGCCAGCAGGGTGATGCCCTGGGACATGTTGGCCCGGCACTCGTCACAAGGCTCATAGTCCAGGATCATGTTCTTGGGCGCCTCCATGTCACTGTCGGTGATTTGGGTCGACGTCCCGTCCCAGGCATTCTTGACGACCTTTTTGCTGGAAATGCGGCCGAGAAGGGCGATCTCGTTCTTCTCCTTGCCGCACCAGAAACAGATGGGAATGGTCGGGTTGACCCCGTGCTTGGGGCTGATTCGGATGTTCGGCATATCAGTTTTCTCCTTTCGCCTTATAGATGTAGTGGCCCAGGGCGAAGATGCGCTGGGCGCTGTTAGTTCCCGGCTCCATGGTCTTGTACGCGTTGCGGTAGACTTCCATGCGGGCATCCATCATGTCCAGCATGGACAGGATCTCGGCTTCCGGGCAGGCCGGCTCCACGGCGGCGCCGTATTCCGGGCGGCCGTGATGGGCCAGCAGCATGTGCTGCAGGAGCAGGGATTTTTCCTCCGGGACGCCCATCTCGCGGCAGACGTCGCGGACTTCCATGGCGCCCAGGACCAGGTGGCCGGCCAGGTTCCCTGCGGCCGTGAAGCCGGAGGCCAGGCCGAGGTCGGTCAGGTCGTATTCCTGGAGCTTGCCGATGTCGTGCAGGATCGTGCCGGCGACCAGCAGGTCCGGATTGACCAGGTCAGAATACCGGGAGGCGGCATCCACGGCCATCTCGGCCATGTCACGGGTGTGCATGAGCAGGCCGTGTAGGAACGCGTGATGGACGCCTTTGGCGGCCGGGGCGTTTCTGAACGCCTCGTGATGTTTACTCAGGACCTGCATGACGACTTTCTTGTAATCGAAGTCCTTCATGCAGTTCACGATCAGCATCAGGTCGTCCCAGGCGCCGTCTGGGTCGATGGGCGCGACGGGGACCAGGCGGGCCTTGTCGATGCCGTCGGAGCCTTCGGCGATGCGGATCTGGTCGCAGGTGAACTGGAGGGAGCCCTGGAATTCGGAGACAGCGCCTTCGACGTATACGGGCGTGCCGATGTGCTCGGAGTTTAGGTTCCCGGTGTAGTTCCAGGCCTTGCCCTGGATCTTTCCGGTCCTGTCGGCCAGCGTCAGGTCCAGGTAAGGCTTTCCGTTGCGGGCCGTCTTGACGGCGGCCGCGTCCAGCAGGTAAACGCCGCGGACCAGGTCGGAAGCCGCGAATTCGTTGACGTATTTATAAAAGTCCATGAGGGTACCTCCAGTATTGATTTTTTTTGTTATGTTGCAAAGATGTCGGACATGTAGGCCTCAAAGCTGTCGTAGCCGAGATAGGAGTCCCAGTCGTCGGTGTCGGGACAGTCGTCCTCGATCCAGTACCAGATGTCTTCTAAGTCCCGGTCGTATTCTTTGTCGCCCGGCCGGATCCCGTATTTGAAACAGTATTCCATCCACAGGATCCGGAGCCGGCGGCGGGTGCTGTGATCCTCCAGGTCTTCCGTGTAGGCGTATGTGATGACCCTGTCCAGATCATCACGCCTTTTCCGCCCCATCATTGTTTTAAGATAATTGGACGAGGCTCAATTTGTATGTATTGAGCCCATAGTTGACCTTCCAGTCGCCGCTGAAATGGTCCTGGGCCATCAGGTTGGTCAGGACCTTCCCGTCGGCGTCGTACAGGACGGCTGAGGCCTTGTTGTCACGGACGGTGATCTCGATGGAGACGCCGTCTTCGAAATAGGCC
The DNA here is from genome assembly GCA_947587485.1 of uncultured Oscillospiraceae bacterium. Lineage (GTDB taxonomy): Bacteria > Bacillota > Clostridia > Oscillospirales > Oscillospiraceae > CAJOIG01. The sequence goes on along the minus strand of CANPXZ010000005.1, from coordinate 7,877 downwards.
TCCTGGGAGATGTGCGAGCCTTTTGGCTGGGGAATCCTGCCCATGGCGAATTTGTCCGCCAGGTCAAGGACTGGGCGGAGGACCGCCATGATGCAGCGGTGTTCAGTCGGAGCTTTCATCCATGTCACCCCAATCATCGCACTCGTGTTCGTCGAAGCGGCCGTCCTCGCAGCATTCTTTGCAGACCACGGCGCCGCAGTCCGGGCAGACGGCCACAAGGTCGTCAGGCCCGATGGGTTTGCCGCAAACGTCGCAGGCCAGGCCGCCGGTGCCGAGGGTCCGGTATTCAAATGAGTTGTCTTCATGTGCGTAAGGCATGTTTTCCTCCTATTCTTCCCCGGCAAGTTCGGTCTCGACCAGTTTGTCGAGCCAGTCCGGGCCGGTGATGGTGCCGCGGGTGAAACGTGGCATGTCGTCGTAAGAATAATCACAGAGCCGCATCAACGATCCGTCACTGGATATGTAGAGCTGTTCGATGCGGCAGTCTCCGTTTTGCTCGACATCGATGTCGATGCCGGCGTAAGTTTCGTCAAATTCGGACCGGCGGACCGGGTCGTTTTCGACGGCTTCCGCCAGGCCGTTCCAGTAGGCCCTACCCTCGCCCATGACCCAGCGGGTGTCGCCGGGTTTGTCGTAGATGTGGGCCTTGTCCGGAACGAGGTTGGGCAGCGTCAGGAGCCTGGCCAGGCTTTCCGGGCTGATGTCGTCGTGGAACATGTCCAGGCTCACGGCCACGTAGCAGCCATATTCCCGTTCGATGTATTCGGCTTCGGCGCGGTCCTTCAGGATGCGTTTCAGGACGGCTGACCCGGAGAACGACGTGTTTGCGAAGTATTGCCGGGTCGTCCAGCTGTTCCATTCCTGGCACGCCCTGATGAACCGGTCGGTCACGTCCTTGCCGTTTGTCGCGAGCCAGACGGTGTTGACGTCAACGTGGTATTTCTGGCAGAGCCGCAGGGCGTCCATCATGGCGCCGGGGTTGAGCGATGGCTCGCCGCCGGTGAAGGTGATCTCGTTGACGTGCTTGACGCGGGAGAACAGGCTGCGCAGGGTCTCGAACTGGATGTTCATGTCCTGGGCGTCGCCGCGTAGGCAGTGGTCACAGCACATGTTGCAGCGGCGCGTGATCTCGATGACCAGGTTGTCAATACTCGCTTTCGGTTTCGCAGGTCTCATATTCCGCGTCCTCCCAGATCGGTTTGAAAAAGTCGTCGTATTCCTCAGGGTGCTTTTCGTAGTGCGCCCATTCGTTGGTGCTGGACACGCAGAGCGTGAAAACCGTGAACGCTGCGGGGACCATGATGACTTGGATGATGGCCAAAATGCGCATCAGCATGGCATTATCTCCTTTCTTCCGGGTAGCCCGGGGTTTCCGGGTAAGCGTCGAAGCACGTCCAGTGGGACGGCATCTCTTTCAGCAGGCGCTTGCCGCCGTCGGTGAAGATCACAATGGGGCGCGTCTTGTCGCCCAGGTCCTGGTCCGCGATTTCCTGGACGATGCGCCAGCGGCCGTTCTGGTTGTTGGTCCAAAATTGTGCCGCCTTGTCCACGAACCACACGGGCAGGCCGGGCTGCAGGTCGTCCGGTGTGTATTCGTGCACCGGCGCCGCGTAGTGTTCCCGCAGGAGCCTGAAGCCCTCCCTGGCCCACTCGTTGTCCGGCAGCAGGTCTGGCGTCAGGTCTTTGAAGATCTGAGGGACGCATTTCGTGTCGGAGCGGAGTACTTTCCGGTGCGGCATGGAACCGACGAACCAGCCCAGGGTCACGATCGAGTCGTTTGAGCTGTGGCAGGGATGGATGGACAGGACGGCAATGGGGTTTGCGTTCGGGTCGAAGGCCTCGTACACGGATTCCAGGCTTCCTTCGTCGTCATACATGGACATGGCGAGGACGGCCGTCCCGCGTTCCGGCACGACCAGCGGTTTCAGGCGGGACGTGTCGACGATGTAGCGGTCGGAATCGGTGAGGCAGCCGCAGGGCTTATGGGTCGGGATGGGTTCCGACATGATGACCCGGAGGTGCCCGGTGTCCAGCCGCGCGATGGTTCCTGGTTTAGGGTTCGCCATTTCCGTCCGCCCCCTTTTCAACGCTGTCACGGTAGTACCGGCGGATGCTCGCGATCTGGCGGTAGGCCAGGGCGGTGTTTTCATGGATCGCCTCATCGCTGTCGGCCAGGGCTTGGCCGATGGGGCACCAGTCGCCGTAATATCCGGCCAGGGGCCGGCCCAGGGAGATGGGCAGGTCGGTCTTGCAGATCGGTACCTGGCGCGGGTCGTCCGGGTGTTCGTATACCTCGTCCTCGTCATACCAGCGGAGATACGGGATTTCCGGGCCGTCAGAGTCGAGGCACAGGATGTCGCAGCCCATGTCGTGACAGTAGCGCAGCACGTCCTGCAGGTCCTTGGGTACCTTGTCCGCGTAGCCGAAATAGGGCCCCTCGGACGGTATCTCTGTATAAATGGTCCGGATCTCGTTGTTGTCGGACGGGTCGGGCAGGTAGATGATGTACCCGAAATCGTTCTTGTTATAGACCGCCAGGCCGAAGTTGTCCTCTTCCGGCTCGCGGTCCAACATGTTCCTGGTGTTCTCGGTCACGTGGCCGGTGGAGATGGTCAGGATCCTGGAGATGTCAGGCTGGCTCATGGGCCGTTCCTCCTTTACTTTTTATTTTCGGGCCAGCAGGGGCACCAGTCCGGTACGGGCGGGATGTCGGAGGCGTATTCGACGCTGGCAATCTGCCGCCCATTTACGTTCAGTTTTTTGTACCGCGGGTCGTTGGCGTACCCTTTACAGATCCAGCGCTGCGTTTCATGCCCGCGGATCTCGACGTTGGGGCAGAATGAGCAGTTGCTGATGTCCAGCACGATGCGGGTGGTGCCTGCCATTGGCGTCACCCGTCGATGCCGGGGATCCGGCCCCGGTCGTACATGTCCGCGAAGTCGTTGAGCTTCTCGTACACGGCGGCGGACAGGCGCTCGCGGTTCTCCTGGACGTATTTCCTGAGGAACTTGGCGCGGTCGGCGCCGTCGTTCTCATAGTTCCAGTCAGCGTCCTCTTTTTCCATGGAGTGGAAGGCGTCGGTCAGGTCCCTGAGCTCGACCTCCGTGTCGCCGTTTTCGGGCAGCAGGTAGCCGTTGCTGTGGTCTGCGACGGTGGAGATGCGCACGGCCAGGATCTTGCGGTAATCCCGTTCCGGGTACAGGTAGTGGGAATAGTGGTCCCAGCAGTCGTTCTTGAGTCTGGACATGAGGAAGCCGGTACCGTCCACGCCGTTGCGGCGGATGCCGAAGACGATGATGGAGTCCTCGCCGGGTTCCACCGGGTGCGCCGAGATGAGCTGGTGGATGTATTTGAGCTCGTAGAGCATGTCGCCGGCGTAGCTCTCACAGAAGCGGCCGACGTTGTGGATCAAGTAGTTCAGGATGCTGGAGATGTTGATCTCATCGCGCCCGAGGCGGCCGTGCTCGACGCAGATCGGGTTGCCGTTTTCCCAGGCCTTGTACAGGAGTTTCGGTGTGGGGTAGTACATGATTTTCCTCCTTTATCGGCGTTTTGAAAAGGCGGGCCGCCTACTGGTGGTAGACGGCTCCGCAGCTGTCGCAGGTTCCGTAGAATTTCTTTTTCGGCCCCACGAGACGGCCGGTGACCTGGCTGCCGCAGAAGACGCAGCGCCAGTCTGGGACGACGGGTTCCGGGCTTTCTTCCGGGTCCTTGTAGGAATATTCCTCACAGGGTCCGGTGGTCTCCAGGATGAAGTCGGCCATGGATCCGGCGTCGCTGAGGCCCCAGCAGGAATCTTCCTCCACAAACTCGGCCTCGTCGGCCTTTTCCGGGTCATCGTGGTCCCAAGGCTCGAAGCGGGATACGATGATCCCGTAGTATTCGCCGCGCAGGAACTTGTCATACTCCATGACTTGGTCCTTGAGCTCCTGGCGTGCCCGGTCGATGTCCCAATCTGCGCACCAGAGTTTTTCCGCCCTGGATTTCTCCGTATAGATCCAGCCGACCTGGCCGGAGTCCCAACGGTCGTTGAAGTCTTCTGTTGACATGGACAGGCCGGAGTGGTCCATCAGGAACAGGGGCAGGAAGAGCCAGCCGGAGCGGTTCAGGACGGCAATGCGCTCCTTTGTTGACATCTCTTCGCAGCAAGCGTCAAAGAATTCCTGCGGGATGGACGCGATGTCGGCCGGGTCTGCCACAGTAACCGTGAAGACGTCGTTGGGGTCGTCGATCATGGACCCGTAGAAAAGCGTCCAGGTCTGGCCGCCGTTTGCGTTGTCCCGCATGGAGACATGGGTGCCGTGCTGGTTGGCGCGCAGGTATTCATACATGGAGCGGGCGTTCCTGTCCTTCGCCATGAAATCTTTGAACTTCATGGCCAGCCAGTTTTGCGGGTCGTCCTTTGGGTTTTCGTTGCCCAGGGTGTATCGGGTATGCCAGCAGGCCATGGTGCCGAGGTTGGACTCCCATTTTGAGGGGTCGTCGGGATCGGGATCGGACTTTTTCTCGATCCGGTAGATCGTACCGTCACTGTCTACGACGTGCAGGTGTTCGTCGGTGGACATGTAATCGATGGCGGTTTTCAGTTCGTCGTTTGACATGTCTTTCTCCTTTACAAAATCAAAAACATCTCATGTCCGGTCAGGTTGTGGAACCAGCCGATGTCAGGGCTTGCGACGACGACGTCCACGACGGTCATATAGGCCGCGGAACGGATGATGTTGGGCGGGTTCTTTGCCAGGATCTCCGGGAATTCCACCCAGGCGCGCCGTTTTGCGTCGGCTTCATCCCGAGCCATGACGATGCCGGTGAACGTGTGCCTCGCTGAGTGGCCTTTGCCCGAGATGGGTTTTGTCTCCAGGACGACGTTTGCCCGGAAGGGGCAGGCCGCTTTTACTTCCTCGGCGAAGAGCACGCGGGGGTCGTAGCGCTTTTCTTTTGCTGCTATGCGTACGGCCTCTTCTTCCGTGCCGGCGATGAATGTCCCGATGAACGAGTACGGTTCGATGTCGTGGCAGAGGTCCTCGGTTTCTTCGGAGGAGAAGTCCAGGTTTTCAAGCTCGTCGTCCGTCAGGCCGGAAGTGTCGATCATCTGGGCGTCCCGGACGTAGGCCGGGTCCATACATACGTTGTAAGGCTTTCTGTTCATGTTTGCCTCCTATTCGTACTGATAGAGAAGGGATTCGTATTCGTAGGTGTCGATCAGGTTCGAATACCGGTACAGCCATCTCAGGTATTCGGCCCAGGATCCGGAATACCGGTTCCCTGATTTCGAGTGCCAGTCGACGTAAGTGCGGCACATGCGCTGCCGTGCCGAGGCGAAGACGCGTTTGAGGGTTTTGAACTGTTCCATGGTCGGGGTGCCCCAGATCTCACAACAATAATCCGTTGTTCCGCAGCACATGCGGATATTCCCGCGGCGCATGAACTTTTTGATGTAGATGTAGGAGCTGCCCAGGTCCTCGAATTTCGAGCGTTTGAAGAATTCGCCGATCTCATGGTGGTCGATATCGCGCTGCCAGCCGTCGCGGGTCCCGTTGATCAGGGTCCCGTCGTTTAATAACCAGGATGCGAATTCCGGGATGGCTGTCGTCCCGTATTTTTCCTGCAAACGTTCCTCAATGGTCATGTTCTGTCTGACGCCCCTTTCCTTGTCGATCTGGATTGCACCTTTTGACAGGGCAGTTCCGGTGCGTCAGCACCGGAACTGCCCTATGCCCGGAGGGCGTGTTCCAGACAGGCTTATTCGTCGATGGCGGCCCACAAGGCCCGGAGACGGTACCAGTCAGCCGGCCTGTCGTACTGGCTGGCGAGCGCGGCCCGGCGCTCCCCGGCACACGGCAGGCCCATGACGCCGATCACCCAGATCGGCCCGGGCCGGATGCCGTTTCGTGTCACGGTTTTGGCGAGCTTTGAAAGGGCCTGCCTGTCCAGCTCCGCCTGGCAGATGGCATCGAGATAGACGTTCCGTAGACGGCTCTGGAAAGGCCCGTCCAGGGCCCTGCCCCAAGCCTGGTCGAAGTCGTGGCTGTTGATGCGGATCGTCTGGTCCACGTGGGCCTGGAGTTCGGCAAAGATGTTATCCCATGACTTTATGCCCGGGATCTTTGCCATGTCGAGCCCTTGCAGCGTGAGCCACTCTTTGACGCGGGCCCGGGCGTCTGTCAGTTGTTGCTCCATATGTCCTCTCCATTTTTCTATGCTTTGCAATGATGTTGGTAAACTGGTACGGCGTGTCCGCGAAGTCGTGGGCGATTGGTGTGATGACACCGCTGTGCCCAAGCGCGGCCTGGAATTTGTCAATATAATAGGGCTGGCCGCTGAAGTCTATGGTCTTGACAATAAATCCCCAGGCGTGCTTGTGCAGCTGTTTTAAGATAAAATTCAACTCCGGCATGAACTCGTCCAGGCCGTCGTTCGTGAACCAGAAGGTCACCGGCAGGTCGTCTTCAGAAATGGGCGGCGACGCCAAGCGTTCGTCGAAGGGCTGGAACAGGTTTTCAGCTGCTTTTTCACCAAGGGCGTCGTGCAGGCCCTGGAACAGGCCCACGTGCTGGTCGCTGCCTTCGAAGCTCAGAGTGATGCGGATCAGGCGCAGGTTTTTGACCGGGTCACATGTCTGCATGGTTCTCGCCCCCTGGTTCCGGAATGGCCGCGGCGTAGGCCTTGCAGACCTCCGCGATTTCCCTTACGAAGAAATAGTTCGGATGGAGGCCCCGGCTCAAATAGGCGTCGATGGCCGTATTGGCGAAGTCGTCGTAGTCGATCCAGGGGCGTTGGTCCTTGGCCAGGTTGGCCGTATGGATATGGGTGTAGGCCATGGCGTCAAGTTCCACTGCCTGGTCAACGGTTTCCCAACCGGCGGCCCATGAGGTGCGGCGGGAGACGGTGTCGTAATTGTGCGAGGCGGCAAAAAGGACGCCGCATGCCATGTCTGCGTTTAGGCAGCCGATGGATTCGAGCTGCAGGGCGTGAGCCCTGGGCGTGAGGATCATGCCGGGCCTCCTTCAGCGCTTGCCCTGGTAACGGGGCCTGGGATGTGTGGGTTTCTTTGATTTCACCTCGGCGCTGGGCGCCGGCTTGGGCGGCATGTAGTAGGGTTTCTTTAGGGTGTTGACCCTAAGGCTCCCGTTTTTATCGTTTTTCACGGTTCATCGTCTCCTTTTTCAATGGGAACGTAGCTGTAGACGCCGCCACGGCGCAGCGGCGTCAGGCCTTTTGTACGGACGTAGTGGTACGACGGAATGAGCGGCTCCCAATCAGGCTCCGAAAGCTCCGGGTGCGGGGACATGACGCCGTTGACGCGGGCGACCAGGGTCGGATGAAAATCTGAGACAGGGCGGTCGTCCAGCGTGCGGTCAAAGTTTTCGTTCGGGTTCCGGTGCATTTTCAGGCCGGACACCTCGACCCGGATGGCCTCCAGGCGGTCCGAGAGGCTGTTGTGGGTGTAGAGCCTGAAATCGGCAATGGGATCGCGGGCCCGGACTGACGGGTTTTTGATGTACCTGTATTTCGGCATAAAGGTCAGCCTTCTTTCATTGCGTTATAAAATCCGCGCAGGATCTTCCAGCTGAGCGGGATGATCGTGTCCAGGGCCATGGCGAAGTCGGTTTCCGGCTTGCCGGCCGCGGCGCGCAGGATGCGGGCCGTGTCTTCTTTATAGAGCATGGCGTTCCGGTATTCCCCGACCTTGGAACGGAATTTCGCGGCGCGGTCCTCGTCCATGCCGGAGCAGGTTTTGACCAGGGCGTCCCGGTACGCCTTGGCCAGGACGGGCTGAAGGTATTTGTTTAGGACGTTGTCCCAAGTGTCGTTGTCGGTCATGGCTGGGGTCATGTCGTATTCGAACTTGTCGGCCAGCATGTCCAGCACGCCGC
>CANPXZ010000004.1 GCA_947587485.1 uncultured Oscillospiraceae bacterium | reverse complement strand
TGCGCCACTCCGCTTAAATCTTATTTCCTACACAGGAACCTTTTCTTTTCCCTGTCCACTTTCCTTGGGGCAGTTCATAAAGCCTGTACCCCTGTTTATATATACTGCGGCAGGGCCTGTTTTTTGCAACAGACCCCGTCGCAGTATTGCTTGCGCTCTTGGTATCGCCACGCGCATACCGGCAGTCAGGCGGATGGGCGCCGGCGAGTTTCTGGACAGTTAAAAACCACCGTCCGGCCCGGACTTATCGCACGCTATCCGTGAACTGCAAAAATGCTGCCTTTTCCTCGAGGGTGCGCTTATATACCCCGGCATACTCCAGAACCTGGAAGAACCCCTGGCCCACCCGTCCTTCAGGATATCCAGCGCATTCTCCGCCATGAAGATATACCGTGTATTCAGTTCCTCCGCCCAGTCGGCGTGCTTGGCAAGGCTCTCGCTGAACCGGATGTCTCGGCCCGCCGCCAGCGCATCCGCCAGACCGGCCAGCTCATCTTTCAGCCGCTTGCTCCGAGGGATGGCCGTCCAGTAGTTCGGGATGCTGGTGATGTGATTTGGCTTATATTTTTGTAAGAGTTCATCCGTTTTCTCGGGGGCAACTTTGGGGATCAAAATCACGTTCATCCCAATCGACAGGGCAATATGCAGATTGTTGGACAAGCCATAGACCGCAAACGGGACGACCATATCCATATGTTTCTCATGGGGCAGATAATGAAAGCCCCACTTCTCCTGCGTAGGGATAGAGTTGAAAGCGTAATCACTTAACATGACGCCTTTAGGAGTGCCTGTCGTGCCGCCGGTGTGCCCAATCACGGTGCATTTATCCTTTTCATATTTTGCCGGTACGATCTCGCCAACTGCGGAAGCACTGGCAAGAAAAGCGTTCCAGGACATTACGAACTCATCCGTATATGTGGGCTCTTTCACCTTGAGACGATAGAGTTTATTTTTCAGCGCTCCGAGAGATTGCCAGAGTGGTACATAGACAAATTTGCTGACGCCGTACTCCTTTGCGGCGGCATATCGGTATCCAAAGCAAGTGAACAGGCGGACAGGATGTTCTTCTATCTCAGAGAGCAGAACTTTCAACGCTGGCTATATGCTGAACTTTGCCGAGATCAATGGCAATCTTCTGATGATTGCCACCATTCAATCTGCTCAGGGCATGGACTGATCTGTTGCGGAGTGCACAAGATACAGAATAGAACTTTATGAATGAAAACTAATGTTAAAGGAGGCATCCTTTGTGATATCATTATACCAAAAGGCAAAAAGGCAAAATGGGAAGTCAGTCGATTCTGTCCCTCAGAGAAAAACGTTTTTCAGGCAAACTCCTGGTAAGTTTTAGCTATTCTGCCCAGTATGTCCCCGCTGGCTAGCGAAAAGGCGTCCGGCCGCCGTTTCCCGGCGGCCGGACGCCCTCTCCAGCGCTGTATCCGGCATTCTGGGCATACATCTTTTCATAGTATCCGCGATAGGCCCCGGAGGTGATCCGCTCTGTCCACTCCCAGCTGCCCACATATTAGCAGACGGTCTGGATGATGCCCGCCTTAAACGTATAGGCTGGCTTCCATCCCAGCTGGGTGGAGATTTTGGCATTGTCGATGGCGTACCGGTAGTCATGGCCCGGCCGGTTCGCGATATGGGTGATCAGGCTCTTCAACTTACTCAACTCCTGCAGGATCAGCCGGCAATCTGCAGATTTGCCTTCTCGTGGTTGCCACCCACGTTGTAGATTTCCCTCGGCGCTTCCTTTTCCTGCGCGGTTCAGATGGCCACACAGTGGTTGTACTTATGCAGTCAGTCCCGGATCTGCATCCCGCCTTTGTAGACCAGCAGGGGCTTGTCCTCCAGGGCACTGTGGATCATCAGGGGAACCAGCTTTTCTGGAGACTGATAGTACCCGTAGTTGTTAGAGCAGCGGATGATATTCACCAGCAACTCCACATCCAACTTGGTCTCCAGCCATAGTGAACAAGGTTGGAGCCGATAAAGTCCGCTCCCCTGTCACAAGGATCTTCTTCATTTCTCTTCCCCCATGGCAATCGCCTGCAAATACTGTCCATACTCCGTCTTCATCAGCGGCTGGGCCAGGCGCAGCAGCTGTGCCCGGTCGATGAACCCTCGCCGGTAGGCGATCTCCTCGATGCAGGACACATACAGGCCCTGGCGCTTTTGGATGATGTTCACAAACTGGGACGCCTCCTGCAGCCCCTCGTAGGTTCCCGTGTCCAGCCAGGCCATGCCCCGGAAAAACTTCACCGCCCGCAGCTGGCCTCGACGCAGATATTCGTTGTTCACCGCAGTGATCTCTAGCTCGCCCCGATCGGACGGCCGGATATGTTTGGCGATCTCCACTATCTGGTTGTCATAGAAATAGAGGCCCGGCACAGCGTACTTGGATCTGGGATGGGCAGGTTTTTCCTCAAGAGACATCACTTTCCCGGTCTCATCAAACTCCACCACGCCAAAGTCTCTGGGATCATGAACCGGGTAGCCGAAAATCACCGCTCCATCCTTTATGGATACCGCCTCCGCCAGAAACGAAGAGAAACCGCTGCCATAGAAGATATTATCCCCCAGCACCAGGGCAACCCTGTCTCCCCCGATAAATTCCTCACCGATGAGAAACGCCTCAGCCAGGCCGTTTGGCCGATCCTGTACGGCATAGGAGAACCTCATCCCTAATTGGAACCCGTCCCCCAGGATCTCCTCAAACACCGGCACGTCTCGGGGCGTGGAGATGATGAGCACCTCCCGGATCCCCGCCAGCATCAGCGTGGACAGGGGATAGTAGATCATGGGCTTGTCGTATACGGGCAGCGCCTGCTTGCTCACACCCTTTGTGATGGGGTGCAATCGAGTTCCGAAGCCGCCGGCCAGAATTATACCTTTCATTTGCTCTCCTCTTTATCTCTCTTCAGATAGTCCCTCACGTTCTCAAAGTACGCCAGGGCGTGCTCGATGCAGATGTCCATGTTGTAGTACTTGAATTCCGCCAGACGCCCGCACAGGAAGAGATTCCTGTACTCTGCCGCCTGCTCCAGGTACTGCTCGTATACGGCGCTGCTGGCCTTCGTCACCACCGGGTAGTAGGGCACGTTCCCCACCGCCGCCTTTGGGTCATAGGCCAGCGGATACTCCGTGGCCACCACCGAGCCCCGGGCGCCGCCATCGTCATACATGATCTTCCTGTACTCCGTGCTGCGCGTATACCCCGGCGCCTGGGGGTAGGATATGATCTCGCTGGGCAGGATGCTGGGCTTGTCCTCGTAGCTGTAACGGATATCCAGTGACCGGTAGGGCAGCGCGCCGTAACGGTAATGGAACAGCTCGTCAATGGGGCCGGTCCAGATCAGGCACTGCACCGGCTCTCCCCCGTAGGACACCGTCCCCTCGCCCATCGTCAGCTTCTCCAGCGCGTCCGTGTTCAGCTCCACCCGTATGTTCGGGTGATCCAGCATGCGCTCGAACAGCTTTGTGAAGCCCTCTATGGGCAGGTACTGAAAGTCCTTGTTCAGATACCGTTCATCGTAGTTCATGGCCATGGGTACCCGGTCGAGAACATACTTGTCGATCTCCTCCGGCTGGATGCCCCACTGCTTGGACGTATACGTCCGGTACGCCTTCTCAAACAGGAGGTTTCCGTATGCGCTCACGTCCGGATCGGCGTGATCCACCAGCTCCAGGATCGGCACCCGATCCCGGCCCGCGAACGCCGTCCGCAGCTTCTTCAGCAGTCCCTCCGACCGCTCCGGCCCCACCAGCTGCTGCACCGTCTTGAAATTGAACGGCAGCCGCACGTACTGTCCGTCGATATAGCTGAGCAGCTTTGTCTCGTGGGGGAAGAGCGCCGCGTACTGCTTGAGAAAGGCGATCACCCGGTAATTGTTTGTGTTGAGAAAATGGGGCCCGTACTTCTGAACCAGGATCCCGTGCTCGTCCACCTCGTCGTACATATTGCCGCCGATGTGCGGACGCTTCTCCACGATCAGAACCTTGCGCTCCAGCTCCTCCGCGATTTTCCGGGCCAATATCGCCCCCGAAAACCCGCTGCCTACTACGATGATCTTTTCCATTTATCTACCCTTACCTAACTTAAAGAATCGCTCTGACAACCATTTTCTATGTTACTCCGTCACTTCTGCTGAAGCATCCACCTCGCCGTTGCCTGTATGCCATCCCGCAGAGAAACCGACGGTTCAAAGCCCGTGTCCTTATAAAGCGCGCCCACATCCAAAAGAGAGTAATCGATGGGCGTCGTGTCCGGATACTCCCCAAAAACGAGCTCCATATCCGGCGCCAGCACATCCCGGATCTGACCCACGATCTCCCGGAACGTCTGTAGCTGGCGATGTCCCACATAATAGGTGCGACCTCCGCGGCCCTTCTCCACGATCGTGATCAGGCCCCTTGCGATATCGTCCACATATGTGCAGTCATAATGATTGTTCCCCTCTACAAGTCTGGGCCGCTGCCCGGCCATGAAACTCTCGATCAGAACGTTCTCGATCATCTTCGAGCGGTCGCCGACCCCGTAGACGCTGGACAGAACTGCCGTGTTCCATTCGATCCCCAGATGCTCCGACTCGATCCGACAAAGCATAGTCGCCGCGCTCTTGGCCGTGCCATAGATGCAGGAGATCCTCGGCGTGCCCTCGTCAGAGAGCATATATCTCTGTGCCTCTAACTGCACGATCGTACTCACCATAACGAACCGCCCGCAGCCCAGTGCTGCGGCCTGCACTACGGTATCCGCAGCATATTTCGCGTTTTGCAGTTGGAGCGTATAGTCCGCGAAGGGCTTGCCCCAGGTTCCGCTCCAGGCCAAATGGAAACAGGCGTCAAATCCGCGCTCCGGGATCTTCTCACTCAAAGACGCGTACTCGTCAAACTCCGCCGTCACGATATGCAGCGTATCCCGCTTCAGATCCTCCAGCGCTTTTTCATTGCGCAGAACCGCCCATACCTCAACGCCCTCGTCCAGAAGCGCCCGCACCAGATGCTGTCCGATAAATCCACTGGCCCCGGTCACGATCACTCTCTTCATACCGGGTTCCCTTCCACCGTGAAATTCACGTCGCTGTCCCGGAGAAAGGGCGCCTGACTGTCCGCAGCGGACAGGATCGGATTGCTGATGGGCCAGTCGATGCCGATCTGCGGATCGTTCCAGCGGATCGCCCGTACGAACTGGCGGTCGTAATAATCGTCAAATTTATACAGCACCACGGTTCCCGGTTCCAACGTCACATAGGTATGACCAAAGCAGTTGGGAAGATAGAGCTGTTTACGGTTCTTCGCGGATACCTCCTGGCAGACCCATTTTTTGAAGGTGGGAGAATCCCTCCGCAAATCCACGATATAGTCCATAACCGCGCCGTGGAGCACCCGAACCAGCTTCACCTGAGGATGGGGGTTATTCTGGAAGTGGATACCACGAATGGTACCCGCTTCCTGATTGTAGCACTCGTAGTCCACTACGAATTTCGTGTCGATGCCATACTCTCTCAGGGTGCGATCGTTATAAGCCTCTGTGCTATAGCCCCGATTGTCGTCAAAATACGTCGGTTCGATGACCTTCGCGCCCGGAAGGGCCATCTCTGTGATCTTCATCAAGCCGCACCTCCCATATGGAGGCCGGCATGGTCATATGCCGGGACGCCGGGCAGGAACGTAAGTTTACAACTTACCCCCCCCCGTGGGGTTATTCACCACAGTACTTCTGTCATTCATATTCTCGTGTTCCTCCTTATCTCTGGCTTTGAGCCAATTCGCCGTTTTTCTGATACTCTCGTCAAAATCGGCCTGACATTCAAATCCGGTGTCCCGATACAGGGCCTCCCGGTCTATCAGCGTGTAGTCCGTCACCGTCCGATCCTCCAGCGTCCCAAAGGCCAGGGGAACCTCCGGCGCCACCACATCCCTTGTCCGGGTCACAAGAGACTCGAACGTCTGCAACTGCCGGTGGCCGACATAATACGTCTTGTCCACCGCCCCCTGCTCCGCGATGGAGATCAGACCTCGCACCACATCCTCCACATAGATCCAGTCGTACAGGTTTTCCCCGCTCACCAGCTTGGGGCTCTCGCCCTTTTGCAGGGCACGAATCAGCACGTTCTGGATCATGCCGGACTCGTCGCCGTCCCCGTATACGCTGGCCAATATGGCCGTATTCATAGGCAGACGCTTTTCATAGGCCACCGTACGGCAGATCATCTCCGCCGCCGCTTTGGCCGTACCATAAATACAGGACGTTCTCGGCGCACCGCCGTCCGTTATCATATAGTGCTTCGCTTCCAGTTCCACGATGGTGCCGGTGAAAATGAACCTCTTCGCGTCCAACTCGACCGCCGCCGTCAGCGCGTCCGCCGCATAGGCAGCGTTGTGCAGCTGGCGATGGTAGTCCCGGAAGCTGACGCCAAACGTCCCGTCCCATGCCAGATGGAAAAACGCGTCAAAGCCACGCTCACAGATCCGCTCCGGCAGCGCTGCGTACTCTGTCAGCTCCGCGCGGACGCACATGAGCCGCTCTTGGGCCAGATCCGCCAGCTTATTCGGGCTGCGCACCACCGCCCAGACCGTCCATCCCTGATTCAGAAGCTCTCTCACCAGCGCCTTACCGATAAAACCGCTGGCGCCGGTCACTACCGCTTTTTTCATCCCGCTCACCCCGCGTACCGGAAGTTCACGTCGCTCTCCGCCAGCGTGGGCGCCTTCACGTCCTTTGGGGACACCACCGCCTTGATGTCCGGCCAGGCTATGGCGATCTGCGAATCGTTCCACGCTATCGCCCTGTCATACGCCGGCGCGTACAAGTTGTCCACCTTATACTGCCCCTCCGTGTTGTCCACCAGCGACATACACACATGCCCGAATCCCCGGGGAATGAACAGCTGCTTTCGGTTCTCTGCGCTCAAAATCACAGAGCACCACTGCAAATAGGTGGGCGAGCCCTTCCGCAGATCCACCGCAATATCCAGCAGACTGCCCCGGGTGCACCGGATCAGCTTTGCCTGAGCATGGGGATCATTCTGAAAGTGGATGCCCCGGATCGTGCCCCGCTCCAGGCACAGGAAATGGTTGTCCTGGACAAACTCGCAGTCGATCCCGTATTCCGCCAGCGTCCGCTTGGAATAGGTTTCGCAGTAATAGCCCCGGTAGTCCTCAAAATAGGTGGGCTCTATGATCTTCACCCCTGGAAGGGCCAGCTCTGTCACTCGCATTTTCTCTCTCCTCCTTGCCGGATCGCGTCCACCGCCTGGCTCTGCCGGCGGATGGCCTGGCGCATCTGCTTCCGGACGTTTTCGTCCTCCACACTCTGCATGAACCGCTCTATAGAGTGCAGGAACTGGTCGTCCGGCTCGACATCCGTCACGGTCTCGCCCCCGGCACCGCGCAAGATCAGGCGCGGGGCAAGGTCAGCCCCCGCCGTGAAGATCCGCGGGGCGATCAGCGTGGCCTTGCTTCCCCACACCTCCAGCTGACACTGGTAGGCGTTGTCCATACCAAAGGACACCTGGGCGCACAGCCCCTCGTTGTTTTCCAGCACCGCGCTGCCGTAAAGATCTACCTCATACCCCTCCGGCTCCACAAGCCGGCCCTGGGTCACCCGGGCGCTGCCGCCCAGCAGTTCCTGGGCCAGCCGTACCGGATACCCGCCGCAGTCCAGCAGCGCGCCGCCGCCCAGCTCCCGGTTATAGCGAAAGTCGTTCCCCTCCCGCTTGGGAAAGCCGAACGCCATCCGCAGCAGCCGCAGCTGCCCCAGCTCGCCGGATTCGATATAGCGCTTTATCAGCGCCAGCTGCCGGTGGTAAAGGAACATATAGTTTTCATGCACCGCAAGGTTCTTCTCCTCCGCCAGCGTCAGAAGAGTCTCCGTCTGCTCCGGACTGGTGGCAAAGGGCTTTTCCAACAGCACATGCTTTCCCGCCTCCAGGGCCTTTTTTGCCCACTGACAGTGGAGCGCCGGCGGCAGCGGCACATATACCGCCCCGATGCTCTCGTCCGCCAAAAGCGCGTCATACCCGTCGTAGATCTGCCCGCCGTACTGCTCCTGAAACGGCTTTCCCTTCTCCGGCGTCCGGCTGGCCACGCCCGCGTATGTCAGATTTGCACACTTTTTCAGCGCCGGCAGAAATCGCCGGCACGCTATATCCGATGTCCCCAGTATTCCGATTCTCATCTCACGCCTCCAACAGTGACAGCAGATTCCGCAGCTGAATGTTCAGTATGTTGTTGATCTGCAGCATCTCGTTGAGCGAACGGTGATCCAGCCAGAAATACCCCTCCGGCAGTACCGGCATTTCCTCCTCCTTCACCCGCAGGATCACGTTCCGGTTCTGCTCATGGTAAAACCGGCCGCCCTCCTCGCTCATCAGGTGGTCGAACATGACCCCTTCGCCCCGCTCCAGACGCTCCCGGAACAGCCGCAGGATGTCGTCCTCCGCCGGCGCCGTGCCAGCCTCCTGCTGCACCGTCGGGCCCAGCTCCACCGTGTCGAACACGCCGATCTCCTGCTTGAACTGGACGAGGAAATTCAGCACCCCGTCGATCTCACAGCACAACAGGCCGAACAGGGCTATGCCGTTGGCAGCAAACAACGGCTGCGTCCAGTGCCGCACCTCCCGGCCCTCTATGGAGATATCGCAAAACAGCACCCGGAAGGGATATGGCTCTTTGCACACCAACTCGCTGCCCCGCATCTCCCAGTTTGTCAGCTCGTGCAGCGGCACCAGATCCTGCTTGAACGATTCGAACATTTTGTAGTTGTTCAGCCGCTGGTACATCCGGGGCAGAGCGTCCTCACCCGTGCGGATAAACAGGGAGCGGAACAGCGGCATATCGTGAAACTGCTCCGACAGATCCAGCAGCTCCCGCTCGGTGAGCTGCAGCTTGGCGTACGGGATGCAGGACAGCACCGTGCGCGTGTCCATGTTCACCAGGTTGTCCTGGCGCATCAGACGCTTGATCTGCCCCAGCGTCATCCAGCAGTGGCTGGGCAGTACCGGCACCTCTTCCTCCACACGGATCATGATGTTCCGGTTGCGCTTTTTGTAAAACCGCGCCGACTGCTCCGACTGGATCTGATCCACCACTACCTCATACTTATTGGAATTCAGGAAGTACTCCAGGTAAGGAGGAGATACCCCCCCGTGCTTGCGGGTGAAGTTGCTCAGCGTCGCCTGGATCGTCGGGGAGATCTGCACGCAGTTCACGTTTCCCGGCTCGATCTTCGCCTGCATGAGAAAATGCATCACGCCGTCGATCTCCCGGCACAGCACCCCCAGAAAGCCGATCTCCTCCTGCAGGATGATGGGCTGGGTCTGCACCGTGCCGTCCTGCCGCTCCTGTCGCATCCCCGTGATCTGGAAAAAGCTCAGGTTCCGGTTCTGGATGCACCCGCTCTGCCTGTCATAGTACCATGGCTCGCACTGCTCCAGAGATATGGGCCGGATGGAGACATACGTATTTTCGTTCCGCTCCCGCACCCACTCCAATATCTCCGCTGTGCTGTGCACCTTTCCCTCCGGCTCACACCAGCTCTTGGCGATCGACAGCAATGTGTCCTTTACGCTCATTCCTGCTTGTCCTCTTCAAAGTTAATCTTTTCACCCACTACCACCAGCGGCCGGCGCATCGTCCGCGTATTGATGCTCAATATGTACTCGCCCAGGATCCCCATGAAAAACAGCTGCACCGCGCCGATCGCGAAAACGCCAATGAGAATTGCTGCCGTACCGTAGGGGTAGGTATTCCAGTTCATCAATTTGCTGATAAGTACAAACAAGGCCAGGAATGCGCTGATTATCCCCAACCCCGCCCCCAAAAACGTGGCAATCCGCATGAGGATCTTGGTATAGGATGTGATACCAAGCATCGCTACATCATAATACTTCATAAAGTTGAAGCCGGATTTGCCCCGCATGCTTTCCGCCTGTTCATACTGGAGCACCTTGATGTTCATCCCGAACTCAGAGACAAGGCCTTTCAGATAGGGATTCGGGTCATCTATCAGCCGCATGGCATTGATAAACACCCGGTCATACAACCCATAGCCGTTGAAATGTTGGATCTGCCCGGAATCCGCCAGTCGGCCGATCACGTTGTAATATAAGGTGCGCAGGGTATACATCAGCCATGGCTCAGCGCTCTTTGTCTTCTGCCCCACGACCACCTTATGGCCCTTCTCCCACTCAGCCACAAATTGCGGCAGCATCTCCGGCGGATCCTGCAAATCGCCGAAGAGCATGAAGGTGGCATCACCGTCGCCGTAGAGCAAGGAAGCGAACACGTTGCGGTTAAAGCCAAAATTTCTCGCGTTAAAGACACCTTTTACACGCTTGTCCTCGGCGCAAAGCTTTCGGATCTCTTCCCGCGTATTATCCGGGGAACAGTCGTCCACAAAGATGATTTCATAATCATACTGAGGAAGTTTCTCTGCAAAAACCCTCGTCAGCCGCTCATACATCAGCCGCACACTTTTTTCCTCATTATAGCTTGGGATTGTTACGCTTATCTTCATTATTCCTCCACTCCTCAAAGGCCCGCATGCCTATGCAAATCCATAAAATTATTCCGTTCATTATAGCGTAGGATTTTCATTCAAACCACAAATCTCCAAATTCAGCATTATATTGGAATTGAATGTCCAATGATCTGTCTGTTAAATTGTGGCTATACAACACCCACCCCATTATATCTGTCATGTAATGACCATAAGCTGGCATATGAACCACTAAATTATCCTCGCCTCTTACATCTTTTTTGCATGCTTCCTCCACCACTTCACTCATAATAGTGTATTTTTGCTTCGCCGTAGTATCTTCGTAATACGACTCAGAATACGCCTTATACGGATATACGATTGCATTTAACATCATGCACATCAAAACAGGAAGCAGAACCGTAATCCGGCTATTTTTTTGCATTAAAAGTGACCATAGCAATACAACAAAAAGGATCACCGAGAACAGAAGCACAAACATTGCATCTACACGAAACCTTCCGTCTTCCATAACAATGTATTGGATGGACACAACACCAAACATGGCAAAAAACAGTGCTACTGCGATGAGAGAGACAAACAAGATTACAAACAGTTTGACCCAAACTCCGCACTTATCACGATCGTATGTCTTTCTTTCCCTGACCGCAAGAAAAAACACACCACACAAGCCTAAAACTGTAACAGCCTTAAACAGCCCATTCGTTTGTTTGATCAAACGCAGGAGAGAGAGCAATGAAATCTTAAACTTTTCTATCACTTCTGAAGGTGCAGAAAAATACCCAGTAGCAAATGTTCTCAGAAACTCTTCGTAGAATTTCAAAGGGAACAACGCCAAGATAACGACATAAAACCAATTATCCCGAAGCGTGGCAAAAAAGCGCCTATGCGCAATCATATCGTAAAGCAGTATGGTAACAGCAACAATCGTAATAAATACTGACGCATTAAAAAAAGAAAACATCACAAAATATGCGCCTGCAAGCGCAAATGTGGTTTTCAAATTCAACTTGAATTGTTTGTCCGTAATGTACCTGTTGATCATATATAGCGAGAACGCAACCGCACAATAACTGGGAATACTATATGCATACACAGTACACATATCATACTCCCAATATAGATGCTGACTCAAGTACGCTCCCTTCAAGATCACAAACGATATAAAAAGAAACAGCATGGTTCCGGTCAGCGAAATTTTCTCATTTCCTGTCACCACGTTCAGAAACTTCCAAACTGCAAATAACAATATAGTAATAAACAACGCTTTTGCCAGCGCATTGGCAGCAATAAGCGCCCCCACATAATCTCCCGTTATGGGGTAGATCACAAATGCGGCTATATCACCAAACAGCGGGCCCAAAAAGTTGAGAATTATGTTGTAATTAACAATAACATAATTTACTTTATACGGGATATACGGTATACCCCATTCCATTACTGTGCGCCAATCGTCCCCATTCCATGGAACGATTGGATGTACGTATCGGAAAAAAACATAAATAATTACAAAGAGCACAGAAAAAAAAGCGCCGATCCAAAGTCTCCCTATCTTCTTTTCTCTTTGCAAAACACCATTCTCCGCTTGAATATTCATAATTCTCTCCTTAGTTCACCAAAGCGAATCTGCCATTATACTTCATGTGAATATAATGCACAGCATATTTAACCTCCATCCAATTCATCCATCTGAATAAATACCATTATGCCAAACGTGCGTCTTCCATATGTCCGTCGCAACAGTTTTTATTCTCCCCAAAACTCATTTTCTACTGCCGCACACAGCAGGTGATAGATAACGCTATGCATATCCTGAATATCTTCTGTGTCTTCAGCCTGCGCACAGAGGAGCACATCAAAAAACTTCCCCATTTTACCCCCGGACTTTCCAGTCAGTCCAATGGTCTTCATTCCCTTAGCATTAGCTGCAACGCCAGCATACAATATGTTCTTTGAGTTCCCCGAAGTGCTGATGCCTAAAAGTACATCACCCGGGCAGCCATATCCGATGACCTGCTGCGCATAGATAAAGTCTGCTCCCACATCATTGAGCTGTGCTGTGATGAGCGCCGCCTGTGCCCCCAGGTCGACTGCCGGCAATGCCCCCTTTAACATCTCTGCCAGACAAGGCACACCTTGTTTCAACAAAGCTGACCGCGTTCTCCGATCCAGCGGACGCGAGATCCGAAACGGTTTCATCAGTTCACCAACAATATGACTAGCATCCGCACAGCTTCCGCCGTTTCCACAAATTAGCAGCTTGCCGCCCTTCTGATAGGAGGTCTCTAAAATCTCCACGGCTTCGCATAGCTTTTCCTTCAGTTCCTCTACGAAGCTGTGCCTCTCGATATATTTTTGGACAATATATTCAGTACTTTGCTTCATCCTTTTGCCTCCCTCTCCCAAGGCAGGACATAGCTCTCCGGCATATAGTACAAGACTTTAGCGCCTCCGGTCTCAAATCCGAACGGAATCTCCAGCAATTCAGAAAGAGCTTCACGAACCGAATCTTGCTTCTCTTTCTTCGCATAAAGCAGAAGAAAACCTCCACCGCCTGCCCCAAGAAGTTTTCCTCCTAGAGCGCCTGCCTTCCTGGCCCGGGCATAATAGCTATCTATCGCAGGATTCGTTACACTGCCATTAATCTCCCGCTTCAACTGCCATTCCTGCTCTAACAGGCTGCCAAAATCATCTACTCTTCCCTCCACCAGCGCCATTTCCGCCTCATCTACCAGATCCTTCATTTGGAGAAGCTGCCGGTTCTTTACCTCCAAATTTCTCTCATGCTCTGCTTGAATAGAGAATGAATACCTGGAAATGCCCGTAAAGAACAGCATCAGATTTTCGTCCAACGCTTTCTTATTTTCATCATTTACCACCACCGGCTGCACTCTATAGCCGCTGGAATTAAAGATGATCTTATTAAGTCCCCCGTATGCAACTGCAATCTGATCCTGAAGGCCACCGCTCTCATTACACAGTGCGCGTTCCAAATAAATTGCCTCATCCGCCAGACGCTTTTTGTCTGCATACTTTCCTTTCAAAGAATGAAAAGCCAGCAACAGGCCAACAGCAAAAGAACTGCTTGTTCCCAACCCTGTCCGAGCCGGAAGATCTGCATCATAAATAATGGATAGTTCATGCATATCCAAGAATTTCATAGCTTCCCTTACCGCCGGATGTTCAATATCAGCAATATTTTTTACTCGCTCTATCTGAGAATACATTACGCTGTTTGAATACTCAAAAAACGGCGGGAGATGACGCACCGTGATATAGCAGTACTTATTGATGCTGGTAGACAAAACCTGTCCGCCATATTTTTCATAAAATGCCGGAAAGTCTGTTCCTCCACCGAAGAACGAGACCCGGAAGGGCGTCTGGGTAATGATCATGGGTGTTTTCCTCTCTATATCTCTTCTTTTGCGGAATTCGTTATCTTGTCAGGAACTGTTCTCCCCTGTTAATACGCTCACGCCAGTAATCCAGAAGATCTAGCATCGTCTTTTCGTAAGGGATTTCTGGTTCCCAGCCGGCATGTTTTTTGAACTTAGTGCAGTCCGGTACCTGCAGATCCGCATCGATGGGACGCAGCCGTTCCGGATCGACCTCGATCCGGATGCTCTGTCCCATGGGAGAGAAAGAAAGCAACGTATTGAGCGTGTCACCCACCGTACAAGTATAGCTGCCTCCGATATTATAATACTCCCCGGGAATTGGATTGACCGTAACCAGCATATAATACGCTCTCACCGCATCCCGAACATCCGCGTAGGTTCGCAAGGATTTGAGATTCCCCACTTTGACTACAGGTTCGATCAGTCTTTTCTCAATCATAGCAATCTGCTTAGCAAAAGTAGACTCATGGAACACATCTCCACGGCGAGGCCCTGTATGCGTGAACATACGAGTCGTCATGACTTTTAGCCCATATGCCTCTGCATAATACCGTCCCAACAGATCTGTCCCCACTTTGGAGATTGCATAAGGAGATGCCGGATGGAATGGGCAGTCCTCGTGAATGCCCGTCTCCGGCTTCTTTTCCGGTGGGATCTTTCCAAAAACCTCAGAGGATGCGCAGACATGGATAGTCGGATCTAGACCCGCAACACGGACTGCCTCCAGCAAGCGGCATGTGCCCAAAATATTCGTGTTCAGCGTATCTAAGGGAGAATCAAAGCTAGTCAAAGGATAGCTTTGTGCAGCCAGATGAAAAATGTAATCTGGTTTGACCTTTTCCATCACATGGATAAGCGAGACGGCATCATTCAAATCAGCATATTCAAAATAGATCCTGTCCTTTTGATTCACACGTTCAATGAGGTGAGATACGTTATCTATAGGGCTTCTCCATCGGCAGACCCCATATACCTCCCAATTCGTTTTTTCCAACAGGAAGTCCGCCAGATGTGATCCGACCATACCCGTTATACCTGTTATAAGTGCTCTTGTTGCCATATCGATCAACCTTTCTAAATATCAGTCTAAAGCCGGATGCTCCCGGTACCAATCAATCGTTTTTTGTATTCCTTCCTCCAATGAAGTTCGTGCCTCAAACCCCAGTTCTCTGTGTGCCTTCTCCACTGATAGAACTTTATATGGGATCATCGTGGGCATGTCCGCATTATAGACGATCTTTGCGTCTTCATAATCTGCACAACGGAGGATGATCTTCAATGCGTCATTGATCGTTACATTCCGTCCGGATGCCAGGTTGTAGATGTTAAATCCACTCACCTTTTTCAACGCAAGGACGATACCTTCTGCTAGATCTTCCACATAAATGAAGTCTTTATAATCTTTGCCGTCTCCCCATACCTCAAAAGGATCCATCCGCTCAACAGCCTTGCGAATCAGAGACGCCATAACATGAGATTTCGCGTGCTCAAATTTATCACAGGGACCATACAGATTATCAATACGTAGAACCGTTATATTCATAGCGCGCAACTTCTCCGCATACATCCTGCATACGATCTCTACAAAACGCCGGCTCCACCCTCCAGTAAAATACTTTTCAAAGGGATCGCCTATATAGCCCTTATCTTCGGTCAACGGTTCCTTAGAAAACGGATAGACCATGCCGCTGCTGATATAGATGCACTTCTTCACGCCGTTTTCATAAGCCGATTCCAGCATGCGGAGATTCATAATGACTGTATCAGTGACCAATCCCATAGGCTTTGCCAGCATACCCTGAGCGCCCGCGACAAAGGCCGCCGTCAACACAACTGCATCCTTTCCAGCTGTCACGCGGAGACAATCCTCCTTTTGCGTCAGATCGGCCTGTACATATTCTACTCCTTCCACTGGAAAGCGAGGCATATGCTTATGATAGGTTCCCGTCACTGTCGCTTTCTCTGCTGCGAGGCGTCTAATCACATTCGTGCCAACAAAGCCTGCTCCCCCAGTGACCAAAATCCTTCTGTTTTCCAAACCAGCACTCACTTGCATCTTTCTCCAGGCACCTCTCGATTTATAGACTGTTGAGGCACTCACAAAGCCCCAATATTTTCTCTTTTTCCAACGTCGGATAGTTTCCGGTATAAAGCCCATAAAAATGGATGATATCTGCATTTTTGAGCGAAGCGGGGTTAAACCCTGGCATTCTCTGACGCACAAATGGCTGCCTGGCCATGTTTCCACCACCTGCCGTCCCTCTTCTGAATTCCACATTCTCGGCACGCAGCATATCTGTCAACGCTTGGAACTTCTCCTCACTGGGATGACACAGCAAAACCACGAACGCATAATTGACGGCGCCCTCCATCGCAAAATCTGTAAAGTATTTCTCCGGATCCAAATGACTGATGAAAAGCTTCAAATTTTCCACTCGGCGTGCATTGTTTGCATCCAAGCGGGGCAACTGGCTAAGCCCCATCACAGCGTTCAGTTCTGTACTACGCATATTATATCCGGGTACCGCAAACAGAAACTCCGGTCGGAGATCCGGATGCTTCTCCGCATATTCGCGTTTCATATTTTCATCCGTCAATTCCCGCACCATACCATGGCTGCGATACATTCGGCACATTTGATAAAACCCATCGTCATCCGTGCAGATCATACCGCCTTCAATCGTGCTCATATGATGTGCATAGTAAAAAGAGAAATTAGACGCCAAGCCAAAGGTGCCGCACTTCTTTCCTCCCATACTCGCGCCATGGGACTCGCATACATCCTCGATCAGAGGGATATTCCGTGCCTTCAGCTCTTCCAAGAGCCGCTGTGACAGGCCATTGAAACCCAGCACATGGGTCAAGAACACCGCACGGGTATTCTCACTCAAATGCGAGATTATCTCTTCCTCGTCCATGGCCATATTACTCACGTTTACATCAGCAAACACCGGCGTCAATCCCGCGGCAAAAACAGAGGTTATATCGCTGCTCCAAGTAATGGGCGGCACGATGACTTCGCCAGGGCCATACAGATCCCGGATGACCGCCATGGTAATTAGATTCGCAGAAGCTCCGGAATTAACGAACAAACTGTGCTTCACACCCAGCCATTCACTCCACGCTTTCTCAAATTCCACGACCTTCGGTCCATTCGTCAGCCGATCTTCTGTACGCAAAAACGTGACGAGAGCCTCTATATCTTCAGGCAGGATGTTATTTTTCATCAGTGGTATGTTTAACATAATGTCACTCCTCCGGTTTTGTTTTTCTATATTACACGCGTCCCAGGTTTTCGTCAATAGCCGCCTGGATGCGCGCAAACCGCTCTTCTGACCTATCAGCCACGATCAGTTCAGACTGCAAAGGAAAAACTCTTATTCATATCGTCCCGCTCTTGTCTCATCCTCCGCACAAACTTTAATCCTGTAATTACCGCTCTTGCTCAGAGCTCCGTTCCTTTTTTTCTTTAAAAACATACTTTCCGAATACATAATTCAAAATGATCACGGTGATTGCGTCCAAGAATTTCGGGAGGGAACCGCCCATCGCCGCCAAATCTACCATCAACCAAAGCATCAGCATATCCAAAGCGCCAGTAATAAGCCTCGAAGTCACAAACCCTATGAATTCTTTTACTAAGGCGATGTGATCCCAATCCCAATTATTGAATGCTATCGTTTTGTTTGTTATAAAAGCAAACAAAACAGAGATTATCCACGCAATTGCATTAGCGAACAGATAATGCACGACATTTTCCAGAAGAAAATATACCACAAGATTGACTGCCGCTGTCATAGCTCCTACTATGCCATAAAATAGCAGATCAGTTATCGTCTGTGCACGCGGATCATGCTTTTGCGTACAGTACCCTCCTCTAGCCAGGAACCGTAAAACCATCGAATATACCAACATTCGTCCAAAAGATATGACGAACCTGATCAGGGAATATTTCGATCCGTCTTCGATCCTTCTCAGATAGGAGATCGGGACTTCTTTTGTAACAATAGCATTTCCTTTTGACAGTTCTAACTTAAGAATCAGTTCTCCTAATATATTTACGTCCTCACTAACCAAGTGAAGCCGTTGCAGATCCTCCGTATGATAAAGTCTCAAACTGCCTGAGAAATCACGTATGTTGACACCGATCCCAAGCCGGGAAAAAAAGCTCAACATTCTGGACATGATTCGGGGTAATCTTGGCTCATCAGTCTTTTCACCTGAAACATACGATCCGAGCACCACATCAGCGCCGGCCTTCAGTTCCTGATACATCCTGGGGATCTGATCAATGCTCTGAGAACCATCGGTATCTAGAATCAGAACCGATCCGCCCTGTGCATGCCGGATGGCAGTTCGGTATGCTCCACCATAGCCAAATTCTTCCTGTTTGACATAGCGAACGCCCAACTCCCTGCATACACCCTCGGTATCAACTGCCGGATTAGCTGAATCAACAATCAAATACTCAACCGAATCAACATCCATCGTCCCGATCACTTTTTTCACTTCCGGAAAAAACCGCCTCAGACTCTCATCCCCATGATACGCCAACATCACTACAGAAAGCTCCACCAATTCCACCTCTCTACCCTATGCCAACTTACCTCACGCGGTTGCACCGACCTGCGCTCCTTTTCCGGAATAATTACAATAGGTATTGATGCTTTATCCTCTCAGCCTGTTTATCAAATCATCATAATCGACGCCTTTGCGCAGCATTTTTTCCTTCTTTGCGAACCGCCACTTGAACGCTGGCCGCAAATAGAGAACGTTTGCCCAAAGCGGCTGCACAGAGACATCGCTCTCGTCAACATGACATATTCCAGGAATCTCATGAAACGCAATACCCAAGCGCAAAGGAATCACTGCCTCCTCCACTGCGATCGGGTGCTTTCTCTCCTGAAAATCAATGGCTTGGTAAAGTGCAGACGGCACCAAATGCGTCCCCCAAGTGAAATCGCTCAAGCGCGTCATATAAAGCGCTTGCAATAGCTTCTGCGAGCAATAATTCCAAGCTCTCTTGACAAACTGATAGTTTTCAAAACCGCTTCCCTTAAGCCATCGGGAGCATGATATCACATCCATGGGATACTGCTTTGCAAGTTCGATCATAGACGCCAAGTTTTCCGGCGCCGTGTTCAGATCTGCAGTTTCGACTACAAGATGTGAGCCTTTTGCCGCCAAAAAACCATCGACCAGCGCTCCGCCTAAGTACGGCCGCTGTTGACGCTCTATGCGGAAACAGATCCCCATAGATTCAACTCGAGCTTTGCATCTGAGAATATATTCCATAGATCGCTCGGTAGTCGCGTCGCAAACCATTATGAGAAATTCTTTCAAATCCTGATGCTCGCAACTATCCAAGATCGTATCTATTGTCTGGAGAAATGATTCTGTTTCTCGCAGCGTAGGAATGATTACTGAAACATTTTCAAATCTCATATGATCTTCTCCGCCACTTTATCCACAAAATCCATTGCCAATTCAACGACCACATCAGAATTGTGGTGCTGATGCTCTCCCCACCTGCCAAGACCATATACTTGTTTTTGCCCCGCATATGCCAGCACAGATTTCATAAGCTCCGGCTTGCCAATCGTATTGACCGGATAGGCATACTCATTAGCAAACTTATAGTTATACGGCATATCATCCGGTATGAGCTTCACTCTATTTTGATTGATCTCAATTATCATGCCATGCATAGTCGGCCAAACATTTTTACGGATAGTCGCTCTATGGTAGGGCAGTTTCATATCCGGGAAATACACCCACTGCGCCTGCGTATCCACGTCATCGTTGATATACCGGTTCTCTATAGCCACATACTTCAGGCTTTTCAATCCTTCCTTCAGTTCCTTTGGCAGCCCGTCTATTTCATCAAAGCATCTCCAAGGGATCGTGGTAATAATAATATCCGCCTGATATGTTTCGCCTGTCTTCGTCTTCACGGTCTTGCGATCCATATCAATATAACTGACGCTCTGATTGCAGAAGATATGCCCCTCCAGCCGATCCGCCATTCTGCGCCACAATTCTCCAAAGCCCGTTTTCTTGGGATAATAAAACTCTGCCACGCATGGCTGTGTACCATACGCTCTCTTTTGCAGGCAACTCAACAGCGTCTCCCGGAATGAGACGCTTGGCAATTTATATAGCCAGTATGTTCCCATGGCGTCCAGATTGTCTCCATAGAGTTTGGAGTTATAAGGGATCATATAATCATCAGCTATACGTTTACCGAGTTTCCAATATATCCAGTTCTTAAAGCTCTCCGGCGCATTGGCCCCCGTGTTGCACCCGGCTGCAGAAATAGACTCCAGATAGCCAACTTGGCTATCCAGATCCATTTGCCATAGATTTGCTTCAAACGGGCTGTTGATGAGCTGCCCATTCACCAGTATTCTGCTGTCCCTCTCATAGAGATTCCACTCGTCCTTGGGCATGAAGCCAAACAAGTAGTTCAACACTTTTTCAGAACGATGATCCAAATAGTGCGGTCCACCAATATCGATCGGCTCGCCCTCAAACTCTATGGAGCGGCAAAGGCCCCCCGGTTCCGTTTCCTTCTCAAGGATCAAAAATGAATCAATCCCTTTATCCACCAGCCTGTTCCCCAGTGTCAATCCAGCTGCGCCGGCGCCCAAAATCAAGACTTTCATATGTATTCCCTCCGCATTATTAATGATATTTGATATTTGCTCACGCGCATGACTTAATAAAATGATCGTACGTCAACTGGAGTGCCGTTTGTAGATCGTATAACGGTCTCCATCCCAGCGACCGCAAGCGCGTAGAGTCCGGAACTCTGCGGGGGACGCCATCCGGCATAGATGGATCACAGACGATTCTGCCTTTATACCCAACTACTTCTCTGATGCTCTCTGCCAGCGACATAATGGAAATGCCGCCAGAACCCGAGCCAATATTGTAAAGCCCCTCACATGCATCCTGCTCCATCAGCAGAACACAGGCTGAAGCCAAATCGTCACTGAATAGGAATTCCTTGACCGGTTTCCCTGTGCCCCATAAGACAAATTCCCGCGTGCCAGATTCCTTAGCTTCGTGCATTCGTCTCATCAATGACGCCACCACATTTGCCCGTTCAACATCAAATGACGAGTCTATACCAAAAAACGCACAAGGTACGACTGTAAAAAAACTGTCGCCATATTCTTCACGATAATAGTCACACAACTTTACCCCAACGATCTTTGCCAAACTGTATGGAAAATCTCTTCTGCTGGGAAGACCGTTCAAAAAGTCTTCCTCCCGCAATGTGCCGTCTGCTGTCTTCTCTGGATAAATGAAGTCACTGCTCATAAACTGCAAACGCTTTACGCCATACTCATGTGCATATTGGATCACGTTGACCTGCATTTGCAGATTCTCCAGCAAAAGCTCTGCGGGGTGTGCGTTCCGGTAAGTGATGCCACCCATCTTGGCCGCCGTATAAAACACATACTGCGGTCTGTTATCATGAAAGAAGCGGCTCACCTGTTCGCTGGAACCCAGATCCAACTCCCTATGAGTTGGAGCCAAAATGTTAATATAGCCGTTTTTTTGTAACAATCGCACAATTGCAGTACCTGCTACTCCAACCCCCCCACAAAAACCTTATCGTCCTTATTCATGTCGATCTCCTTTCTGACGCGATCCTCTTTATCCGCAAGCTTATTCAAATACCAACGGTATGTTTTCTCCAATCCGTCCGCCAATTCGATACGCGGCGCCCAGCCCAGATTTGTGATCTTGCTGCTCTCCAGCAGCCTGCGCGGCATGCCATCCGGTTTGGTAGTGTCGTAACGGATCTCTCCTTCATATCCGACTACCTTGCGAATCTGCTCAGCAAGTTCACGGATCGAAGTTGTGCGGCCCATTCCAATATTGATAGTCCTCGGTCCATTATAGTGCTCCATAACATAGAGGCATGCATCGGCGCCATCATCAATATACATGAATTCCCGTTCTGCGCTGCCCGTGCCCCATATCTCAATATAAGGTGCCCGTTCCTTCTTTGCCTGATGGAATCTCTGAAGCAGCGCCGGTATCACATGGCTGTTCTGTGAATCAAAGTTATCATTTTCCCCGTATACGTTAGCAGGTATGCAGCTTATAAAATCGTCATTATACTGCCGCTTATAGTAATCGCACATCCGCACGCCTGCGATCTTTGCGACGGCATAGCCTTCATTTGTAGGTTCCGGCAAACCAGTCAGTAAATACTCCTCCTTCACTGGCTGATCTGCTTCTCTCGGGTAAATACAGGAAGAGCCAAGATAAAGAAGTTTTTTCACTCCCACCTCGTGGGCGGCGCGCAGCACATTACAGGTAATAAGCAAATTCTCCATGGCAAAATCCGCCATATACAGATTATTTGCCTGAATGCCCCCCACTTTAGCCGCTGCCACAAAAACATAATCCGGCCTTTCCGTTTTAAAGAAGGCCATTGTGTCGGCGCCGTCTGTCAAATCAAGATCGGCATGGGTGCGCGTAACTATATTTGCAAATCCTCTTTTCTCCAGTGCGCGAACAAGCGCTGAACCAAACAACCCTGTATGTCCAGCCACATAGATCTTTGCCGTTTGTTCCATTGCATTCCTACCCTCCTATCCTTTTAGCTCCTTCATAAGCGCCTTCCAGTCGATTCCCGGCTTTACCAAAGTCTCCCGCCGTGCAAAGCGGCAACGGAAAGCAGGGCGTAGATACGCGAGATTTGCCATTAATGGATTCACCGTCTCTCCATCCATCATGTGACACACTGCCGGGACTTCACGGAAGCCGACGCCTAGCCTCAATGGGATGACCACTCGTTCAATATTGATCGGATGTTTATCTTCCCTATGATAAATCGCACGCGCAAGTATTGTCGGTGTCAACTGATTTCCCCACGTAAAGTCTGTGAGTGTGGATAGATAAAGCACATCCAAAAACTTTTGGGAGAAAAAATTCCATATTTTCTTGATCCTGCTGTAATTTTTAAATCCTCCGCCTTTTTTCCATCGGGAGCCAATGATTATATCTCCCGGAAATTGTTTCGCCTGCATGATCATTTCCGGCACTTTATCCGGCGCAGTATCAAGGTCTGGCGTGACCATGCAAACATGGGATCCCTTTGCCACATCAAACCCATCCTGGAGCGCCCCGCCGAAAAATGGGCGTGTCTGATGCAGCACTTTAAGCGGTATGCCAGCCGCCTCTGCGATCTTCCGTCCTTTTTCTATACTCTGAAAACTCTCTGGTTTTGTTCGGTCGCAGACCACAGCAATAAATTCTTCGATGTCTTGCCGATCATTCATATCAAGGAGCATGGAGACCGCCTGAATAAAAGAATCCGTTTCCTTTAAAGTCGGCAGAATAATACTGACAGATCTAAATTCCATTTTCGTTTCACATCCCTTTTCTTAGCAGCATATGCTTAATCTGTATTCCTCACATAAAGTTTTGCTGCTGCCGTTGTATTATCGACCTCCAGAGTATACATTTCATCCAGGGTTCTCTGCAGTTCTTCACGAAGCGGGGTAATTGTAAACACCGTATCATACGCCAGCAGTTCTTCTTTTTCAATATCAGCCTGGCAGACAACATGTAGCGGATCTCTGCGCCCCTGCCGTTCAATGTAATACTTCTCCCAACCTACATCCACATGCTTAGGCGCCAAAATCACCGTGTCATCCAGGAAGATCGTATTGATCTGTGTATATATCCAATCAGCAGCATCTTTATTAGGCTCCAACATGAACTGCGCCCTAATGCCATAACTCCAACAGTTGAATCCCATGATTACGGCAATAAAGAGACATACCGTTTTCTGGATAAGCACCGTCTGTTCTTCCTGCCGGCCAAGAAGCTCGGCGCCTTTTCCCACTATCCATGTTGACAAAAAACAGGATTGTGGTAATAAAAAGAAAAAATACCTGCTGAGCCACATCGTGTGTTTTGTATTGATATTGCCATAGATGTACATCACTGTAATCGTTCCGAGAAATGCAAGACCACAGAAAGATACATAAAACCGCTGCCATGTAAACGTTTCTTTCCGAAGCCGAAAAGCGACCACCAGCGATGCAGCAACACCCGCAAACAAAACCCAGCAAGCAAAAGTGAAATACCCTGTAATAAAATCAAACACATCCTTGACCAGCGCCACCGAAGGAACTGGTTGCCAAGCAACTTCTCCTTGCATTCCCCCGACCCGGACTACAGTGATCACGACTAGAACGAGCCATATGAGACTCACGCCTCCTGGAAGAAAATAAGTGAACACTTCCTTCCAGGATCGCTGTTTGTAATATACTAGGAAACAGTCCGCCACAAAATAACAGACGCACGCTATCATACCATAGTAGTGGCTCATTGCCAGGCCGGTCATAGAAAGTCCAAACAAAACACTCGCTTTTTTTGACGTTGGATTCTGATTCCGGTAGATGTAGCTGTACAATGTCAGCGTTGAGAACATTACCATGAACGCATAAGCTCTGTATTCATAGGCCACGTTGCCCCACAACGTCGGTACCGTCACCATAAAGATTACAGACAGTATCCCAAACAGCCTGCCTCCGACCCGTTCGCCCGCCAACCCCATGGCATAGACAGCGATCGTCACCGGGACAGTCGATACCATAAGGAGCCACTGCTCCCCATACGGCGCTATATGGTACCAAATCGTCGAAATAATGAACGGCAGCGGAGGGGATGCCTCGCGCACCTCCAGACAGTACTGGATCGCCTCCTTAATCGTCCCACTGGTTCCGGTTATCTGCCACAACTCATCCTGCCAGAACGGCGTATTGCCCGCATACGTCGCCATCAGAACAAAGGCCCATACCGCAATGCCACCGTAAATCAGTTTGCCACTGTGCTTTTCTCTCCAAACCGAATCGCGCTTGAGACGGATAATCAGCGCAGCTGTAATATATGACAATATTAAAAAAACAATCGCGTATACTGCCAGATGGAGAATCCAATTCCAAATCAACAGAGATGTTTCACTTTCACAGATTGATATACTTACTGTTCTTTCTTTTTCAGAATAAAAATCATATACTTCGCTTCCCTGACTATCCGCAATTTCAGCCTTTCCTCCCCACGGGTTCATCGTGAAGTTCAACGACCTATGCAAACCGACCGGGATACCGACTGTAATCGTCCGAGTCGTTCCCGCCGGTTGACGCGGATCCAGTTCATTCCTCCAGACATACGTTTCTCCGCTCCAGAACCATTTCCCATCACGGATCTGCAGGGATGTTCCATTTTCAAACACTTCGCTGTCTACCGTATAGCCGGAAAACCACAGCTCGTCTGCCTGCGCTGCCTCGTTCTTTTCCCCCAGCGCAGTGATGACTATTTTATCCCGCAGCGGCGGAATTATTTTGGATATGCGATCTGCTGCCAGCGCAAATATGGCGACAGACAGGCAAAAGATCAAAAGTTGTCCAACAGTCAGCTTTTTTCGCAGCACGAAATACCCAATCAAAACGGTTGCAAAGGTCATGAAGATCTTGAGCACTAAGTCTGTTTTAAGTATCATGGGTTCTTTCTCCTAACTTAAGGTACTGTAACTTAACTCACAGCGATAGGGTCAGTAAGCGGATATAGGTTTCTTTCCAACATCAATACTGTTTTTCATTTTGTTATCATATATCACGCTGCCGTTCCTACGGATAAAAACAGCATCAGATTCTCTTCCTAAAAACGACATTCTCCAGCGCGTCGATCACCAGCATCGTCAAAACAGAATATCCGATCGTTGTGCCAAGATAGATCGACAGGATCATCGGCACCGGTCTGCCGATCATGAATTTTGTGAGCAGGCCAAGAATCACTGTATGATTTAAGAAGATAGAAAAACTGAGCTTTCCGAGGAAAGCGGACAGACTATTATCCCAAAGCTTATGAAGGATACTTTTCTCCGACAACACTACAATCACAAGCAGTACCATTATTGGTATGGCCATAAAGTCCTGGGACACAAACCATCCCGGCTTATACCCGCCAGGTTTCCACATGATGTACATCAGCGCACCAAAGCACAATGTCTCCGTCAGACCGTACATCCACGGTTCCAAACGCTGCTGCACAAATCTGTACTGGCCTCCTTTTATCCTCACGACTGCATAATAGCATGCACAGCCCATCGACAATTCTACAAATCCCCGGATCGCCCCATCGCAGATCATCAGCGGATTTTGTAGGTATCGGTTCAGATCCCCATATCTATAAAAGTAGGAAAATGCCAGCACAGCGGTGATCGGCATAATCACGCACACATGTGCTTTTTTGTTCCTGCACAGGGAATAATACACCAGGAAAGAAGCCAGGAACAATGCACTGCAATACCAACCCACGCCATTTATAACCGCTTCATTTCCAAGGCCGGTCTCTTCCAACATGAGAAACTCCAGCCAGTTATCAAACAGGATCTGCTTCCAACCGGCGTTTTTCAGCAGCACGACCGAAGAAAAAGCCGCCACAAGGAACGCCCAGCTGTGGTGGAAAAACATCCGTTTCCACCGCCCGGCCGCGTATTGCAGGGCACTTTCTTCCGGCCCTAATACCCCCCTACCCTCCACGGTCTTCCGCTCGTAATGCGCCGCAAGGAAATATCCGCTGACAATAAAAAACATGTCTACCGCCAGATATCCGGCGCTGAACAAATTAAAACTGAACTGCCAACCGATATGGTGCAGCATGATCACCAGGGAAAACAAAAACCTGTATATTTCAATCCCCCGGCTGCGGGTCTTCCTCTGCATGTCGTTTCCTGCATAGACATATCCCATAAGAGCGATAAGAACCGCCAAGATGACCAAAGGAAGAGCGTAATACGAACGATCCATCGGCTCCACGCCCGGAATTTGGAATGATTTTCCATACTCCACAACTGTATTGTTGTACAGATTAAATTCAAACCGCTCGCCCCGCGCCTCTACGACCGCAACGCCCTCGTCCGGACCGTAATTGAAAACAAGAGCACATTCCTCTCCTGCCGGCAATTCGATCTCTAAAGGCAGATAACTTGCGGCGGTATATGTAGACGTCTTGGAATCAAAAATCCAGGAGCCATCTGGAGATAATCCGGCTGGCGGATTGCACCAACTGTCGCTCACCATCGCTCCTCGGTAGGTCACCGAACCAGAACCTTCCTGCACCGTGACCAGTACTCGGATAGGTCTTCGGATAACAACCGCCGCCAGCACGCAGGACAGACATAGAATGACCACTGCAAAAGCCGCGACAATCCTGTTGTTCAGCACGATCCGCGTCCGACGATCACCTTTCTTCCTAACACGCTTCATGAACCATTCTCCAAATTACATCCTGGCTGATTGCTTATATTCCAGCCGGTCTTATATCACTTTTCTCGCCAGCGGCGTTTTTTCTCCGCACCAGCAGATGACCGCGCTTATGGCAAAGTATCCGACGGCGCTGAAGCACATCTGGAGCATCGATCCCTCGTTACTGTACAGCGGCAGCCACGGGAGTGCAGAGCGGTTAAGCATCTGCATCACCAATACGTGGATCAGGTACACGCCCATCGACGTCTGTCCGAGCCCATGGATCAGCTTTTTTGTCCAGTTTGGAAGCTTCTTCAGTGCTTCCTCGTTGCCCCAAGCCCATATCAGAGGCGACGCCGCCATAAGCAGGACGCCAACGCTTCCGATGCAGCTGATAAAGTTTTTGTTCAGAGCATTATCACGTGCGCTGACATACAGCGTCAGTCCGGCGGTAAGCACCAGTCCTAAAATGAATGCCGCGGGCATCCAATTTTTATATCTTTTCAGTTGTTCGCTGTGTTCCCGCAGAAACGCCCCCAGGCAAAACAGCCCTAGATCCGGCCAGAACACTGCAAAATACGGCATCTGCACATAGCGGTTTACGATATATTCCGTGTCATGCAGCAGCGACGGAACCACAAGCAGCAGCATGAGCAGGTATATTTTCTCCTTTGTCCCCAAAGCCACGTAGAGTCTGGATAACAGCGGAAGGAGAAAATAGATCCCCAGAATGCAGTACATAAACCACAAATGGGGCGTCTGCGGCTGGAAAAACATTTCTAAAAACTTCTGTGGCCGGATATCGCCGCTGAATATAATGTAGAATACACTCCAAAATACCAGCGGGATCAACAGGCGCGGCACCCTTCTAGACAGCGTGTTCCGGACGGGCTGGGGCTTGCCCAGCAAATATGCCCCGGAGAGCATATAAAATGCAGGTACGGCAAAGGCCGTAAGGCTGTTCATGATAAGGTGGGGATACCAGGCAGAGAGCGGTGGGCCATAGCTGTCAAGGCAGTTACACGTGCAGTGCAGTAGCACCACCGTGAAACAGCATACGCCCCGGAGCAGGTCGCCGGAAACGTCCCGTTCTTCAGGAAGTCTTACCCCCCCGCACTTCTGTCGGGGATGAGCGCGAACATGCCGAACAGCAGCGCGGCTATTAGGAAGAAAATATAAAACGGCAGCCCGTGGGGAAGCGCGGCGGGCACCTGGTAATTCGACCCCAGCTCAGCGACGGCGTCGCTGTACAGGTCAAATTCCAGCTGATCCTCGTCAAACTCTACCAGCACCGCGCCCTCGTCCGGGCCGGAATTGAAGGCCAGGGTGCGCTCCTGTCCCGGCGGCAGCTCCAGCCGCAGCGGAGTCTCGTCTGAGGAGGTATAAACCCTCTGCTCTGGATCCTCGACCCAGCTCCCTGCCGACACCAGCATATCGGAAGGATTCAGCCATTTTCCATCTACTGTCGCGCCCCGGAAGGTGACAGGCTGATCCTCTGCCAGGGAAGAGATCGCCATATACGTCGGCTCCGCAAGATTCGTCCTCAGGCATACGGAAAAAGCAGCGAACAAGACGGCCGCCGCAGCCAGCGCTGTTACCAAACTGGGCAGCATGCGCTTCAGCGCAGCCTTCCCCCATGCTCTATCCGATGTATTCATGAATACCTCCTTTGGCAGCCCCCGGCACCGCCTTTTCATACATGCGCCCACTCGCTCTTTTCCTGTTTGGATATCCCCCAGGGGATATCAAAGGTTCGGCCGGGGATATCGCAGTATTCACACAGCGGGATGGGCCGGCATAAAAACCGCAGGATCTCGTCCATATCCTTCGCTTCATAGATGCTGATGGAATTTTCCGGCACGTCCGGCAGATCCTCGTGGAAGAACCGGTTGAAATGCCGAATGCTCGCGGCTACTGAACAGGTATAGATCCGCCCCTCCCAGAGGTAGATGCAGTAATTCGCGTGATAGCAGTTCACAAAATTCTGGTAGCTTTCGTGGCCGCCATGCATATCCAAAGGCATGAATGTGGTGGTTTTTTCCTTATAATCCGCGCTTTCATCGTAAAACCGCCAGACGACACCGTGCTCTGCCGCTTTCGCCTCGATGGTCTCCATATCCAGATGGATCGGATATTTCGTGATCAGGACTCCGGCATGGTTGGAGGCGCATTTTTCCCAGAACGCTTCCGGCATCTGAGCAAGCAGTATCCCATTGGTCACCACATAGATATCCGATTCTTCAAAATGCTCTCTCGTAAGAGAGACAAAATCGGCGATCCTCGGATGCAGCAGCGGTTCGCCGCCGTCCAGATAGATGGTGCCCACCTGCCCGTGGGACAGCTCACGCAGTCTGGCAAAATCCCGCGCCAGGCTGTCATAGTCTGTGTATTGTTCCTCGGCGATGGGGGAGAAATTGTCGCAGCACTGACAGTTCAAATTGCAGTGCTCCGCAATATGCACATCCAGCGTCCGCAGAGACGGCAGCGGCATGAGCTTTTGCAGGCGGCGGTCTATCGTGTCCTTCAGAAGCTTTTCCGTTTGCTGGTATCGCTCCCAGGTCCAGTTCTCCACCAGTTTCTCCGTTCGCTGATACCGCTCCCAGGTCCAAGCCTCGACGCTGCGTTCCAATTCCTGCGTCTCACGCTGGAGAACCTGCCTTATCTCCTCCCGGAGCTCGTCTGCGAAGCCGGCGAAAAGGCGCTTTCCCAACCGATGGAAGAAACTTTCGTGTTTACCCCCCC
Organism: uncultured Oscillospiraceae bacterium; assembly: GCA_947587485.1. Taxonomy (GTDB): domain Bacteria; phylum Bacillota; class Clostridia; order Oscillospirales; family Oscillospiraceae; genus CAJOIG01. The sequence continues at coordinate 11,746 of CANPXZ010000004.1, read as the reverse complement.
CCGCGATCGCTCCGGGGCTGATTTTTCCGCATATCCGTATTCCCACTCATACGCTCTCCGCCTTTCTCGCGGCAATATGGATCGACCGGTTCGGATCTATCTCCGGATAGGGCGCCTCATAGCAGTGGGGAGGATTGTACCCGCCCCGGGCCAGATCAATGGGGTCGAACATCTCGCTGCAGACCTGCATCCCCGCCGCCTCAAAGCGCTCCTTCCACCATTCGTAGGGGTGCACCGTGACATGCCAGTTCACACCCGTCTCCGGGTCGATATCGTCCCAATTGGCAATGGAGCCAACAAAGAATCCATCTTCGGAAAGATGCTCTTTGATGTTCTCCAGGAGCTGGCCAATGTCATTTTCCTGGATATGCTCCAGCACCTCCCAGGCGGTGATCACGTCAAACTTGTAGTTCTGCCCGTCGCTGCCCCGGAGTTTGAAGGGTTTTGCGATATCGCAGGTCATCAGCCGGTCGCCCAGCAGCCGCCATTCTGCCCTTTGCTCTTTCAGAGAAGCGTCGCTCCCCTCAAGACCGATCGAGACATGGCCCCGCAGCGCCGCCTCCAGTACCATGCCGCCGCCAGAACATCCAAGATCCAAGAACGAGAGCTTCCCCTTCGGTCTCAACAGTGTTTCGCACTTCTCAATAAACCGCGGGTAGCGTGTGTTATCTTGTATCGTCCCATGGGGATAAAGATGATCCAGGCTTTCATAAGCTATCGGATAGTCGGTCTCCAGGGTGATATCCGCTGCCGGCAGAAAGGCCGACGCACGTTCCAGCGCTACCATCAGATCCCGGTATGTAAAATCTACATGCCGATGGATCTCTCTTGTATATCTGCCCAGTGTGTCGTTGAGCTCGCCTTCCACTTTTTCCGACAGCTGCTCTGTCCGGCGGTAGCGCTCCCATGTCCAGTCTTTAACAAGCCTTTCCGTTTCCTGCTGCAGCGACCAGAGTTTATTCTCAATGAGATTCTCCGTTCGCTGATACCGTTCCCAGGTCCAATCCTCAACCTGCTTGTCCAGCTGCTGCCCCAAGTTCCATACCTTGTCTCTGACCAACTGCTCTGTCCGCTGGTAGCGTTCCCTTGTCCAGTTCTCGATCGCCTGCTCAAACTGCTTCTCCTGCCGATCCATGCGCCTGCGAAGCTGCAGTTGTTCGTAGAGCAGCGCTGTGATCAATTCCATATTCGAGTTGATCATCTGATGCTCTACATCCAATTTGTTGATGCAGCTCCACAAATGCCCTTCCAGCACATAGCTATGTTCTCTGATGCTGTCGGCCTTCTTTTCCAGACGGATAAGCCGATTCTCATACCGTTTTCTGAACGGCTGATACAGAGGTTTGAGCAGCTGCTTGACTCTCCCCTTGAGGGTTTTGGGCTTTTCCGGCAGCTTTTTTGTCTTTGGGGGAGCTTTTTTCTTCTTCTTGGCCTTCTTTACAAGGCCGGGAAGCTTTCCAGTCTCGGCCTCCCGCAGGCGCAGCGAGAATACATACTCCAAACTCTCTTGGTCATACAGACCCAGGGTCTGGTTCTGCTTGAGCGCCTGGTCAAGATAGCCCTTCAGTTTTTCAATATCGGCAGGATCAAGCAGTTTCCCGTTCCACGGGCCCATGATGCGCAGATCCTCCGTAGGGATCTGCACACCCAGCTCGGAGAAGTTTTTCTGAATCATCTCCCGCATCATGATGATGGTCTGGTTTGTCTGTCCGGCACTGGCCGCGTTTACCCACCGGTGTGAGTAGAGCACCTTGTGGATACACCCCACCGTCATGCCCTTTTTGAACGCACGGCACCACAGTTCCCAGTCTTCCACGAACCCACGCTGTTCATCATAGAACAGATCGTTATCCAGGAAGAAATCCTTGCGGAACATAATGGTCGGATGATCAAACGGGCAAGTGAGTACTGACCAAGCTCTGCTCAATTCTCCTTCAAAGATCACTCGTCCCTCGTTCATATCACCGAAGTATTCGTAATCGCTGGTGCAGAGCATGATCTCCGGATGACTGTCCAGATACTCTTCTTGCATACACATCCGCGGTCTGGCACAGACGTCGTCCGCGTCCACCCTGGCAATATAGCGGCCTTTAGCCTGCTTCATTCCACGGTTCAGACTCGCCGCTATCCCCAGCCGCCGCTCGTTGACCAGGAGCCGGATACCCTTGTCCTGATATGTATCCAGCAGAGCCTGCAGCGCGTCGTTCTCTCCCGGCTCTGCCACAAGGATGATCTCAAAATCCGAATATCTCTCCCAATCATTCCGGTTCTGCGCCATCAGGCTGTCCAGACATTTTTCCAGCTGTTCCAGATCTGGTTTATACAATGGAATAACGATGGAAATCTTCGGCTCCTGCTGAACCGGGAAACTACATCCTCCCATCGCAATCCACTGTTCATAATAGTCTTGCCACTGGGGATAGTTCAGATGCAGATACCAATCATTCCAAAACTTATTTGACCCCCACGCATGGATAATCTTCGCCTTGGAACAATCTCTTCCCCGGAATGGATAGCAGCCAAAAATACTTCCGCATACAGGCGACACTTTGATATCAAATGCCTGTATGGCAGCATTAATAACGCCTTGGTCAGGTAAATTCAAAATATCCGACCACTGCGTTGTCTTCCTGTAACACCAATTGGTATATTGTTCAGTCAGTCCGCTTTTCTTTGTGAGAACGATCAGAGCTGAAACGTAGAGATATTCGTCCGTTTTATATCCAACGACATCCCTTGTGAAGCAGGTTCGCATTGTATCCGGTCGCTTGGCAGTCTTATTGATGTCGTCCTCCCGGACAATTGCCGCGCCACATTGCTTTGCCTGTTCGATTATCTGGCTCAAGTCACCCTGGATCAGAATGTCTGTGTCAAGCCATGTGACAGTCTCAAATTCTTCTAAATACCGCGGCATCTCATACCGGCAGAACATCAAGGGGGAAAACCGTTTGAAGCGGGGCTTATCAAAGAGAAAATCCGGCAGATCCGGTTCATACTCAATAAAGCGGCAGGGCATGATCTGGCACATCAGCGCCTGGTCTTTTTCATCGATTGGATCAGAATAATATATGATCGCCTCGTCAAAAAGGCCCTTATTTGTCTTATCCAGCTGCAGCAGTACCGTTCCTACCAGCGCCGGCCTCGTATCAGCAAGGATAATCGCATTCTTTTTTCCCATGGTTTATTTCCTCCACTCTTCTCTACTTGCATACAGATTCAGACGTCCGGATCGCTTGGAACCGGCTTTTTTGACACCGTCTTTTGCTCAAGCATGCGTCTTCTATTCAAAACCCGCTGGCGTATCTCCGTAATGAGAATCCAGGCCGTCGCGTAGAACAGCAGCAGTCTGGCGGCCCGGAGGATGCCGGGAGCCATTCTGGTCTGCTTGTAGCTGATAAGCTCGTCCCCCGCGCCCGTGTCCCGGTAGCAGTTCACCCTGTAAAGCCGCGGCAGAATACACCCGTCCTGCACCCGCAGGATCCCCCGCCACCGGTTCGACTCAAAGTACATATCCACGTCCGCGTCCCCCGGGAATGTGGCCGTCAGGCTGTCCGTCATTCCCTCCACCCGGTCGTATGTACGCCAGACGTAGTATCCCTTTTCCTCGATCCACTTGCCGGTGAACACTTCCTCCGGCGCGTATTCCTTTCCGTCTATCTCCACCCGCCGGAGCCAGATCTCGCTCCCGTCCGCCACGCTCTCCTGCTCTCCACGCGCCGTCAGGGTTATCGTCCTCTCCCCTATGGGCGCCTGCCGCAGGAACGTGTATACCAACGTCAGGATCGCTATCCCCGCCAGCGCCCATAGCCGCCAGTTCTTCACCCGGATCTGCCGTCTCACCTGCTTGTCCATCTCTTCCTCTCCTTCAGAACCACACGCTGGCATACCGGCTCTCCGCCAACGCCCTCTCCACCGCCTCCGTCAGCTGCCCCTTCATCATCAGACGCAGCCGCCGCTTCTCCCGAAACCATCGGTGCTCCAGCGTCTTGCGCAGACATGCCGGCCGGTATACGCCCTTCCGTTCGTTCTGCTCCTCTATCTGCTCCAGCAGTCGCTCCAGCTGCTCTACCACCGCCGGATACTGCTCCTTCTTCAGATCGTCGTACGCCGTGTTCCCCAAAAAATTTAGTATGTCCATCTGGCGGTTTTCAAACTCCATCCCCAGCTGCTGACGAAAGATCTCCCGCATCGTCTCCCGCCGGATAAAGGTGTCCCGCGCCAGATATACCCGGGAGGCGTTCTCCCCCGTGCGCCGGTAGGAAAACAGCGTCGGATCAGGGATATTGCCCAGCTTCGTCTGCAAACTCATCCGGTAGAAGAAGCTGTATTCCTCTCCCCCCGCCAGCGTCTCGTCATAGGCGCACGTCCTTGTCAGCTCTCCACGGAACATCACACTCGGGTGCCGCATGGGGATGAAGAACAGCAGGTCGCTCTCCATCTGCTCCGGATCGGTTCCGTAATCGAGCAGAAAATCCCCCGGCTTGTCCGCCGGGTACAGCACCCGGGGGTGTATCCCGCACACGCCTATCTCCGGATAGCTCTCCAGAAACTGCCGCTGTACCTCGAACCGCCGCCGGCCGGACACATCGTCCCCGTCCATCCGGGCAATGTATCGGCCCTGTGCCGCGGCCAGGCCCACGTTCAGCGACGCCGCTATGCCCAGCCGCCGCTCGTTTCGTATCAGGCGTATCCGCTCGTCCTTCGCCGCGTACCCCTCCACGACCGCCATGCTCGCCTCGTCGCTCCCGTGCTCGCACACGATGAGATACTCAAAGTCCCCATAGCTCTGATCCAGTACGCTCTCTATCGCCTCCGGCAGATACTGCGCGCCGTTGTATACCGGCATCACCACGGATATCTCTGGCATACTACCTCGCCGCCTCCTCCGCCATGGCCTCCAGCACCGACTCCAACACGCGCCGGCCGTTCTCCCCGTCCGCCGCCGGAAGACTCGCCCGCGCCGCGCGCCGCCGTTCCTCCGCCTTGTAGTCGCCGCTCTTCTCTCCCACCATGTCCAGGTACATGTCCATGTCATACCGGCACGTGCCCTGGTACAGACTCTCATACACCGGCTCTATCCCCGGCAGCAGCCGATCCCGGCAGTAAAAGCTGTGCATATAAAGCGCCGGTATGCCCGCCGCCGCGCTCTCCAGCAGCATGTCCGACCTGTCCGCTATCACATACGCCGCGCCATACAGCGCCCGCCGGTGATCCGCGCCTGTATACAGCGCCGCGTTCTCCGCCGCCTCTATCGCCTCTTGCAGCGCGGCGCCGTTCTTCTCCAGGCCGTACGCGCTGCACCGCTGCGCAAAGTCTTCTCCCAGCAGCACCAGGAAGAAATAACTCTTCCACCGGGCCACAGCGCCCGTTATAAACGCCGTATACTCGTCTATGTCCGCCTGGGGCAGCCGGCTGGCCTCGTCCGCTTCCGGCCCGTGGATATACATCACCACCAGCTTCCGGGCGCCTATACGATGGCGCACCTTTTCTTCCAGCGGGTACGACTCCCTCCGGCGCAGGCCGTCCAGGATCGGCGCTCCCGCGCCGCGCTCGTTCTCCCATCCCGCCTCGCTCTGGCAGATGTGGTCATACTGTACGCGCCCCGAGCTGGTGAATACGCCCCAAGCCTGGCGCTCCGCCGCGCTCTGCTCGCTCTGCGCGCATACCGGAAACTGCTCCGGTATGCAGCACTGCCGTATCCCCAGCCGACTCAGCTTCTCGCTCTGCAGATATACCGGCAGCTTCGCCTTGCTGATCCGCCGTATGAGTACATGGGGCCTGGCCTCCGCCAGCGTATACTGCTCCGCCGGCGCATACCTCTCCCCTATGCTCTCCATATACTCCCGCGCCTGGCTGCCGTAGACGTACAGCGCCGCCTCCGTCCGGCCATCCTGCGCCAGCGCGCGCCATACGCTCTCCAGCGTAGGCCAGTCCGCCGCCGACGTCACCAGTACGCCCGCGCGCAGCTTCTCTCCCGCGCGGTATGGAAGATATACTCTCTCCCATTGGGGCGGCTCCGGCGCCGGCTTGTCCGCCTGCGCCTGCACCTGTGCCAGTGCCTGGGCCTGCTCCCGGAGCTGTGCCGACAGTTCCCCTGTCCGCCGCTCCGCCTGCCGCGTCAGCTTCGTCTCCAGCTTCCCCAGCCGCTTCTCCACGTCCTGCACGATCCGCTTCCGCTGGCCCTCCATGTCCAGGCTCCGGCGCAGCCGCGCCGCCACGCCCGCCTTCACTCTCTCCGGCACGCTCTTGCGCTCTTCGGGCACAGGCGCCTTCTCGTCCAGCGCCTGCTCTATCGTCTGCACATACCGCTCGCCGCTCCACAGACGCTCTCCACGCCCCGTCACATACCGCCACTCCGTGCACAGCATGTTCACCAGGCTCTCGCGCGCAAATACCTGCCGCTCTTCGTTCCTGTTATATACCTCCCAAAGGAGCGATTTGAACTGTTTACGTTCTTCTTTATTTAGTTCTGGACGCTGAAAACACGCTGTTTGCTCTTCTGCAAGCTCGATGCCCAGCATCGTCCGCAGCATGCGCGCTGTGATCTGTCCGTCGTTCCAGCTCTTATCCCGGCTGCTCTTTCCTTTCTCCTCCAGCACCTCGGGGATCGTGGCGAACGCCGTCACGCCCACCGCCCGGCTCCACAGCTCGAAATCCTCCGCCTTGTATCTGCCGTCGTAATATAATCCGTTGGCCACAAATACGCTCCGCCGCAGCATCACCGTCGAGTGGCAGATGTTGCAGTGAAACAGCAGCGCCGCCTTCATGTCCTCCGGGCTCTCCGGCGGCCGGTGCGTCCACTCCTTCTTTCCCCCAAAGTGCCGCTGGTACGTTCCGCACACCCCTACCTCCGGGTGCGCCTGCATATACGCATACTGCTTGGCAAACCGATCCCGGTGCGAGATATCGTCCGCGTCCATCCGCGCTATATACTCCCCTGTGCTCTCCCGTATGCCACGGTTCAGCGACTCCGCCAGGCCCAGAGGCTGCTCGTTTTGCAGCAGCCGTATCCTTTCGTCCCGGCGGCTGTACATCTTCACTATCTCCGCCGACCCGTCCTGCGACCCCGCTTCGTTCACCGCCAGCAGTTCCCAGTCCCCGAACGTCTGCTCCTCTATACTGTCTATCGCCCGGGTCAGGTACTTGGCACTGTTGTTTATGGGCAGTACCACCGATATCTTCGGCGCCATTTGCTTCCTCTCCTGTCCCTTACTCCTTGCAGTGATCGATCCCTGCCAAGCTCTTGCACATCACGCTCATCATCAGATGGTCGAAGATCATGTGTATGTCCTCCGTCACCTGCATGCTGTTGATCGGCGCGTGCAGCGATACGTCGCACAGCTTCCGCAGCTTCCCTCCGTTATAGCCCGTGATCCCTATCACTTCGTTCCCCTGCTCCTTCGCGTACTCCGCCGCCAACACCACGTTCGCCGAGTTTCCGCTTCCCGAGATCGCCATCACCACGTCTCCCGCCTTCAGGTGACCCCGCAGCTGGTAACGGAATACCTCCTCAAAGCCGATGTCGTTCGCCACCGCCATCACCGTCGCGATGTTGTCGTTCAGGCACCGGAAGTCAAACTTCTTCTCCAGCGTCTCCGACACGCCCTTGTTGAAATCGTTCTGGTAGTGGGACGCCGTCGCGGAGCTGCCTCCGTTTCCGAATATATACACGGTGCTCCCCCGCTCGTATGCCCCCTCCAGGACGTTCAGCGCCTGGTTGATCGACTCTATATCCAGCGCCGCAAGCGTCGCCTGCTCGTACGCCAAATAGCTCTTTATCTGCTCTCTGTAGTCTGTCATCGCTGTCCTCCCTCTCTCTTCAGTATCTCTTCCACCGCTTCCAGTATGTCCGCGCACTCCATGTCCGCCCGTACCGCGTACTTCCCGTCACGGCCTGACACCCCCGTGCGTACCAGCACTGTTCCCGTGCCAGCGTTCTTTCCCGTCTGCACGTCCACCGTACTGTCTCCTACCATCCACGATGCGCTCACGTCTATGTTGTACCGCTCCGCCGCTCGCTCTATCATCCCTGTGTCCGGCTTGCGGCAATGGCACGCGATCTTATACGCCGGGTTTTCCTCCGGGTATCCCTTGTCCGGGTGGTGCGGACAGTACTCTATCCCGTCCAGATACGCCCCCTCCCGGCCCAAAAGCGTCTGCATTTTCCGGTGGATATTCTCCACGTCCTCTATCCCGCACAGGCCCCGGGCCACCACCGGCTGGTTCGTTATCACGATCGCCAGATACCCTGACCCGTTGATGCGCCGGATCGCCTCCGCCGCTCGATCCTCCAGCGCAAACTGATCCTCCCGGTATACCAGCCCGTTCTCCCGGTTCAGCGTCCCGTCCCTGTCCAGAAAGATCGCCCGCTGCCGGCGCCGAAGACTGCGGCCCGCGATCAGGCCGTCCGTCAGCTCCCGCTCCGCGGCCTGGATGCGCTCCACGGTGCCCACGTCCTTGATATACTCCGGGGATCGGTAGCCGTATACCGCCGCGCCCTGGGCGATCATGCCAGCCAGGAGCTCTTTTTCCAGGTCGGTCTTTTTCGCCTCCGGAACCCGGTCGCAGATCTTCGCGTCCATCAGGTAGAACCCAGCGTTCACGCAGTTGGCGTACCAGTAGTTCCGCTCGTTATGCTTGGAATCGAACCCGGTCACCCGGCCCGTATCATCGCAGACCACCAGATCCGAGTCGAAGGGGTGGCTGTTGGGATGGACGAACAGCGTGGCCTCCGCGTTCTTCTCCCGGTGGAACGCCGCCATCCGGCCCAGATCGATATCGAACAGCACGTCCCCGAACACCAGGAAAAAGCTGTCCCCCGTCAGCAGCGGCGGCAGCAGCGCCAGCGCCCCCGCCGTGCCCAGAGGTTCCTCTTCCTCGATATACCGGATGCGCACGCCATAGGACCCGCCGTCCTGGAACCAGTCCCGGATCTTCTCTCCCAGATACCCTACGATCAGCACGATATCGTCGATCCCCTGATCCCGGAGCGTCTCGATCTGCCGGGCCAGGATCGGCTTGCTGCATACCGGCGCCATAGGCTTGGGGATCTCGTCCTTCGTAATGGCGCGAAGGCGGGTGCCCTTGCCCCCCGCCATGATCACCGCCTGCATCCGATCACGTCCCTCACCGTCTGCGCCACAGCTTCGTCGCTGGTCATGCTGGCATGCCACCCAGCCGCATGGATCTTGTCCAGATTGTACGCAAACGCCGGCACGTCTCCCTTCCAGCCGCCCCGGCCGCCCGTGTACGTGAACGTCACGTCCTTCAGGCCCATCTCCCGGCACACGATCTGCGCGATCCCCGTCACCGTGCTCTGGCTCTCCCCGCCCACGTTGTAGACCGTCAGGCCCGCCGGCACGTCCTTCGTGTACCGCATAATGCACTCCACCAGATCCCCTACGTACAGGTATGGCTTGCACTGGTGCCCGTCTCCCAGGATCTCCAGCCGCGTGGGATCTGCCTTCAGCTTCCGGATGAAATCGAATACCGCCCCGTGGGTAAGCCGCGGCCCGATCACGTTCGGGAAACGGAACATCATCGTGTGCATGTCGTTCATGTACGTGTACGCGCTGATGATCCCCTCGCATCCAAGCTTGCAGCCGCCGTAGTACGATATCGGACGCAAGGGCGCGTAGTTCTCATCCACATGCGCTCCCTGCGCGTCCCCGTATACCGCGCTCGTCGAGCAGAAAAACAGGCCCTTTACCCCGTTTTTCCGCATCCCCTCCAGAATATTGAAGGTCGTCGTGTACGTGTTTCGGTACTCCACCTCCGGCGCCCCCGCGCTCGCCTGTATGTCCGAGTTCGCCGCCATGTGGTATACAAAATCTATCTTCTCTTTCTCAAATATCCTCTCTACCGCTTCTCTGTCCGACAGATCCTTCTCGTAAAACGTGAAGTCCTCCCTGCCGTGCAGATGCGCTATGTTCGCCTTCGTCCCTATGAAGTAGTTGTCCACGCACACCACACTGTGCCCTGCCTCCAGCAGCGCGTCTATCAGGTTGCTCCCTATAAAACCGGCGCCGCCCGCTACCATCACCCGCATCTTCTCGCTCCTCCGTCAATCCCAGTACTTCTCGCCTATGTACGCCACCGTCGTGCCGTCCTTCTCAAACCGGAACGGAAACGGCCGCATCCGCAGCGCTACACGCAGCTGTTCCTGCTTCTCCTTCGGACAGTAAAACAGCAGAAATCCTCCCCCGCCGGCGCCCAGCAGCTTCCCGCCTACCGCGCCGTTTTTCATCGCCGTCTCGTACGCCTCGTCTATCTCCGGATTCGTTATCCCCCGCGCCAGCGTCTTCTTCAGCTTCCAGCCCTCGTGCAGAAGCTCCCCAAAGCCCGTCAGATCGTTCTGCTCCAGACTCCGCTTCATCTCCTCCGCCAGCGCGCACATCGCGCCCAGATTCGCCGCCTTGTCCTCCTGCTTCGTGTTCTGACGCTGCTCGCTCAATATGCTGTTCGCCGATCGCGTCTCCCCCGTGTAGTACATCACCAGGTTCTCCTGCAGCTGCCGGTATACGCTGCCCTTCATCACCACCGGCGTCACGGATACCTCTCCATCACGATGAAACTGGATGTAGTTCAGGCCCCCGCACGCCGCCGCGTACTGATCCTGCTTCCCTATGGGACTGCCCAGCTTCTCTATCTCTACCTCGCACGCCTTCGCCGCAAGCTTCTCCTTCGAGTAGTACTTCCCCTGGTAGCACGTCACCGCGTGCAGAAGCCCCACCGTGAAGGTGCTGGACGAGCCCAGGCCCGTGCCCCCCGGCACGTCCGCCGTCGATACGATCTCTACTCCGTGCAGCTTCGCCTCGCCCAGCACGCATTTGAAGATCCGGTGCCGGATCTGGGACAGATCCTCCACCAGCTCGTTCTCCGAGTACTTCAGCAGCGTCAGCTGCTCGTTGAAATAGGGGTGGATCGAGATGTAGCAGTACCGGTTGATGCTCGTGCTCAATACGCACCCTCCGTGCTGCTCGTAATACTCCGCAAGGTCGCTTCCACCGCCCGCAAAACTTACCCGAAACGGCGTCCGTGTTAATATCATCGCTAACCTGTCCCTTCCCAGCCGCAGAATCGGGCCGTCTGATCTTTCAGAGGCAACGCTCACAGCGCATGTATAACAAAATAGATGATTTGTCGTACTCGATTGGCAAAAAGCAAACTACATATTGGGCTATAGTTATTCGTCTAATCTTACCACAGCAAGGCAATTATTGCAAGATATATTTCCTTTCCGCCCCCGCATCGACGGGGCTTTTGCCGCTGTTTTTTCGCTCGTTTCCTCATTGGGCAAAGCATTTGCCCACCGCCCGCAGATCCTCGATGATGTGCAGGTGCTGGGAGTATACACCCTCGCACTGGCCGTACTGGATACAGCCCGGCGGCTTGCCCGACTCCTTCGTCAGCGGCTCGCAGGCCGTGAAATCGTTGAACCTACCCTTTTCCTCCGTCTCCAGCAGCTGTTCGCTATATAGGTAGTAATATTTGGGGATGGCGATATGAACTGCCCCAAGGAAAGAGGACAGGGAAAAGAAAAGGTTCCTGTGTAGGAAATAAGATTTAAGCGGAGTGGCGCAGCGAGAGCGGTGCCACTCCAGTCTTTAACTGGATGCGCTCATGGTTGTAGAAGTAGATGAAACTGTCAATGCGTTCATTGGCTTCCCGGAAGGCAGTGTCAAGAAAAGTGTGTAAGTTTTTTAAGGCCGAAGTTAAGAATCCTCAAATTTTAGGAAGCGGTCGT